>JBDUAO010000065.1:0-13991 GCA_040004595.1 Candidatus Dormiibacterota bacterium | reverse complement strand
TCCACGTGCATGGCACGGATGGGATCGAGTTCTTTACGAGAAAGAAAGTGGTGGTGACCCGCTGGTAACCGGCTAGACGAAAAGCGGCTCTGTCTCCGACCGCTCGACCAGCGCTACCATCGCCGCGTCGTCAGGCTTCTTCTCGAATCGTTCGGCCGCGTCCAGCACCTTTGGCAACAGATCGACGTCGCCGACGGTGTTCAGGAAGACGCCGGGCCGCCCCAGCACCCACCACACTGCGAGGTCGATGTCGGCCTGATCCTCGAGCGGCTGGTACCAGGTCGACCTCGTTCGCTCCTGCCCCGACCACGGCCGCATCGCAATCGACTTGATCGTTTGCACCGCTGTTCCGCGCTCCGCGCACGCGGCGGCCAGGGCCTCGAAGTTCTCCGCGTAGTAGGAAGACTGCATAGTGACGAAGTTGTAGGGAAGGAGGACGGAATCGAAATCGAAACGCGCGATGCTGCGGCGGTGGTTGGCGGCGATCTGTGCGCCGTGGCCCGTGACTCCAATCCACTTGACCAGTCCCTGATCGCGCGCCTCGATCGCCGCCTCGATCGCCCCGCCCGGGCTGAGCGCGGTGTCCCATTCGATGGGGTCGGCCAGGTTGTGCAGCTGCCAGAGGTCGACGTGGTCGACGCCCAAACGATCAAGCGATCGATGCAGCTCCTCGAGTGCCTGCGGCGCCTTTCGCTCTCCCGTCTTGGTGGCTAGAAAGAAGGAGTCGCGCCGGCCTCGCAACCAAGTTCTGACACGAAGCTCCGCATCACCGTAGGAAGCCGCCACGTCGATATGGTTGATGCCGTATGCAAGGAGGACCTCGAGAGCACGGTCGGCCACGTCCTGACCCACTGACCCCAATGCGGCCGCACCGAAGATCACGCGGCTGCTCTGATGTTTGGTTCGCCCGAAGCCGGCACGAGTGATGGCCATCGAGAAAATCTTAGTTCGCGATGCGCAAACGGGTGACAAGATCTGCGGCCAACATTTGGGGGGCCTCGAAGGTTCTTAACGCGTGCCCTTCTCGGCTCCGCAACCAATGCGGTCAGAGCTACCTGAGCGGCCATCCACCCGGCAGATTCGCCGCCGAATTGACGAATTACCGGGTCCCGAAGCCTAGAATCGCGCAAATGTTTGGTCGTGCCTTGGTCCTGAGCCTGTGCGTCGTGGCCGCGTTGTCCCCAGATGCGGTGCTGCCGAACGTCCTGGCGCCATCGACTGCCGCCACCCCCTCAGCCACCTCGGGCGGGCCGCCTGCTCCGGTTGCCGCCATTGCCGCGGTCAAGCCTGCCCCGGACCCCCTCCCAGTACGGTTGATGATCTCGAAGATCGGGGTCGATGCCAGGATTGAAGCGAGAGGCCTCGACGCTGGACGGAACATCCTGACCCCCAAGGACTTTCACGACGTCGCCTGGTACAACCTTGGGCCGCTGCCCGGCCAGCCAGGAAATGCGCTCATGAACGGCCATGTCGACTGGTGGACCGGTTCCGCCGTCTTCACCCGACTCAGCCAGCTGAGGCCAGGCGACATCATCACGGTGGTCCGGGGTGACGGGACCCACCTCAGCTTCAAGGTGACAGGCCGCCGGGTGGTTGCAGCGGACGCGAGGGTAGCCGCCCTCTTCGCCCCCAGCAAAGTCGCCTCGCTGACCCTCATAACGTGCACCGGGGCCTGGGACCCGTCGATATTGAGCGCCACCCATCGCCTGCTCGTGAGCGCCGTCCTTGTTTAGGTTCGCCCGAGGCCGCGTGGCGCTGGCGGTCGCCTGCACCGCCATGGCGGTGCTTACGTCCGCCTCGCCCGCGATCGCTGCCGGAAGCTCGAACCTGTGGCCCAACGGCGCCTCCGGCAGCCGCGCCAACACGGAATGGCGTACCGGCTCATATGGAAACGGAGCCTTGATCCGGCGGACCCTGATCAAGGCCTACTTGACCACCGGCCAGGTCCTGATGCTCGGCTCCAGCGCGATCGGCCAGGGCTCCAGCGACATCCTTGTGTACAACCCCAACCTCGTATTGGGCTCGATCGGCACCGAGACAATCCCGGCGGTGGCCAATTTCAACTGCAACGCTCAGCGACTCGCGGGCGGGGCTCCCCCGGCACAGGGCATCATCGCCAGCCGCGCCGAGGAACTTGCCGGGCCGGACACCATCCCAGCCGGCGGCGTCGCCGGAGGGTACGTGCCCTGCCATTACACCGCGCCGTCGACGGGCATCTTCAACATCGCATTCCTCGGCCCGCTCGGCGCGGCCTCGAACGTCGATGGAGCCGTCGCTGCAGACGTCGCGCTAACCGCGGCCGGCGATTTCGACGCGACCCAGGGGACGTCGATCGCAGCATGGGATGCGACGGTTCGCGCCAATCTAACCTCGACCGTGAACATCACCGGGAGGGTGTTCACCTACTACCTCGCGCTGTTCACAGCCGGTAACGGGCTGCCGGTGTTCCCGTCGATCTACGCGGTGACGCGGGATGCATACAAGTACAAGATCGACCTCCGGGGGATGGACCCGAACGGCTGGGTCGTCTACGGGAACCAGGTAGGTTTTCTGGATTCGGACGGCACGACGCCGCTCTACCACGACGCAGTCGCGAACGCCACCGGCAGCCCCGGCCAGCTCACCGGGATCCAGGGCGGAGTCAGCATCGCTCGCCCGACCTTTCCACTGTTCTTCGAGCCGCCCGCGGCCGCCACGATCACGGCGCTGGGGATCCCCGCCACACCGATCGCGCCGATCATGAGCGCGATCTCGTTTGCCGGCAACGTGGGCGGCAACACGAGCCTGGTCAACTCCGGTGGCACGTTCAAGTTCACGACCAACGTGCCGGGCGTCTACGACATCGTGATCAGCCGTGGAGTGGACTTCGATCCCACGAATCCGCTGAACCGATCCCTGCGCGGCGTTGTCAATGGCGCGGGAATCCACACGGCGACGTGGGATGGTCTTGACAACTCGAACACCGCATTCCCGGTGGGTCTGTACCAGGCGCATGTCACCCTGCATGGCGGCGAATACCACTTCCCGATGATCGACGTCGAGAACGACACGACGGGCGGCCCGACCATCACCATGCTCAACGCACCAGGTGGCGTATGCCCGCCGCTGACCGGAGGTTGCAGCGGCGCCTTCTATGACGATCGCGCGTACATGACTCGCAACGGAACGGTTGTCAACTCTGGCAACACCGTAGGCACTGTGCTTTGCGGGGCCACACCCCCGACGACCTCGTTCTCCAACACGATCAGCGGTTTCAATTCGGCCGGCGCGCAACGGGCATACGGCGCCGCGAGCGGTGGCAACAATAACGTGCCCTGCACGGGCAACTTCGGTGACGCCAAAGGTCTGGACATCTGGACCTACAACCAGAGCAACACCGTCCTTGCGCCATTGGTCATAGTGGCTGCGGCTGCGGACATTCGCGTGCGGAAATCGGTCAGCAATTCCACGCCGGCGGTCGGCGCCAACGTCACATTCACCATTGCGGCCACGGATCTCGGACCAAACAACGCGGCAGGCGTCCAGGTCAGGGACCTGCTGCCTGCGGGCCTCGCATTCGTGTCGGCCACACCGAGCGCAGGTACCACCTACGCGCCAGGCACCGGCGTTTGGAACATCGGTAACCTCGCCGTCGGAGCCACAGCGACTCTCCGCATTGTCGCGACCGTCACCAGCACGAGCAAGGTGACCAATGTTGCGTCTAGGCTCGCGGGAACTCCACCCGATTTCAACCCATCCAACAACACGGCCCGCGCGACGGTGACGGGAAGCACAGTACCCGGGCTTCCCAACACAGGCACGCCGCCGCTGGGAAGCTGGTGGCCGGCTCTGTTAGCGCTTATCCTGGTTTTCGCGATCATTCGCCGGCCCGCGAAACGGCACAGACCGGGGGATGATGGTCAGGCCGATTCCTGAATAACCGGCCCACGCCGGCCCGCCGCACGTAGGCCGGGCACGGCGGCGACGGCGAATCCGCAGCCAACAGCCGCCGCGACGAAGAACGGCACTCCCAACCCAAGCGCGAACAGCGACCCGCCAACCAGCGATCCGATCGCCATGGAGCCGCTCTGTGCTGTGCCGACAATGCCCTGCGCCTCGCCTCGCCGGTCGCGGACAGCCTCCATCAAGAACGAGTTCATTGCCGGCTCGGTGAACGCCCACAGGGCGGCCTCGATGACTCCGACCCCGATGACGACAGGGATGAAGCTCACGAACGGATAGATCACTGCCATCAGGGAGCCGAGGGCGACCGAGGCGAAGGCGAGCCAGCGCCTGTCCCACCGGTCTGATGCCCACCCGGCGAATGGCGTGGCCGCAACGAGGGGTAGCGCGAACAGTGTGAAAGAGAGCCCGATGACGACGTCGCTGGCGCCGATCTGGCGCATGTACAGGCTCCAGACCACGTCGTAGATGCCGATCAGAAGTCCGAGCCCGATCGTCATGGTGACGACGGCCCTCATAGCCGTGCCAACGCGGTTGGAGCGTATGAAGACGCGAGCGATGCTCACCTGTGCCCGCGGCCGGCGAACGGACGGGGGAAGAGTCAACGCCGCCACCAGCGCCGCCGTCGCCAGTGCCGCCCCGGTGACAGCGAACACTGTCCATCGGCCAAATACCGCCAGCAGGCCGCCAATCGCCGGGCCGACAATGAGCCCGGATTGGCGGGCGGCAGATACCCATCCGTAAGCGCGGCCGAGCTCTTCGGAAGGCACCACGTCGGCGACAGCCGCAATCTCGGCCGGCGCAGCGGCCGCGAATCCCAGTCCCTGAAGGAACCGCACCGCGACCAGCCACTCGATCGACAGGGGAAGCAGGAACATCAGGGACGCGCCCGCGGCGACCAGCAGCCCAACGACCATCATCTCCCTGCGTCCGATCCTCTCTGCCAGCCACCCCGCCGGCCACTGGCCCACCGCCTGCGCCGCAAGTGCCGCGCCCACTATCAATCCGACAAATGAGTACGACGCGCCGCGCTCGCGCAGGAACAAAGGGAGGATCGGTAGCAGAGACCCTATTCCGGTGCCGGAGACGAAGACCGCGGCCAGGATTCCGTAGAGCGCGCTGCGTGGCCTCCGGTCTGGCACCACGCAAGGTTAAAGGGCGCCTTGGTCGGACGATAATTGCGCGATGGCCAGCGACCGCGCCGACCTGGTTGTGATTGGAGCCGGTACCGTGGGTGGCTGGGCGTCGTATTTCGCCGCCACCCAGGGCGCGAAACAGGTGGTGGTCGTCGAGCGATGGAGAGCCGGGATCGGCGCCAGCAGCCGCGCCGCTGGAATGGTGCGCGCGCAGGGAGGCACCCCGACGACGGTCGCGCTCGGTCGCTGGAGCATTGACTTCTATCAGGGCCAGCAGGCACGGCTGGGAACCGACTCCGGCTTCCGCGAGCTGGGCTACCTGATCTTCGCGGAGACACCTGAGGAAGCGCAGGTCGGACGCGAACGGGTATCGATGCAGCGATCGGCGGGTCTCGAAGTTCACTGGCTGGAGCCAGATGGCGCCCTCGAGCACAATCCCGAGCTGGCGCGCGGCAGCTTCGTGGGGGCGAGCTACGTCGCCACTGACGGGTGCATCGATCCGCCGAGGAACGTCTTGGCGTACTCGCTCGCCATGCAGCAGGCTGGAGTCCAGCTTCGCGAGCACACCACGTTTCTCGGGCTGCGCACCGAGGGCCGGCGGGTCACGGGCGTGGAGACATCGGGCGGCCTCATCGAGACGTCCCGCGTGATCCTCACCGGCGGCCCGACCCTTCGCGAGGTCGGCCGCGCGGCGGGTGTGGAGATTCCCGCGGGAGCGGTACGTCATCAGGTTGCGGTGACCGAGCCGCATCCGGCCTTCGACGTGGCCCGGCAGGCCATGGGCTTCGATCTGGGCGGGGGCCTTTACTGGCGGCTGGAGGAGGGCGGCCTGCTCTTTGGCATGAGCAACCCGGACGAGCCGCCGGGTCCTTCTCGGGAGATCGATTGGCCATACATGGACAGGATGCGCTCGCGCCTGGCGCGTTATCTCCCGGTGACGACCGGCCTCGGTTTGCGCAAGGCCTGGGCCGCAACCATCGACTACACGCCAGACCACCAGCCGATCCTCGGGCCGGCCATCAATGCGAGTGGCGAGCAGATCGACGGAGCTTCTATCGCCTCAGCCGGCGGCCACGGAATGATGTGGGGTCCGGCGGTGGCGAAAATCGCGGCAGACCTCGCTTTGGAAGGGCGCACCGATGTGGCCGACGTCCACGATCTCGGACTCGATCGTTTCGACGAGCACGGGCGTAGCCGCCTGGCGACCGACCCGATCGCCCTGCCCTTTCCCAAAGACGTCGCGGGGTCAATCCCGGCGCGGTGAGGTCATGAACGCGAAAGCTGCACCTATCGACCCGCAACTTCTTCAAGGGTCGCTGGCAGAGTTCAGGCAGAGTTACACCCTTCCAGGGGAGGCGTACACATCGCCTGAGCTTTTCGCGTGGGAGATGCGTGAGTTCTTCGAGCCCTCGTGGGTTTGCCTGGGCCGGATCGAAGGCCTCATTGATCCTGGCACCCGACGCGCAGTCAAGGTGGGCAGCGAGTCGATCTTGCTCACGCGCGACGACGCCGGCTCTCTGCGCGGGTTCTTCAACATCTGCAGGCATCGGGGCCACGAGCTGCTGCCAGTCGGAGAATTGACCGATGGACCGTCGATCCAGTGCCCGTATCACGGGTGGACGTACAAGCCGGACGGATCGCTGAAATCGGCGCCGCAGCTGGGGTTGCGGCCAGGGTTCCAGGCGGGCGAGCATGGGTTGACGCCGGTCCGCGTCGACGAATGGGAGGGCTGGATTTTCGTCAACGTTTCGGGCGATGCCCCTTCCCTGAGCGGGCACCTCGGAAACCTGGCCCAGATCGTCAATGCCTGGGCGCCACGTGACATGGTCGAGGTGTCGCGGATGGACTATGTCGTCGAAGCCAACTGGAAGATCCTTCACGAGAACTACCAGGAGTGCTACCACTGCTCGGAGATCCATCCCGAGCTGTGCCGCGTGAGCCCGCCGACAAGCGGGCTCAACATCGATGCGACAGGCATCTGGATCGGCGGGTGGATGGAATTAATCGAGGGCGCTGAAACCATGTCACTGACAGGACATGGCGGCGCCCCGAAGCTGCCGGGCCTTTCAGCCGAGCAGCAGAATCGCGTCTATTACGTCGCTCTGTTCCCCAACCTGCTGATCAGCCCGCATCCCGATTATGTCTTGAGCCATCGCCTCGAACCCATCTCTCCAACTCGAACGCACGTCGAATGCCGTACCTTGTTTCCTCGCTCGGTGGCCGACCGCCAGGGTTTCGATGGGTCGTATGCCGGCGATTTCTGGGACGTCACCAATCGCCAGGACTGGGCGGCGTGCGAATCCGTCCAGAGGTCGGCGGCGTCAAGGGGATTCAAGCCGGGGCCGGTCTCCGAGACGGAGGAATCGGTTTATCAGTTCTTCAACATGGTCGCGGCTGGATACATTGACGGACACATCAGCCCACCCAGGAACCCTAAAGTTTTGGGCAAGCCGAAGCCATGAAAACGACACGAAGCAATTCTTTTCAGGCCGCCGAGCTGGCCGATATGGTTGCGCGGGCGCGGGCTGCCGATGGGTATGCGGGTGAGGTCTTGAGCAGCGATCTGCTCAGCGCCGGGCTGTATCTCCTGCCTGCGGGCGCGACCGATGACCAGCGGCCGCACGATGAAGACGAGGTGTATTACGCGGTCAGCGGGCGCGCGAAGCTTCTGGTCGGCGAAGACGACCATCCCGTTCGGCCGGGCACGCTCCTGTACGTGCCCGCGCTGGCGGCGCACTCCTTTCACGACATCGAAGAGGAGCTGGTCCTGGTGGTGTTCTGGGCTCCGCCGGAGAAGTCGGTTCAACCTGCAAGGTCAACTCGCAGCTGACCGGGCTGCGCGACGGAATTGAGGCGAGGCTGGCGCGGTTCGAGCGCATCGCCGTGCGTGCGCCGCTCGTTTCAGCAGCGGTCGCCATCGTGTTGTTGGAAGATGGCGACGGCAGTGCGCTCATCCCGCTCTTTCTCAGGGCCGCGGGCCTGGCCAATCATCCTGGACAGTTCGCGCTGCCGGGGGGAAAGCTGCTTAAAGAGGAAGATGCCGCGGCCGGCGCGCTCAGGGAGCTCCACGAGGAGCTGGGCCTGCCGGCTGATCGCAACTCAGTCCTCGGGCTGCTTGACGATTACGACACCCGCTCGGGGTTCACGATCTCGCCGGTCGTCGTGTGGGATTCCTCGGCGACGAAGCTGACCCCGTCCGAGGCCGAGGTGGCGGAGCTGTTTCTGCTGAAGGTGGAGGATCTGCGCTCGGCGGTGGCTGGGGCCGAACGCGGCACGTCGCGAGGCTTTTGCCTCGAGCTCCCGTGGGGTCCCGTTTACGCCCCGACCGCGGCGATCCTCTATCAATTCAGCGAGGTCGCGCTCGATGGGCGCACACGGCGCGTGAGCGACTTCTACCAGCCGCCGTTCGCCCGGCGCTGACACGCCGCTCCGCGTACCCGTTCGGGTATCGTTGGCTGCAGTGGGGATCGTTTTGACTCGTCGCCTGGCGGTTGACCTCGGACGCTGCGCTTCAGCGATCTGTACGGGCTAAGTCCGCACTCTTTTCTCTGCGGCGTGCGTCCCCGTTCTGTGCTCGCCATACGTGCGGGCATTGCCATCCCGAACTTGATTCTCTGGAGGTCAACTCAATGAGCGTTACTGATGAGCTGCTTCGCAACAATGAGACCTACGCCAAGGCATTCACCAAGGGCGATCTGGCTCTGCCACCGGCCAAGGGCGTCGCGGTGCTGGCTTGCATGGACGCACGATTGGACGTGCACAAGATCCTTGGTTTGCAGGAAGGCGAGGCGCACGTCATCCGAAATGCGGGCGGCGTCGCGACAGATGACGCGATCCGGTCGCTGACCATCTCGCAGCGACTCCTCGGCACGACCGAGATCATCCTGATCCACCACACGGATTGCGGCATGGTCACTTTCAAGGACGACGACGTCAAGGCGAAGATAGAGAAAGAGGTGGGCATCCGGCCCGCATTCGCCCTTGAGGCCTTTACCAGCGCTGAGGAGGACGTCAAGCAGTCGATCGCCCGCATCGAGGCAAGCCCGTTCATCCCGAACAAGAAGAACATTCGCGGATTCGTCTACGACGTGAAGAGCGGCCGGCTGAACGAGGTGCGCGCCACCGCCGGGGTCCGCTAAGCGATTTTCACCCAAGGGCGCCCGGGAAGGCCGGGCGCCCACCCGACCCGGTTATCTTGGGGGCATGGCCCACGCCGAGCGGTACGGACCGGGCGTGACTCCTTCGGAGTTCGTGCCGGGCGACTTCATCCTTGCCCACCGGCACAACCCGATGGCTTGGCTGATCACCATGGCACAGAAGCTCAGGTTCAAAGGACCTGACGCGGTTTACGCGCACTGGAGCCACTGCGCCCTGATCGTCGACGAAGGCGGAGCGCTGGTCGAGGCGGAGAGCACCGGCGTCACCCGCAGCCCGATCTCCCGCTACACGGCCGACACGTATCACCTCGTCCGGCTCGGATCCGAGCTTGCGGCCGACGGTCGGAAGCGGGCGGTCGACTACACCAACGCCCAGGTCGGCCAGGGGTTCGGCTTTTTGGCCGCCTTCGGGGCCATGGTCTTCCTGATCACCGGTCGGCGCTTGCGGCTGATGCGGCGGAACCACCAGATCTGCTCGGGGCTCCTGGTGCGGGCGCTCCAGAAAGGAGGCCTGCTCCAGGGCGCCGACCCGGACCTCATGTTGCCCGCCGACCTCGCGAAGATGTATGAAGTCGTGTGGGACAGCGCGAAAAGCGCTGAGAAGGGTCCCACCCCCCATGAAGCCGGCGATGCCCCGACCAAGCGCTGACAAACGCTCTTCCAAAAAGGCCGGCGGGCCACCGCCTTTCATCCAGCTCGACTACCTCTATATGCCCAGCGCGGACGTTGCCAAGGACCTGAGGTACTTCATCGACGTTCTTGGAGGCGAGCTCGGTTTCGCGGTCGAGGGCATGGGTGCGCGGGTCGCGATGGTTCGGCTCACGGCAGGCCCGCCGCATGTCCTGCTGACGGACCACCTCGACGGCGATCGGCCGATACTGATCTACCGGGTCGCAGAACTTGACGCCGCGCTTGCGGAACTGAAAGCACGCGGCTGGAAGAAGGGGCAAACGCTCGAGATCCCGATGGGACCCTGCTGCTCCTTCAAGATGCCAGGAGGCCACCGCATTGCCGTTTATGAGCTGAGCCGACCGGAAGTGGCCAACCACTTCCAGGGTCGCCGAGATTTCTGAACACTCGACGCTGCTTTAATAGCCGGGGAGATCGCAATGAGGGCCTACATGTTCATAAATGCGTTGCACAGCCAGTCGCCGACACTGACGAAGGCGATCAGAGGGGTCCCGGGCGTGCATGCAGCCGACGCCATCACGGGCGACTACGACGTCGTCGCCTCAATCGAGGCGCGAGATCTGGCAGAGCTGCGGGAGATCCTGGCGGGCGTCCAAGCTATAGCCGGGGTGATCAAGACGACCACGTGCATGGTGCTCGCCGACTGAAGCTCGCCCTGGCGCTTGTGGGCGGGCGACTGGACAACCGGCAGCCATTCCAGGCACGATAGTCGGACGATGAGCTCGGATCGACGATCCGGCCAGCTGCTTCTTACGTAGGCGGGCGCCCCGGTGGGTGCTCGCGAGACCTCCTGCGTCCGTCGACCCAGGAGGTCTTTCATTTCCCCCGGATCACACCAAAGTCAGAGGAATTCCAATACCGATGAAGCGAATGCCAATCAAGAAATACCGGCCCTTTCCTCCTATCGACCTGCCCGACCGGCGCTGGCCGGAGGCCGCGATCGCGGCCGCCCCCGTCTGGTGCAGCGTCGACCTGCGCGACGGCAACCAGGCGCTGATCGACCCCATGGATGTCCACCGGAAGAAGCGGCTATTCGATCTGCTGATCAGGATGGGATTCAAGGAGATCGAGGTCGGATTTCCATCCTCTTCGCAGCCGGACTTCGACTTCGTCCGGATGCTCATCGAGGAGAACCTCATTCCGGACGACGTGACCATCCAGGTCCTGACCCAGTCCAGGGACGAGCTGATCGAACGGACTTTCGAGAGCATCGCCGGAGTGCGGCGCGCCATCGTCCATCTGTACAACTCGACGTCCGCGTTGCAGCGGAGGGTGGTGTTCGGTCTCGAACGCGAAGGCATCGTCGCGATTGCGGTCCGGGGCGCCGAGCTGATCAAGCGGCTGGCCTCTGATCAGCGGGCGTCCGAATTCGTCTTCGAATACTCGCCTGAGAGCTTCACAGGCACGGAGCTCGACTTCGCCAAGGAGATATCGGAGGCGGTAATCGACGTATGGCAGCCCACCCGAGACAACCGGATGATCCTCAACCTTCCTGCGACTGTCGAGATGAGCACGCCCAACATCTATGCGGACCAGATCGAGTGGTGCCACCGAAACATCAAAGCGCGGGACAGCGTGGTCCTGAGCGTGCATCCGCACAACGACCGTGGTGCGGCTGTGGCGGCGACTGAGCTTGCGCTCATGGCAGGGGCGGAACGGGTGGAGGGGACGCTATTCGGCAATGGTGAGCGCACAGGAAACGTCGACCTGATCACGCTGGCATTGAACCTCTTCAGCCAGGGTGTCGACCCCGAGCTGGATATCTCCAACATCGATGAGCTCCGGCGGGTCGTCGAGGCCTGTAACCAGCTGCCGGTCCATCCACGACATCCATACGCGGGCGATCTCGTGTACACAGCGTTCTCCGGTTCGCACCAGGACGCGATCAAAAAGGGAATCGAAGCGCTGGCAGCCTCCAAGAACGAAGTCTGGGAGGTTCCCTACCTGCCCATCGACCCCCACGACGTCGGCCGGACATACGAGGCGATCATTCGCGTCAACAGCCAGTCAGGCAAAGGCGGGGTCGCCTACATCCTCAAGAACGACTATCACCTGGACCTCCCGCGTCGCCTGCAGATCGAGTTCATGAAGGTTATCCAAGGCATCACCGACACCACCGGCAAGGAGATCAGCCCTGACGAGATCTGGCGTGCGTTCGAGATCACCTACCTCGGCTCCAAGGCTGCGCTTGAGCTGATTGAGACCGACACCAGCGACCACGCGGGAACCGGGTCGGATGGCACCAGGCTGGAGGCGGTAATCCGAACCGATGGGGAGCAGCGGACGATAGTTGGAACTGGGAACGGGCCGATCGCTGCCCTGACCGACGCGCTCGCTCGCGAGTGCGCGATCAAAATGCAGGTGGTCGATTACGTTGAGCACGCGGTGGGCGCGGGCTCCGACGCCACGGCTGTCGCCTACGTCGAGGCAGCGGGCGAGCACGGCGCCGCCGTCTGGGGAGTCGGCGTTCACTCCAACATCCTCACCGCCTCATTGCGGGCGGTCATAAGTGCCGCCAACAGACTTCCAAGAAAGCCAGGCGCCGGCGCCTTCCAGTACGCAGGCACGTCGAGCACACAAAAAACAAGGAGAAAGTCTTGAGCACCGCCACCACCCGCCACCCAGGTATAGCGCTGGAGCAATCCAGTGGAAACTTCGCGCTGATAGACACCCTCAGAAAGTGGGGGGTCACCTTCTTCTCGGGCGTCAACGGAGGCGGCCTGATCCACGTTGCCAAGCACCTCGAGCCGCTGCTGAGCCTCGACCAGATCGGCGACGGCACGCCCCGTATGCAGACGATGGGCGAGTACGTGGCGGGATTCGTTCCCCTCGGGTACTACCTCGCTTCAGGCAAGGTCGCCGGCTGCCTGACGACCACCGGGGCGGCCACCAAGCTCGGCTCGAGTGGTATCACCGACGCCAAGCTGCACAACATTCCTGCGGTTTACGTCATTGCCCTCAACTCGACGCTGTCGATTGGGCTTTCGCCGCTCCAGGACGTCTCAGAGCACGGGATGAACGTCATTCCCCAGCTTCGGGCGGAGCTGGGCGACGCGTGCATAGTTGTCAACGACATCTCCAAGCTGCAGGAGCAACTTGAGCGGGCGCAGGCGATCCTGGCCGACTCAAAGCCGGTGGCCATCGCGTTCCACCCCGACATCCTTTCCCAACAGGTGCAGGTCGACGTGCCCAAGGCCGAGCGGCCGCGCACCTTCGACCAGGTGGACGCCGATCGATTCGTCCACGAGCTGCCCGGCCTGGTCAATGGCCGTCGGGTCATCATCTACGTCGGCGCGGAAGCTGCTCGATGCCCGGGCATCAAGGACTTGACCACGGAGCTGTCAGATCTCCTACAGGCACCGACCGTCTGGTCCGTGAACGGCGCCAATGCGGTCTCCCGTGAAAACCCCTACGGCTATGGGTACATCTCTTTCGGCGGGAACGATGAAGCCATGAAGCTGTGGCGCAGCGTCAACGAGAACGACATCGTGATCAGCCTTGGCTTCGACTCAGGCGAGTACTCGCTCAACCTCAGCCCGATCCCGGCTGGCCATGTGTGGCATTTCACCGCCTGGAACGAACCCTACGGGCACCAAGACGGCGATTTTCGGCACCGCGTCAAAGGCGACTACAGGGTCGTGCGCGGCAACATCGAGAAGACGCTGAAGGAGGTTCTGCCCCGGCTCAAGGGCGCGGTCGGACAGCGGCCCAGGCTGGAGGTTCCGCCGGATCTGAACACCCGAACCATCTCGCGTGAGGTGCGGAAGGGGTGTGTCGACGCCTTCGAGTTCTATGGAGAGCTCTACAGGTCGTGGCGGCCGCACAGCATCGGGTTCGACGACGTTTGCACCGCCTACAAGGATCGGCAGTACGTGACCCAGCGTCCGCATCAATCGATCCCGTTCCATACAGTCCACGACGGCTCTGCGATGGGTGGAGCTTTCGGGCTCGGCGTTGGAGCCAGGGCCGCGGATCCAAGCCTGCACACATTCGTCTTTTCGGGCGACGGTTGCTGGCGGTTGTTCGGCGGCGGTCTGGCCGAGGCTGCCAACATCGGCATGAACCT
>JBDUAO010000064.1:0-14029 GCA_040004595.1 Candidatus Dormiibacterota bacterium | reverse complement strand
CTCATGGGGGCGCTCGCGGAGCTCGAGGACGTGTGGCACGAGGCCAAGGCCGACACCCAGTTCCAGCTCGAGCTGGCCGGTCACCGGAGAGCGTTCGTCGGCCGCCCGACCCCCCTGTACGCAGCCACGCGCCTGGGCGCGCACTTCGGAGGCGCGCACATTCACCTCAAGCGCGAAGACCTGTGTCATACGGGCGCGCACAAGCTGAACAACGCGGTCGGGCAGGCTCTGCTCGCGCTGCGGATGGGCAAGAAGCGGATCATCGCCGAAACCGGCGCCGGCCAGCATGGCGTTGCCGTGGCGACCGTTTGCGCGCGGTTCGACTTCGAATGCACCGTCTACATGGGCACCGAGGACATGCGCAGGCAGTCGATGAACGTCCGCCGCATGAAGCTCCTGGGCGCCGAGGTCATCGAGGTGACCGCGGGGACGAAGACGCTGAAGGATGCGACGTCGGAGGCGATCCGCGATTGGGTCACGAACGTGCGGACAACGCACTACATCATCGGCTCGGTGGTAGGTCCGCATCCCTATCCCGAGATGGTGCGCGACCTTCAGCGCGTGATCGGCGACGAAGCCCGCGAGCAGTACCTGTCGGTCGATGGGAAGCTGCCCGACGCCGTCATCGCGTGCGTCGGTGGCGGGTCTAATGCGATTGGCATGTTCACAGCGTTCCTTGACGACAAGGACGTGGCGCTCATCGGAGTCGAGGCGGCGGGCGAGGGCGTGCGCACTGGAAATCACGCGGCTTCGCTCGTCGGCGGCCGGCCGGGGGTACTGCACGGCAGCTACTCCTACGTGCTACAGGACGGCGACGGCCAGATCCTGCCGACGCACTCCATTTCGGCAGGCCTCGACTATCCGGGCGTCGGCCCAGAGCACGCACTCCTGCACGACACCAAGCGGGTCGAGTACGTGGCGGTGACCGACCAGGACGCGGTCGCCGCGTTCAAGCTGTGCACACGCCTCGAGGGGATCATGCCGGCGCTCGAGCCCTCTCACGCGCTACATCACGCGGGGATCCTGGCGCGCGAGTTCGGGCCGGGCGGGCGGATTCTCGTCTGCCTGTCGGGTCGCGGCGACAAAGACATGGACTCGGTCGAAGGTGTCTGAAGCGCTTCGTCTGGAGACGGCTTTGAAGGCCGACGGCGACCTGAAGCTCGTCGCTTACATGATGGGTGGCCACCCCAACCGCAAGAAGTCAATCGAGGTGGGGAAGAAGCTCGCGACGTCGGGCATCGCTGCGCTCGAGATCGGCATCCCTCATTCCGACCCGCTGGCCGACGGCCCTGTCATCCAGCACGCCGGGCAGGTGGCGCTCGATCACGGGATGTCAGTTGAGGCTTGCCTCGAACTGGCGGGGGAAATCGCGAAGGAGGGCACTCCGGTCGTGCTCATGACCTACATCAACCCGATCCTGGCGTACGACCCGCGGAAGTTCGCGGCCGAGGCCGCACAGGCCGGAGTGACTGGGGTGATCGTGCCGGACCTGCCGGTTGAGGAGTCCGAGCCGGTGGCGGGATGGCTGCGGGCGGCCTCGCTCGATACCGTGTTCATGGTTTCGCCGACGACCTCGCTGCAGCGCCTGCAGAACATCTGCGACCACTCGAGCGGTTTCGTCTACTGCGTCACCGTCACCGGGATCACAGGTGCGCGCAAGGAGCTGCCCGAAGGCATGCCGGAGCTCTTCAGGAAGGTGCGAAGCCATACCCCTCTGCCCGTGGCGGCCGGGTTCGGCATCTCGCGGCCCGAGCACCTGAAGGCCCTTCGCGGGGTCGCCGACGCTGCTGTCGTGGGCAGCGCGATCGTCGCCGAGATCGACAAGGGCCGCGACCCTGTTCTGCTTCTAAGGGAGCTCTTGAAATCGTGCCGGTGAGGGGGATTCGAGGCGCGACCACCGCCGAGGTCAACACGCCCGAGGCCATCACAGAGGCGACGCAGGAGCTGCTGATCGAGCTGACGCGCCAGAACGAGCTGGACAAGAACGAGATCTGCTTCGCCTACTTCACCACCACGCACGATCTCACGGCCGAGTTTCCCGCCTACGCAGCCCGCCGCCTCGGGTGGCTCGAGGTGCCCCTCCTGTGCGGCCACGACATGGATGTTCCGCTGCCGAACCCGCGCGCGGTGCCAATGTGCATACGTATCCTTCTGCTTTACAACACCGCCAAGCCCCAGTCGGCGATGCGTTTCGCCTACCTGCGCGGGGCGAAAGCGATCAAGGCCGACCTCGAGTCACTGAAAGGAAGCATCAAGCCGTGATCATCGTCATGACGCACACCGCGACCGAAGCCGACATCAAGGCGGTGGTCGACCGCGTCCAGGAGATCGGGCTCAAGACAGAGCTCTCACGCGGCGAGGAACGAACGCTCGTAGGGGTTATCGGCGGCAATGCCTACGCCTACAAGGAGGCGTTCTCGCACCTCAACGCGATCCACGAGATCATCCCGATCACCAAGCCCTTCAAGCTGGCCAGCCGCGAGTTCCGTCCGCTGAACACGGTGGTCGACGTCGGGGGCGTGAAGATTGGGGGCGACGACGTCGTGATGATGGCCGGCCCTTGCTCAGTCGAGGGCGAGGACATGCTCCTGGAGACCGCGCGCCACGTCGCGGCGCAGGGCGCGACGATCCTGCGCGGTGGCGCGTTCAAGCCACGCACGTCCCCGTACTCGTTTCAGGGCCTGGGCGAGGCGGCGCTGAAGATGATGGCCACCGCGCGCGAAGAGACAGGCCTGAAGGTCGTGACCGAGGTCGTGGCGCCTGGGGACGTCGAGCTGGTCGCTCGCTACGCCGACATCCTGCAGCTCGGCACCCGCAACATGCAGAACTACGCGCTCCTGCAGGAGGCGGGCCGCTCAGGCAAGCCCGTCCTGCTGAAGCGGGGCATGTCGTCGACCATCGAAGAGTGGCTCCTCGCCGCCGAGTACATCCTGTCGCAGGGCAACCGCGACGTGATCCTGTGCGAGCGGGGCATCCGCACGTTCGAGACCTCGACGCGCTTCACGCTCGACCTCAATGCGGTGCCTCTGGCGCGCGAGCTGTCGCACCTACCGATCATCGTCGACCCCTCGCAGGCCACAGGCCGGTGGTCTTTGGTCAGGCCTCTGTCCCTGGCGGCGGTCGCGGCCGGGGCGCACGGGCTCATCGTCGAAGTGCATCCCACGCCGAACCAGGCCCTATCCGACGGCGCGCAGTCCCTCGACTTCGAGAACTTCGATCGCCTGATGGAAGACCTCAGACGGCTGCTGGGCGCGATGTCCAGGCAGCTCGCCTGACCTAAACCACTCATGCCCGCTGTCGCGATAGTGGGCCTGGGTCTGATGGGTTCCTCGCTCGCGCTCGCGCTCAAACAGGCGCAGCCCGAGACGGTGGTCGTCGGCAGCGATCCCGATGCGATGACGCTGCGCAGGGCGCTGGATCGCGGCATCGTCGAGAGTGCGAGCGCCGACCTCTCGATCATCGATGTGGCCGACATCGTGGTCGTGGCCGTGCCGATCCTGGCGCTGAAGAACGTGTTGTCGCAGCTGCATGGTCATGTCGATGGAAAGGTGATCACCGACATGGCCAGCACCAAGGAAACCGTGATGGAGTGGGCGGCGGCATCCGGGATTGACCTGGTGGGCGGGCATCCCATGTGCGGCAAGGAGGCTTCCGGGATCAACGCGGCGGATGCATCGATCTTCAAAGACGCTCCCTGGGTCCTCACCCGCGAGGACCGCTCGGTGACAGCGCTCGTCGAATCGGTGGGTGCCCATCCGCTCGTCATGGATGCGGCGACCCACGACCGGCTCGTGGCCGGGGTCAGCCACGCCGCCTTCCTGCTCTCGGTCGGTTACGTGCTTACTCTCTCCAGCCGGACTGACTGGCCCGAGGCGTCGAAGCTGGCGGCGTCGGGATTTCGCGACATGAGCCGCCTCGCGGCCGGCGATCCGGAGCTGTACGCGGGGATCTCGCGCACCAATCGCGACCACCTGATCGACCAGCTCGACGCGATCAGCGGAACGCTGGCGAAGCTGCGCCGGCATCTCAAGGACGACGACCCGCGCCTGGTCGAGCTGTTTGAAGACGCGAAGTCGGTGCGGGAACGCTGGGCTAAGGACGCTTGATAGCAACAGTTCGCAAGGCAGAGCGGCTCGAAGGCGAGGTCACGCTGCCCGGTGATAAGTCGATATCGCATCGCGCTTTGATCCTCGGCTCGCTTGCCGATGGCTGGAGCCGGGTGCACGGTTTGTCAACCGGCGCCGACGTGCAGTCGACGGCCAACTGCCTGCGCGCTCTGGGGGCGGTGATTGAGGAGTCCGCAGTCCGAGGGTTTGGGCTTGACGGTGTGCGCAAGGCCGCCGCGCCGCTGGACTGTGGCAACTCGGGCACGACGATGCGACTCCTCGCGGGAATCCTCGCGGCCCAGGACTTCGTCACAGAGCTCATCGGCGACGAGTCGTTGAGCCGGAGGCCGATGGACCGCGTGGTGAAGCCGCTGGTTGAGATGGGGGCGCATGCGCAATGGCCGCCCCTGCGCGTCGGCGGGCGCGTGCCGCTGCACGGCATCGAGTACGAGATGCCGGTGGCGAGCGCCCAGGTCAAGTCGGCGGTGCTGCTCGCGGGCCTCTTCGCCGAGGGCACCACGGCCGTCATCGAAACTGTGAGCACCCGCGATCACACCGAGCTCATGCTGCGGTCGATGGGCGCCGACATCACGGCGCACGAGGGTCGCATCGAGGTGCGCCGGGCGTCGATGCTCAAACCCTTCGACATCGAGATCCCGGGCGATCTCAGCGCCGCCAGCTTCTGGCTGGTGGCTGCCGGTCTGGTACCGGGGTCGACTGTGGTGTTGTCCGGCGTCGGGGTCAACCCAACGCGGAGCGCGTTCCTCGATCTTCTGAGAAGCCACGGTTTCAGCATTGACAAGTCGAGGAAGCGTCACAGCGCCGGCGAATCGGTGGCTGACCTCGAGGTGCACACGGCGTTTGGCGAAGACCCGCTCGAGGTGAGCGGCGACACGGCTGCGGAGATGATCGACGAGCTGCCGATCCTCGCCGTCGCCGCCACCCAGCTCACGGGGCGAAGCAACATCTCCGGGGCTGCCGAGCTGCGAGTGAAGGAGTCGGACCGCATCGCAGCGATGACCGAAGGGCTGACCGCGATGGGCGCGAACATCACGGCCAATCCGGATGGCTGGACGATCGACGGTCCAACCAGCCTGCACGGCGCGCAGGTTCGCTCGCTTGGCGATCATCGGGTTGCGATGGCGCTGGCCGTTGCCGGGCTGATCGCCGACGGCGAGACCGAGATCGAGGACGCTGAGTGCGTGGACATCTCCTATCCGGGGTTCTTCGACCAGCTGGACGAGCTGTGCTGACGGTCCGAAACGTGCTCGACATCGAGCTGGTCACGCTCGAGCTGCGCGAGCTCGAGGTGACCGAGCCGCGCGAAGACTTCGAGCTGGAGGTCAAGCGAGCGACCCAAGCGGTGAGACATGGGGGGGTCGGGGACACTGCCCCTGCACGCGCGCTGTACAGGCAATTTGGCATCGATCCGACACGCATGCGGCCGTCTTCGGAAGCTCTGCTGCGCCGGCTCAAGAAGGGCGAGCCTCTCCCACGCATCAACTCGCTGGTCGATGTGGCGAATGCGATGTCGGTGCAGCTGCAGGTGCCAGTCGGCCTGTACGACCTTGGAAAGGTGGCCGGCGACGAGCTCGTCGTGAGGCTGGGAGCCGAGGGCGAGAGCTACACGGGGATTGGCAAGGAGAGCGTCAACGTCGCAGGCCGGATCTGCGTCGCGGACGCGGAGGGGCCGATTGGGAATCCGACGTCCGATTCGGCGCGGACGATGATCAAGACCGACACCGAGCGCGCGGCCTGGATCTACTTCCTGCCCGTCAATGACGAGACGATCGACCGCACGGCCGAGCTGATCGCTGTGTTCGGCCGGGGATTGGTTCGCGTCCTCTGATGGTGACCATCCTCGGCGCCGGCATTGCCGGCACGTCGCTCGCGTGGGCGCTGGCGCGGCGTGGGCGGCGGGACGTGGTCGTTTTCGATCCTGCGGCAGAGCCCGCCGGCTCGACGTCGAAAGCTCTCGGTGGATTTCGCACACAGCACGGCAGCGCGCTGAACATCGCGCTGTCGCTGGCGTCGCGTGACTTCTTCGTTCAACGTGCCGAGCATGTGCACTTTCAGTCCAATGGCTACCTCTACCTGGCAGAGACGTTCGAGGCTGCGGTCGAGCTGCGGCGCAGGGCCGAGCTGCAGCGTGAGTGCGGGTTGCCCATCGAGCATCCCGATGCACAGGCCGTGGTGCCGTGGCTCGACACCACCGGAATCCAGGGCACGAACTTCTGCGCCCTCGACGGGGTGTACATGCCTCTCGACATCCTCGGCGTCTACATGGAGGAGGCGCGATCCCTGGGCGTCGACTTCCGTCTTGGCCGTGAGGCCGGGTCGCGCGATCTCGCGGCAGGCATCCTCGTCGTGGCATGCGGCGTGTGGTCGACCGAGGTCGCGGAGAGTTTGGGCGTGGCGCTGAAGGTCGAGCCTGAGGAGCGTAGGGTGTTCATCGCCGGCCCATACGATTGGCTCGGTGACAAAGTCCCGATGACGCTCGACGCGGGTTCGGGCTTCCACTTTCGCGAGCGTGACCACAGGCTGTGGATCATGGGTCCGCCCGGTCACCACGAGTGGGAGCCCTATCGCGACTGGCTGGCCATGCGTGCGCCGCGGGCTGCGGTGAAGGATCCGGACGGAGTCGTCACGGGCAACTACGAGATAACCTTCGATCACCATCCCCTGGTCGGCGAGACAGAAAGGCCGGGGGTGTGGTCTTCATGCGGGTTCAGCGGGCATGGCGTGATGCACTCGCCCGCTGTGGCGGACAACCTGGCGGCGATGATCAACGGCGATTCGATTCCGCTCGACATCCGCGCGCTGAGCCCGCTGCGCAAAGAGCCTCTCATCGACACAACGCAGCTGTGAGCGCCGGGTCAGAGCAGGTCCTGTGCGTGAAGCGCGAGGACATCTTTCCCGATGGCGCGTGGCATGGCTTCGTCAGCGACCGGCTGGAGGAGCACCAGCGGGTGATTCGCGAGCACCACTTCTTTATGGCGCGTGCCACGGTGGAGGACGACCCCAACTACCAGCAGATCATCCCGTACGTCGTTTTTCGCCACCGCGATCGGTATTTCCTGACACACCGCCTTCGCGCCTCATCCGAGAAGCGGCTGCGCAAGCAGTACTCGCTGGGCGTCGGCGGCCACATCAATCCCGGCGATCTCGAGGGCGGCGACCCCATTCAGGACGGCATGAAGCGCGAGTGGGAGGAGGAGGTGATCTACGACGGCAGCTTCGAGACGAAGCTGATCGGGCTCCTCAACGACGAGTCGGCGCCGGTGTCCAAAGTGCACCTCGGCGTGGTGTTTCTCGTCGACGGCGACACGCCGAACATCGCGATTCGCGAGACGGAGAAGCTGGCAGGCGAACTACTCACCCTCGACGGGATGCGGATGTTTTATCTGGAGATGGAGTCGTGGTCGCAGATGGTGTACGACCGCCTGGCGCTTGGTGAGCTGCCGCGATGAAGTACGTCGAGGTCGGAGGGACGCGGCTGTCGGCTATCGGGTTAGGCACGTGGCAGTTCGGATCGACCGAGTGGGGCTACGGCAAGGACTTTGCGAGCGGTGAGGCGGGCGCGATCGTCAAACGCGCGCTGGAGCTCGGCGTCAACCTGGTCGACACCGCCGAGATCTACGGCATTGGGCGCTCAGAGCGCATCGTGGGAGAGGCGATTCGCGGGCAGCGCGAGAAGGTCTTTCTGGCGACCAAGCTGTTTCCCGTCGGCCTTCCGTTCATGGTTTCCGGCCGGGCTCGCGCCAGCGCACAGCGACTCGGCGTCGACCGGCTCGACCTGTACCAGGTGCACTGGCCCAGCCCGCTGTTTCCGCCGCGCTCGACGATGCCGCGGATGAAACGGCTGCAAGACACCGGCTTGGTTCGCCACATCGGCGTTAGCAACCACTCGCTTGCACAGTGGCAGGCGGCGGAGCGTGATCACGGCGGGCCGGTGCTTTCGAACCAGGTCCGGTTCAGCCTGATCGCGCGCGCGCCAGAGCACGAGCTGCTGCCCTGGGCTCAGCGCGAAGGGCGGCTGATCATCGCGTACAGCCCGCTGGGCCAGGGACTGCTCTCGGGCAAATACCAGAAGGCGCCGCCGAGAAACTTCAGGCGCGCCCGACGCGCGTTCAGCGATGTGTCGCGCCAGCGCCTGCAACCGATGGTGGACGGATTGGGTGAGATCGCTGCGAAGCATGGGGCGACGAGCTCGCAGGTGGCGCTGGCGTGGCTAATCCGCAAGGCGAACGTGGTCGCCATTCCTGGCGCATCCAACGTGCGGCAGCTGGAGGAGAACGTCGGCGCTGCCGACGTCGAGCTCAGTGAGGATGACGACGCGCGGCTGACGGCGCTCGCTTTGTCGGCCGAATAACATCCACACAGTGACTCCGCTGACTCTCGAATCAGTCGAGCTGTTCCGCATCCGGCTGCCGCTCGTCGCCCCCTTTGAGACATCGTTTGGCATCCAGTCCGAGCGCGACATTCTCCTGCTTAAAGCGTGGACCACCGAGGGAGTGGGGTGGGGCGAGTGCGTGGCGACCGAGGAACCGACGTACTCATCCGAATATGTGGAGGGGGCGCAGCACGTGCTCATCCACCATCTGTTGCCGCGATTGTTCGACCACGGCCGCCTTTCGGCGGAGCATGTTGCGGACATCCTGCGACCGGTCCACGGTCATCAGATGGCGAAGGCGTCGATCGAGATGGCGCTGCTGGACGCTCAGCTGCGAGCGAGCGGGGAATCCTTTGCCCACTACTTCGGGGCGGTGAGGGCGGAGGTCGATTGCGGAGTGTCGGTCGGCATTCACTCCACGATCCACGCGCTCCTGCAAACAGTCGGCGACTATCTGGACCAGGGCTATCGCCGCGTGAAGCTGAAGATCAAGCCGGGCTGGGACGTGGAGCCGGTGCGTGCGGTGCGGGAGCGCTTTGGAGACGTGCCCCTGCAGGTGGACGCCAACACGGCGTACGCGCTGGTCGACGCCAAGCACCTCGCAGAGCTCGACGCTTTCGATCTGCTGCTCATCGAGCAGCCTCTGCCCGAGGACCAGGTGCTCGCGCACGCAGAGCTGGCCAAGGTGGTGCAGACGGCGATCTGTCTCGACGAGTCGATCACCTCCGCGCAGGCGGCGGAGGACGCCATCCAGCTCGGGGCCTGCCAGATCATCAACATCAAGCCAGGCCGCGTCGGTGGTTACCTCGAGGCGCGACGCATCCACGACCTGTGCGCGAAGCAAGGAATCCCGGTGTGGATGGGCGGAATGCTCGAAAGCGGGCTGGGGCGCGCGGGCAACGTGGCGATGGCGGCGATGCCCAACTTCACGCTGCCAGGAGACACCTCAGCCTCCGCGCGTTACTACCGCCGCGACATCACCGAGGCGTTCGTGTTGGAGGAGGGAAGGCTGCGGGTGCCCGAAGGGCCTGGGTTGGGAGTGAACGTCGATGAAGAATTCCTCGCGGAGATAACCCACGCGCGCGAGACGGTTCGACGGCAATAGGGTTTGCGCTGGGCAGCCTGAGGCCGAACGATTACGGTCCGGGGTTGGTCACCAGGTCGGTCATGGCGGCGACCTTGGCAGCCTTGCCAAGGCGGGGGAGGCCAAGGCGATCCTCAACGGTGGCAAGCAGCGAGTAGTGCGTGTAGGCGCGGGCGCTCGAGCGACCGACTGGATTGGGCTGGATGGCAAGAGTCAGAACGTGGTTGCCGTTGTCGTCACCTTCGTCCCAGGTGATGAGCAGCAAACCGTTGCTCTTCCACGCGTCCGTGGCGAGGATCAGCGGCACCGTTTGCGCGAGCCACTGGTCGGCCTGCCCGGTGGAGCAGTCGTGGCCGTCATGGCAGAGGCCGGGCGTGATCCATACGAAGTTCGGAACCAGGGTCTGCATGTCGGCGGCGAAGTGGCTGAAGTTGACCACCTGGCTTGGACAGGCGCCGCCGTAGTAGGCGAAGGGATTGTGCTTCAGCGCGTACGGATAAGGACTGTTGTAGCACCCGTTGGTCATGCCCTCCATGTATGCGCGCCACAGGATTCCCGCGGACGTCAACTGAGCCCCGACGCCGCCGGAGGGCAGGCGGTGATAGCCATCGTCCGCGATGCCGAACGTGTTTCCCGATGTGAGCGCAAGGTAGTTGGGCAAGCTTGGAAAGCCCACCGCGTGATAGTCGGTCGCAACGCCATATTGCTTGGCCAGCGCGGCCGTGTACGGGCCCGAGAGGGCGCGGGCATAGCTGTGGTTCTCCATCACAATCACGAACACGTGTGACGACGCCGTGGCGATCGGCGACGGCTCGATCGAAGGCGTGGAAATTGGCGAAGGTGTGGCTAGCGGGATCAGGCTCGGTTGAGCCTGCGCGGAGGGACGTGCGCACGCTGCGAAGAGAAAAATGGACAAAAGAAGCGCGGCGGCCCTTGGAGCCCTCACGTGACCAGAGCTTACGATCGCATGCTGTGAAATTGCTTGGAGGCCCGTGGGAACTGACTGTGGATGCGGAACGGGGCGGCCGCGTCAAATCCCTGCGCCTCGATGGCTCTGAGCTTCTGGACCAGGGGATCGGCGTAGACGATCCTTCAAGCGAGAATTTCGTTGAAGCCGGCGCGTGGGGATGGGACGAGATGGTGCCCACCGTCGACGCGAGCCGCTATCCCGCGGGGAGCGCATTCGCCGGACTCGAGCTGCCGGACCATGGCGAGGCCTGGCGACTCCCCTGGTCGGTGCACGATGCGACGCCGTCGTCCGCGACCATGGAGTGCACCGGCGTCCAGCTGCCGTGGCGGCTGGCGAGGCGCATCGAGCTGGATGATCGCGCTGTGCACGTGGCCTATACCTACGCTAACGCCGGCTCGCAACCTCTGTACGCGTTCTGGTGCTCGCACGTGCTCTTTCGTTACGAGCGCGGGATGGTGGTCGATGGAGTCCAAGGGTTCACGGCACCGGCGCCGGGCGCCAGTCACAAGCTGCACGTGAGGCCTGGGTCGTCGTCGAGCGCTCGCCTGGCTTGGACGTCAGGGCCGGCGATCGAGATTGCGTGGGATCCTGCGCTCACGCCGTATGTCGGAGTGTGGGTTTGCGATGGCGACCTCGGCGGCTACCACCAGGTTGCGATAGAGCCGGCGACCGGGGGCAATGACCATCCAGACCCCGCTGCGGCGCCGCCAATCGTGCAGCCGGGCGACGAGGTCGGGTGGTGGCTGGAGATCCGAAGGGCCTGATCTCCTGCCGTATTCAACTCGCCATCTAAACTGACGAAACGATGGCCAAGCTTCTTGGGCTGCGCTGCCGCGAATGCGGAGCTGAGTATGAGCTCCAGGCGACGCATGTCTGCGAAATGTGCTTCGGGCCGCTCGATGTGGTGTTCGATTACGCCGCGCTCAAAAAGGTGGTGACGCGAAAGCGAATCGAGGACGGCCCGAAGTCCATGTGGCGCTACCGCGACCTCCTGCCGATCGAGGACTCGATTCCGATCGTGAGCCTCGGCGAGGGCATGACGCCGCTGATCAAAGCGGACCGGTTGGGCGCCGAGCTCGGACTTCGCAACCTGTACCTGAAGAACGACAGCATGAACCCGACAAACTCGTTCAAGGATCGCGTGGTGTCCGTCGCCATCAGCTGGGCGCGCGCTCACGGCTTCGAGACCATCGCCTGTGCATCGACGGGCAACCTCGCCAACTCCGTGGCCGCCTACTCGGCGCGGGCCGGGCTCGAGTGTTTCGTGTTCATCCCCGTCGACCTCGAGCCGGCCAAGATCGTGAGCATCAGCGTCTTCGACCCCAATGTGGTCGCCGTGCGCGGCAACTACGACGAGGTGAACAGACTGTGCAGTCAACTGGTGGAGTCGACGCCCTGGGCTTTCTGCAACATCAACATCCGGCCGTTTTACGCGGAGGGGTCGAAGACTGTAACTTTCGAGACAGTGGAGCAGCTCGGGTGGAAGCTGCCGGACGAGATCATCATCCCGATCGCGAGCGGCTGCCAGTTCGTGAGGCACCGGCAGGCGGTGAGGGAGTTGATGGACTTCGGCCTCGTCAAGGAGGACAAGGTGCCCGCTTTCACCGGGGCACAGGCGCTCGGTTGTTCCCCCGTGTACAACGCGTTCAACTCGGACACCCCCGAGAGGGTGATGCCCGTGAAGCCCGACACCATCGCGCGCTCGATAGCGATCGGCAATCCATCGGACGGCATGTATGTCAACCGGATTGCGCTCGAGACGGGAGGGACTGTGGCGGCGGTGACGGAGCAGGAGATCGTGGCGGCGATGCGCCTTCTGGCCAGGACCGAGGGGATCTTCACCGAGACAGCGGGTGGTGTGACGATCGGGGTGCTGGCCAAGCTGGCGCGAGCGGGGCGCTGGAAAGGGGACGAAACGATCGTCGCCTACGTCACCGGACATGGGCTCAAGACCGCCGATGTGCTCGCCTCCGTCGATGGGCACGCGAAACGAGTGGAAATAGAACCGACTCTAAAATCGTTTCGCGAGAAGGTGAATATTTAGAAATGCCACAATTTCGAATCCCAGGCCCACTCCGAAGGCTGTCCGACGGCCAGTTGACGGTCGCGGTTGAGGCGAGTGATCTGCAATCGGCGATCGAGGCGCTGGACGCGCGGTATCCCGGCTTCCGGGACCGGCTCCTGGACGATAAGGGCGAGCTGAGGCAGTTCGTCAACGTCTACCTGAACGACGAGGACGTGCGTTTGGGGCCGGGTCTCAAGGCCAAGGTGAGCGAGGGGGACGAGATATCGATCGTGCCGGCTGTGGCCGGGGGCGCCTTTCAGCTTTAGACTCTCGGCCATGGGAAGGAGGCGACTCAAGCTGATCTTTGGACCGGACATGGTCAAGGAGCCCGTCATCTATCAGATGGGCAAGCAGTTCGAGATCGTTACGAACATCAGGCGCGCGGACGTCACGCGCGACCAGGGATGGGTCCTCCTGGAGATCACGGGCGACCAAGAGGAGATGGACCGTGGGGTCGAATACCTTCAATCGCGGGGCGTGAAGGTCGAACCGGCCGAGGGCGACCTGGTCGAGTAGCTCACACTCTCGTGATCAGGAGGCGAGCGCCGGGGATCGGCTTAGTTTTCGGAGGCAACGCAGCAGGCCTTGGCCTGGAGCGAGACGTAAGTGCTCTTGCCCTTGGGGGAGACGACGATATCGCGATGGTCGTCGTCGGCCTCGACGTGAAACGGGACGAGCAAGCCGTCGGTCGTGATCATGGCGTATACCGAGAGCAGGTACTCCCCGATGCGGCCGGACTGCGTGTCGCTGAGCTTCACGGTGGGAGCTTAGCCGCAGATTACGATTGCCGCGGAAATGGAGCGGAGCGTTGAGGTCGCCATCATCGGCGCCGGGCAGGCCGGCCTTGCCACGAGCTGGCATTTGGCTCGAGCGCAGGTCGACCACGTCGTGTTGGAAGCGGGCCGTGTCGCCGAGACGTGGCGCTCGCGCCGCTGGGATTCGTTCCGCCTGATCACACCGAACTGGGCCATCGAGCTCCCCGGCACGGCGTATGCCGGAGACGACCCAGATGGTTACATGTCCCGCGCCGAGCTCGTCGAGTTCTTCGAGGCGTGGGTTGCCTCGTTCAGCCCTCCGGTCGTCGGCAACACTCACGTCAAGAAGATCGAGTCCGATCGACAGCAGGGGTTTGTCCTGACGACCGGCGGCGGGCAAGTTCGCGCGCGGACGGTCGTCGTCGCTTCGGGCGGTTATCAGACCGCCCACCGGCCGACAGGAGCCGAGTCCCTGCCCGCTGCACTCGACCAGGTGTTGGCGGAGGACTACAGGAACCCCGAGGCTTTGCCTCCGGGAAATGTGCTGATCGTCGGCAGCGGCCAGACCGGGTGCCAGCTGGCCGAAGAGTTGCATCACGCGGGCCGGAAGGTCTTCCTCGCGTGCGGGCGATGCCCGTGGGTCCCGCGCCGAGTTG
>JBDUAO010000177.1:0-4174 GCA_040004595.1 Candidatus Dormiibacterota bacterium | reverse complement strand
CGTGGGGGTGGTCGATCTTCAGCTCGGCTGCATCCTCAATCGTGATCACGCGCTGGTTGCGCGGAATGAACCCCGCGATCACCTTCAGGGTCGTCGTCTTGCCGGAGCCCGTGCCTCCAGCGACCAGGATGTTGATACGGCCGAGGACGGCGACTTGCAGGAACTTGGCCATTCCCGGGCTGAGGCTTCCCCCGCGGACAAGGTCGTCCATCCCGAGCACCGCGTCCGTGAACTTGCGGATGGTGAGGGCGGCGCCGTGGATGGCGGCCGGCCGGATGATGGCGTTCACGCGACTTCCGTCGGGAAGCCTCGCGTCGACCATCGGGTTCGACGCGTCGATTTGGCGGCCCGTTGTCGCGACCATGCGCCGGATCGTCTCCAGCATCTGGTTTTCGTCCTCGAATCGGACGTCCGCCTTCGTCAGCACGCCGCGCCGCTCGATGAAGACCTCGTCCGGCCCGTTGACCATGATCTTGCTCACGGACCTGTCGTGCAGCAGGCCGTCCAGCGGGCCGTCGTTGGACGCCGGCGCCGATGCATCGGTGGCGCTGCGTCCCGCATCCTCGGGCGAGGTGGTAGGGACGTCGCTCATCTCACTCTCTTTTCATGTTCGGGAGGAATGGTGGGCGGGTCGCGGTGATCCCGCGATGCCATGCAGCCCTCGGAGCGCGTCTACGACGGCTGGGTCGTACCAGGAGCCAGAGTGTTCGCTGATGTCTTCGACGGCCTCAAGCGGGGTCATCGGGTGCGGCTTATAGAGTCGGGGTCCCGTGATGCAATCGAACGACTCGGCAACAGCCAGGATGCGAGCGCCAAACGGTATGACTTCGCCTTTGAGTCCGGCCGGATAGCCGCTTCCGTCCAAGCGCTCGTGGTGGTGACGCACCAGCGGCGCGACCTCGGCGAGTGCGGGATGTTGGGCGATCATGTCCGCCCCGATGTCGGGATGGCGACGCATGATCTCCCATTCGTCCTCCGTGAGAGGTCCGGGCTTGTTCAAGATGTCGTCACGAATGCCAATCTTGCCGAGGTCGTGAAGTGAACCTGCAGTTCGAAGAAGCTCGCATTCACGGTCGCGTAAATCGAAGTGCTCGCCGAGCCTGCCGGCAAGTTCACCAACCCGAATCGAATGTAACTCGGTGCGGCGATCCCTCGCGTACAGGGCCTGCGCTACGAGGTCCAGCGTCGTTTCTTTCAATTCAGTCTGTCTGTGGGCATCCGCTACGTTCCAGCGAACCGCTAATAGGCATCCCAACAAACCTGCAGCAGCAATCAAGTAGCCAATGCTGTTTGGCGCCCTCAGGGCCAGGAACAAGACTCCGAAGGCACAGCCCAGGGTGATTGTCCATGTCAGCGTCGAGAAGCCGCCGAACCGGTGAACAAGTGTCAACCAAAACGATGAGCGATCTCTGAATGAAACATGCCGCCCAGCCACCAGGGGCATCTTAGCCGGAGTTCTGCGAGTTGCCCCGCTCTCGAGCGCGGCGGTTGGAACCGCCCGCCAGCTGTCTCCCTTCTGAATGCTTTGGCCGAGAGGATTCGACACATCGCGGCCCTTCGCTTTGAGAATAATTGGCAGCGTGTTTCGGTCCCGCCGGGCGCGCCAGTCAGTCGAATCCGAAATTCAGCATGCCCTACGTCCTGCACGCAGCCGCCCTGGCCAACCTCGGCCGCACTGACGAGGCCAGGGTGGTGGCAGAACGGCTGCGCGAGGTCGAGCCGGACCTCACCGTTTCCACCGCAATCCGATCGGCGCGCTTCGCGCAGCCGGGCAAGAACGCTGAGCTCGGCGACGCGCTGATCCGAGCCGGCCTGCCCGAGTAGCGGGTACACGCATCAGCTGCCAGGGCCCTTTCTGACGCGTCGGGAACTAATGAACCCTATGACGAGTTGCAGAGTCTGTGCGATCAAAGCCGACGGTCATCGGGACGGTTACGAGCGTCAATGTCGGCCGACCTCAAACCGTTCGGTGGCAAGGCTGCGAGGTGCGGACAGCGATCTTCAAGGCGCCGGCGTCGGGGCGGGTGGCGATTCGGGGCGTGAATCTCGAGGGCGACGACCAAGCCGACCGCAGCGTCCACGGCGGTCGCGACAAAGCCGTCTATGCGTATTCGGCGGCGGACTACGCATGGTGGGGCGCAAGCCTGGGGTCTGAACCCGCGCCCGGGACCTTCGGCGAGAACGTCACGGTCGCCATGGTCGGCGCGCTCGGTGACGCCATCGTCGGCGAGCGGTGGCTGGTGGGCACCTCGCAGCTCGAGGTATGCCAGCCCCGCCTCCCCTGCTACAAGCTGGGGATGAGGATGGGCGACCCGATGTTTGTGAAGCGGTTCGCCGCCGCGGGCCGGCCTGGCTCTTACTTGCGAATCGTGCAGCCGGGTGACGTGGGTTCGGGAGACCTGATCACCCTGCTGCACCGCCCTGACCACAAGGTGTCGGTGGGCCTGGTCGGGCGCGCCCTCCTTGGCAACCACGACCTGGCAGCCCAGCTTGCGGTTGCCGACGCGCTACCGGAGTGGCTGATGGAATGGGTCCAGGACCGGCTGTCCGACGGTGGCCTCGAGCCGGACTGAGCTAGAAGGTCACGCCCGCCGCCAGGACGGTCGCCACCACGACCGCAGCCGCCAAGAGCGTCAGGCGGAAGGCGAGAGTGGCGCGGTTCAAGGCAGAGGTGATGACGATCAGTAGCAACAGCATCAGGGCGACCCCCATCCCGGCGTAAACCAGCGGGTGCGCATGAGTTGGCCCCAGCGCCACGCAAATGGCGGCGCCCGACATCAAACCCGCGCCAACCAATGGCGAGACTCTGCCGCCAAGCAGGTGAGGCAGGCCTAGAATTCCGGCGCCGCGGTCGCGCTGAATGTCGGGCAGCGTCTGGATGAAATGAGCGCCGCTGCCAAGCAGGGCTCCCGCGGCAGTGGCCCAAAGGGACGGCGCATGGCTGTGGGGCGGCGCGAGGGTGACAAAGGCAGGTAGAAGTCCGAAGGCGAGCGCATAGGGCAGAACGCTGAAGGGCGTTCGCTTGAGCCCCAGGTTGTACGAAGTGGCCGCGGCGAGGGCGGCCAGGTGCGCGACACCGGCACCGAGGCCGACAAGCAATGAGAGCGGGATGGCTGCCATGCCCGCCACGGCAGCTGCCGTGCGCACGCGATGGGCGGGTACCCGACCGCCGGCCACTGGTTTGTCCCGGCGGTTGGCCGCAACATCGAGCTCAACGTCCAGAAAGTCGTTGGTCCACCCGACGAAGAGCTGCCCGCTGAATACCGCCAGACCCATCAAAGCCGAGCGGCCCGCGCCGTGCCCGCTGCTCATGGCGAGAACGGTCACGATCGTGGTGACTGCTATGACAGGCTCAGGGTGGGAGCACCTGAGCAGGAGCCACGCGGCAACGACAAGGCGGCGGAGCGCTCCCAATTTTGCGTCAGGCTACCGGAATGTTCGCTGCTCGCAAGCTGTCGCCAACGCCGGGAGTCATCGTGCCGCACGAGGCGGTGATCGTCAGCGACGCCGGGAGGACGCTGACCGTGCCGACGCCGGCCGGACCTGCTGGCCGAACCCGATGGTTCGCGCGCAGCAGATCGTCGGCCGGCCGGCGGGGGGAAGGGACTTCTGGAGCCTAGCTCTTGGTGATCGCGCTGCCGTTGGGGTCGACGACGTACCAGGCGGCGCCGAAGTTGGACACGGCCTGGCAGTGGATCTCGCCGGGGTTCTTGTCGCCGACGAAGTAGTACAGGGGGTGGCCGTTGTAGGTCACCTGGAGCATGCCGTCCTTTCGTGTCGTCGTTCCTGTCAGCGAGCCGGTGGCGCCATGCATCGCGTCGACAGTGGCGCCCTTGTCCGCGAGCATCGGCGGCCATGCGGTCGCACAGGCGTCGTAACAGGTCGATTCGGTGGTCTTGTCCGCGGCGAAGAGGTAGAGAGCGTGACCCTGGCCGTCGACCAGGATGTTTCCGTAGCGGGAAGCGAGCACGTCCACAGCAGCGTGGTGCATCATCCCGGAATCCGAGCTTGGGCTTGACGCCGGCGATGCGGTGGCCGCGGTGCCCCCGCTACCGCAGGCAGTGGCCAGGAACAGCGCCGTCGAGAGGGTTACACGCCAACGGTTGCCGCCGATCGATTTGGTTAGTTTCATGCCGCCCATCTTCGCGAGCATGTGTTGCAGGACTGTTACGTC
>JBDUAO010000176.1:0-4174 GCA_040004595.1 Candidatus Dormiibacterota bacterium | reverse complement strand
CCATGCGGCAATCTCATCAGTGGTAAGGCCATGCGAGGCGATTGAGAGTGCAAGATCACGCAGCTCGCCGCGGACTGCGTTGATGGCGAAGCCCTCGCGTTCAAGCCAGGCCGCCATCGCATACATGGCAGTCCGTTTGTTTCCATCAACAAATCCATGGTTCAGCACAAGGCTCTCCGCGAGGGCCGCAGCTCTCTTATATGGAGTTTGGTAGAGGTTCTTGCCGCCGAACGTCGCCAACGGGCGTGCCAGTGCTGACTCGAGGAGGGTTCGGTCTCGTGCGCCGGTCGAGCCCCCAAACTCCTCGACGGCCACGGTGTGCATCCAGATCAGGCCGGACAGGGTAATCAGGGTTTCCGCCGGCCCCGTCTTAGAGGTCGGCAAGCTCGGCTAGGTCTTCTCGGTAGCGCTCCGTAAATCGGGCCGTGAACTCGACGAGCCATTTGTCCGGGACGCCGGCCAGGTCGAGGTCCACGTGACCCGGCCTCGAGTCAATTGACAGTTCCATCCCTTCCTTAAAACCTGACTCAGAGATCGTTTCGGGTGGCAGAGGAATCATCAGCGAGTTCCCTACCTTGCGAATCTTCCGCGTAATGATCACGGGGGGATTATACAACGTAATCTCGCACCTAATGCCCGCGGATAGGTAAGGGCCCGGGCTCGATGGCCCGGGCCCCTGTTCATTTGTGGAGAGAATCAGCTGGCCTTGTCGGCGAACTCGTTCGTGTACGTCTCACTCAGGTTCGCAGACTTGCCCTTGTAGCTTGAGACGAACTGCTGCGCGATCTTCTGCACTGTTTCCGGTCCTCCGGCCGGCATCCTGCAGTCGGTGCCGAAGATGGAGAGCTGGCTGTTCAGGTCGGCGATGTACGAAGCCTTGTCCCCCGCGTAGTAGTCCGCCGGCATCTGGTCGGCGATCTCCGCCGCCGTGTGCGAGTGGATGTACTTCAGGGTCTTGACGTAAGCGTTGACGAGGCGCTGGGCAACGTCCTTGTTGGAGTTCACCCAGTCGTTCTTGGCGAAGATGCCGATGAACGGGTAGTCGCCACCGAGCGCGGCTCGGGTATCAGCAGGCGTCAACAGGCTGACCAGGATCTTGCCCTTGCCGCTGTTGACCAGACGAGAGATGGTCGGAAAAGTGGTCATGCCAGCCGCGATCTTCTTCTGCTGGATGGCGGCGATGAAGGTGTCGCCGGCGCCGACCGCGACGTATTTCGCGTTCTTCGGGTCGACCCCTGCGGTGCCGAGGATGGCCTGCGTCAGAACGTGCGTACCCGAACCGATGTCGGTGACTCCGAGGTTCTTACCCGCCAGATCTTTCGGTCCCGTGATGTTGGTCAGCGAAGCATCCACGACCTCAGCCTCGCCGGGGGCGATGCCGAACTGGCAGATGGTCTCGATCTTCTTGCCCAGGGTGTTCAGCACCATCGGATGGGTGTACGCGCCCGAGCCGGCGTCGACGTTCCCCGCCACAACCTCTTCCTCAGAGGCCTGGCCAGAGCCTTCGTCGATCAGGGTGACGTTGAGGTTCTCGGCCTTGAAGTAGCCGAGCCGTTGGGCAAGCATGTTGGGCAGATAGATCTGCTTGTTCAGGCCGCCGACCATGAGTTTGATGGAGGTGATTCCCCCCGACGTTGTCGGTGTCGAGGTGCCTCCGCACGCACCCGCGAGCATGACAACCGACAGCAGCGCGGCGAACGACTGAAAACTACGCAATCGCATGTACAGCCTCCTTCTAAATCCTGGTTTCCGTGGCGACCGGCGGCCGCCACTTGATGACACGGTTTTCGAGCGCGGTGATGAGGGCCTCCGCCACCATCGCCATCGCGGCAAGCAGGAACATCCCGGCGAACACACCCGCGGCGTCGAAGTTGTTCTTGGCCGCGTAGATGAGCTCGCCGACGCCCTGAGTGGCGCCGAATAGCTCGCCGACGACCGCCCCGACCAACGCCAGGCCGAAGCTCGTGTGCAGGCTGGCGATGATCCAGGACATCGCCGACGGGATGATGATCTCGGTCGTGAGCTGCCGGCTGCCGGCGCCGAGGATGCGCGCGTTGGCGATGAGGTTGCGGTCAACCTCGCGGACGCCCTGGAATGCGTTAAAGAAGACGACGAAGAACACGAGCACCGCCGCGGTCGCGATCTTTGACCTGATGTCCAGTCCCAGGGAGATGGCGAACAGCGCGCCGACGACCACGCGCGGTATGGCGTTGGCGGCCTTGATGTAAGGACTCATGACCTCGGATAGCAGTCGATTGCGACCGAGGAGCACGCCGAGCACGATGCCGAGCACGGAACCCACGACAAAGCCGCCGACGGTTTCCTCGAAGGTCACCAGGACCTGTTCCCACAGTGGCCCGAGGTCGGTGCCCTCGGTGACCCAGCGGACGATCGTTTCCCATATGGCGGACGGCTGAGTCCAGAAGAATTTGTCGATCACCCCAGTGCGCGAGCCGAGCTCCCAGCCACCGAGGACGACCACAGCAACCAGGAGCCGCAGACCCTGGACCGTTAGACGGTAGCGTCGATGCTCCTCCCGCCTTCTCGCGGCAAGGTCGACCACGGGCCGCTTGGTCTGCGCGGCGGAATCAAGCTGCTGTCGATCGATGCTCAAAGCCAACTCACGCGGCTCCGCGCTTCTGACGCTCATAGCTCACCAGGACCTCGTCGCGCAGGTCCTTCCAGATCTCCTCATAGATCTCCGTGAAGCGGGGTTGAAAACGGATCTCGGCCACATTGCGCGGCCGGGGCAGATCGACCTTGTAGTTGCTCTTCACCGTGCCCGGGCCGGCGGTGATGACAAACACGCGGTCGCTCAGTGAGATGGCCTCCTCGAGGTCGTGGGTCACGAAAACGACCGACGCCGAGCTCGCCGACCACAGTTGGAGCAGCTCGTTCTCCATCAGCGCCCGCGTCTGCACGTCGAGTGCGCTGAACGGCTCGTCCATGAGCAGGATGCGCGGACCGTTGATGAGGCTCTGCGCGAGAGCGACTCGCTTGCGCATGCCACCCGACAGCTGGTAGGGGAAGCGGTCCCCGAAACCCGATAGGCCGACGCGACCCAGCCAGTCTCGCGCGCGATCCCGGGAATCCTTCTTCGAGGCGCCTCGGTAGCGGGGACCGGCGGCGACGTTGTCGAGAACCGTCTTCCACGGAAACACAGCGTCGGTCTGGAACACGTAGCCGATGCCCTCGGGGATCTCCTGCACCGGCGTGCCGAACACGTCGACGGTGCCTTCGCTTGGTGGCTCGAGTCCGGAGATCAGTGAGAGGGTGGTGGACTTTCCGCATCCGGTCGGTCCGACCACGGCGCAGAACTCGCCGGGCTCAACTGTCATGTTGAGGTCGCGCAGTGCTGTGAAGACGTCGCCCGAAGGCGTCAAGAACCTCTTGGTGGCCCCGCGAAGCTCGATGGCGGCTGTCATTCAGCCCCGACTCTGCCGGGGAAAAGGCTCGGCGGCAATCCATGCGGTCGTTGTGGTCGTTTTGGTCGTTTTGGTCGCGGGACGGGCGGCCGGCTACGTACTACGATCACCAGAGGTACCGGTGAAGACAAGGCTCACACTCGCCTACCAGATCCTCCTGTTCCAGGTCGCCATCATCCTGCTGTCCGCACTGATGGGGGCCGCCGCCGCCGTCTGGCAGGCAAGCCAGCAGCTCGACCAGCAATACGAGCAGCGGTCACTGGCCATCGCGGAGGCGGTCGCCGCGAACAGCGACATCCAGGAGGAGCTCATCGGCGGCGACCCTGCCGCGCTCATCCAGAAGGGCGCCGAACAGGTTCGACTGTCCACCGGCGCCAGCTATGTGGTCGTGACCGACCGAGCCGGAATCCGGTATTCGCATCCCAACCCGGCGCTGATCGGGCAGGCGGTGGATGAGAACCCGGCCACTGTGCTGGCCGGACATCCCTGGGTGGGCGTGCAGCGCGGCACGCTTGGGGTTTCGGCTCGGGGCAAGGCGCCGATCTTCTACCAGGGCCATGTCATCGGCATGGTCTCAGTGGGTTTCCTGGAGACTGCCGTCTTCAACCAACTCGTGGCGGAGCTGCCGGGTTTCGCGGCGACGGTGCTGCTGGCCCTGGGCCTGGGTGTGATCGGGTCGATGCTGCTCGCCTCTCGGCTCAACATCGGCATCGAGCACCTGGACTTCGAGCGGCTGCTTCGAATCGCGG
>JBDUAO010000175.1:0-4213 GCA_040004595.1 Candidatus Dormiibacterota bacterium | reverse complement strand
CTGCGTCAGTCATTCGACCGCGGAGAGCGCAGCCGTCTGGCGGCCTTCTTCGGCGTGGTGGGTCTGCTTCATATCGCCGGTTGGGGGCTTTTGATCTTCTTTGGCGCCGGCCACCCAACGATCCTGGCGTTGGGCGGACTTGCCTACACGTTTGGCTTGCGACATGCATTCGACGCCGATCACATCGCCGCCATCGACAACACGACGCGCAAGCTGCTCCAGGACCGGCGCAAGCCGGTCGGCGTCGGTTTCTTCTTCTCGCTCGGCCACTCATCGGTGGTCTTCCTGATCGCGGCTGCGCTGGGCCTCGCGGTCAAGTGGATCGTCGAGGGCGTGTCGGGAAATGGGGGAGAGCTCAGGATCGTCGGTGGTCTCGTCGCCGGCCTCGTGTCAGGCGGATTCCTGATCGCGATTGGACTGATGAATCTCGTGATCCTCCTCGACATAGTTCGGGTGTATCGCCGGATGAAGAGCGGGGAATACGACCGACATTCGCTCGAGCACGAGCTGACCACCGGCGGCTTCATGACCCGGATCTTCGGGCGGCTGTTCAGGGTCATAAATCACAGCTGGCAGATGTACTTCGTCGGATTTCTGTTCGGTCTCGGCTTCGACACCGCGTCCGAGGTGGCGCTGCTTGCAGTTTCGGCAGGTGCGGCCGCCAATGGCATCCCATTTGGGGCCGTGATCGCGTTGCCACTCATCTTCGCCGCCGGCATGTCGCTGATGGACACCGCCGACGGCGCGTTCATGGCCAAGGCTTATTCATGGGCTTTCGCCAGCCCGGTCCGCAAGGTGTTCTACAACCTGACGATGACCAGCCTGTCGGTGTTCGTAGCGCTGTTTGTCGGCGTCGTCGAGCTCGTGCAGGTTCTCATTCATGCACTCAATCTGAAAGGTGGGGTGTTCAGCGCCATCGCAGGTTTTGACCTCATTGGCAGGGCGGGCTATTTCATAGTCGCCGCCTTCGTGCTGGCCTGGGCGGCCGCCTTCGTGATCTACAAGGCACGACGCATCGACGAGCGGTGGGCCGCTCTGGTCGACGAGGTCGCCTAAATAATTTGTCCTCCCCGGCTTGCGGGGGAGGTGGCCGGCGAAGCCGGGCGATTCAATCAAGGCGATCCTCCCCGCTTGCCGGGGAGGTGGACGGCGAAGCCGGCCGGAGGGGACGTGGTACGACAGCCCACCTTAGTGCTGGCCTGGGCGGCCGTTTTCCTGATCTACACGGCACGACGCATCGGCGAGCGGTGGGCCGCTCTGGTCGAGGAGGTCGCCTAGCGGGCTCGAGGCGTCGGAGCGTCCTCCCGAACGAGATCCCTGTCTTTGAGCTCCTGCCACAGCGCCTGCGGAATGTCGATCTCGAACATGCGGATGCTCTCGTCGAGCTGATCCACCGACCGACAGCCCACCACCACGCAGCTCACCGAAGGGTGGCCTAGCGGGAATTGCAGGGCCGCGGCCTTGAGCGGGACACCGTGACTATCACAGACCGCACGAATCTTCCGCGCACGCTCGATCAGCGGAGCGGGCGCAGGGGTGTAGTTGTATCGCGCGCCGGGTTTGGGATCCGCGAGGATCCCACTGTTGTAAACGCCGGCAGCGATGATCGCGATGCCGCGCTCCACGCAGATCGGGAGCAACTCGTCAAGCGCCACCTGGTCGAGGAGCGTGTACCGCCCGGCGAGCAGAAAGCAGTCGAAATTTCCCTCGCGCGCAAAGCGCGTGAGCATCTCGGCCTGGTTCATGCCGGCGCCGATTGCTTGAACGACACCTTCCGACCGCAGATGGTCCAGGGCTTTGTAAGCGCCATGAAGCGCGTCGTCGTAATGACGGTCGGGGTCGTGGATATGAAGGATGTCTATTCGGTCGAGGTGCAGGCGCTCGAGGCTCTCATCGACAGAACGCATCACTCCGTCGTACGTGAAATCGAACACGGGGTTGACGGATGGAGTCCCCTGGAAATTCTGGCCCGGCTCTGGCGGGGCATCCGCCCGCAGAAGGCGACCGACCTTGCTGGCGAGGACAAACTCCTCTCGCGGTTTGCCTTCGAGGGCTTTGCCCAGACGCATCTCGGCCAGGCCGAATCCGTAGAGCGGGGCGGTGTCGAAATGCCGGATGCCGGCGTCCCAGGCTCGAGAGATCACGGCAAGGGCCTGGCTCTCGGGCACCGCTTGGTAAAGGCCGGAGAGCGGTGCGGTTCCGAGACCGAATCGCGTTACCTCGAGTGAGGTGCGTCCCAACCGTACCCTCGAGCGGGGATTCATCAGACACTCTCTGCCGAGCTGCGCATCGGCCTTAGCCTATATCGGACATGGCGACCAGGATCCTGCGGGCGACCGCCCGGGACATTCGGTTTCCAACATCGAGGACGCTCGATGGGTCGGACGCCATGAGCGCCGATCCGGACTACTCCGCCGCCTACGTTGTGCTGGAGACGGACAGCCCCGCCGGGCTGCAGGGCCATGGGCTCACTTTCACGACGGGACGAGGCACTGAGCTCTGCGTTGCTGCAGCCGAGCTGCTTGCGGTTCAGGTGGTCGGCCGCACGATCGAAGACATTGCTTCGGACATGTCGGGATTTTGGCGCGGGTTGGTGGGAGACAGCCAGATGAGGTGGCTCGGTCCCGAAAAGGGCGTCGTCCATCTCGCAACTGCTGCGGTCGTCAACGCGGTGTGGGATCTCTACGCCAAGGTCGAGGGCAAGCCGCTCTGGAAGCTTCTATCCGACATGTCGCCGCAACAGCTGGTGGCGTGCGTGGACTTTCGATACATCGACGACGTCCTTCCGCCCGACGAGGCGCTCGAGATCCTGCGCCTCAATGTCGCCACCCGGCCGGCTCGAGAGGTGGAGATGCTTCGTGAGGGCTTCCCGGCATACACGACCTCCGCCGGTTGGCTGGGCTACTCGGACGAAAAGATTCGTGCCCTGGCCGAGCAGGCGATGGCCGCGGGCTTCACCCAATTGAAGATGAAGGTGGGGGGCGACCCGGAGGCGGATCTGCGACGAGCGCGGATCCTGCGCAAGGCCATTGGCCCAGACCGCCGGCTGATGGTCGATGCGAATCAGGTCTGGGGAGTTGACGAGGCAATCAGTGCCATGCGGCCCCTCGCTGAGGTGAATCCCTGGTGGATCGAAGAGCCGACAAGCCCTGATGACATCCTCGGTCACCGCCGTATCCGCGACGCCGTGGCGCCAATCGGTGTCGCGACCGGCGAGCACGTGCACAACCGCGTGATGTGGAAGCAGTTTCTTCAGGCCGGCGCGATTGACTTCTGCCAGATCGACAGCTGCAGGTTGGGCGGCGTCAACGAGGTCATCGCTGTTTTGTTGCTCGCCGCGAAGTTTGGGGTGCCCGTCTGCCCGCATGCGGGCGGCGTCGGCCTGTGCGAGTACGTCCAGCACCTTGCGATCTTCGATTACATCGCTGTGGGTGGATCGTTGGACAATCGAACGTGCGAGTACGTCGACCATCTACACGAGCACTTCGTGCACCCGGTCCAGGTTCAGCGTGGCCGCTACATGCCGCCGACAGCCCCCGGTTACAGCGCCGAGATGAAGCAGGGGTCACTGGCGAAATACGAGTACCCCATCGGCAAGGCCTGGACCGATTAGCTGTTGATCGTGTCGCTGTCGTACGTGATGCCGTCCGCAGTTGTCGCCGGCAGGGCTTCGATAGCGGGATGGTTGACGATTGCATCGACGAGGTCCTGGGATCCGCCGACGTAGGTGTACGGGAAGTCGATCTCGGACGCGACGCACCAGGCTCGGTCGTCCGGCCACCAGAGATTCGGCCCATCCACCCAGCCAACCGCCTCAGCCAAAGGGGCGTGGAACAGGAGATAGTCGCGACCCGGCAGCCGGACACGCGGGCCGTCGGGACGGGGAGGCCGGGGTGCCGCCCAGCGAAGCCGGAGGCGCCGGATCCCTACGCGCAAGCGCGCGAACGGCGGCCGCGCCGCTACGAAAACAGCGGAGGCACCCGGGTGCAGGTAGCCGTATCCGTCCCACAGGCAGAACCAGCACGAGTCTGGTGTGCTGGTCTCGGCTGTGAGCAGGGCGACGAGAGCCTCGGCCTGGCGCTTCGACAGGGCGCCGAGCTTCGGGGGGTCCGGATCCAGGTCGGACGGCGCGATGGCGTGGAACTGCATCTCCGGGTGAACGGTCTTGCCGCTCAGGGCGGCGATGTCGGACCACCGAACGTCAACGTCGGGG
>JBDUAO010000174.1:0-4290 GCA_040004595.1 Candidatus Dormiibacterota bacterium | reverse complement strand
GTCGAGCGGACCGACGATCTCGATGGACAGGGCCCAGCAATCGGTGCAGTCATTTCTCGACCGAACTGGAAACACGGACCTGCGCATTGACGAGTTGATGCAGTTCGACCAGAACTTTTACGCCCGGATCACGGAGAAAAGCTCAGGGATCGGCGCTTTTGAGCTGCTGATCAACAAGAGCACTGGTGCAGTCGGCTACGAGCCGGGCCCGGACATGATGTGGAATACCAAGTACTCGGTCGCGGGCGGCGCAGGGATGATGGGCGGCGCAGGACCGATTGGTGTCCATGCTTCAAAGGGTGCCATGACCGTGACCGGCGATCGCGCAACTCAGATCGCTCAGAACTGGCTCGACGGGCAGGGCGGCGGCAACTCCGCCGGCACGGCAGACGCCTTCTACGGCTATTACACGTTCCACTACCAGAAAGCTGGGCAGTTCGTCGGGATGCTATCCGTGAATGGCTCCAGCGGACAGGTCTGGTCTCACACCTGGCATGGCCGCTTCATCCAGGTCCGAGATCTCGGCGCCTAAGCAGCCTTCGGGCCATCGACTCTAACCCCTTCGCTCAGGCGCGCCTTCGGCCAGGATCGGCACCCGAGCGCTGGGCTTTCACGGGACTGGCATATTCCCTGCGGTCATTGTCAAGTCGCCGAATACGCCCGCGACAGCGATCCCGACCGCCAATATCAAAAGCGAGATGGCGCTCATTCGAACAAGGTCGCGGGTTGACGCCGCCGCCTTCATCTCGGGCTCCATCGGACGGCCCCCGGCGGGGATGGCCATCTGACCGTGCCCGCCGATCAGCGCGGCGCCCGCCATTGCAAGGCCGGCCGCCAGTGGCTTCGGCTCTCCCTCTGGCCTTACCGTCATCATCCCGTGCTTGAGTCCAAGGTCGACCAGCCACGCGTTGATGGGGTAGGCGACAACAAACCCGACCGAGAGCGCGATTGACATCACGAACCAGAAATGAGCAGAGGTGGGCTCAGTTGCAGCCGGATCTCGTGTCATCCATGGCACCATCACCGCAGCCATCCCGGCCATCACGCCGTTCATTGAGAGGAATTCCGGCAGAAAGGTCGAGCGCAACGCGCCGCGATACGAGCCGCCCATTATCCCTTTCATGAACAAGGCCTGAAAAATCGTCCATCCGAATACGAAGCCCGTGACGTACTCGGCGACGAGGTCAATTCCCATCGGCAAGCGCAGCACGCCGGTGACTGCGGCCGCTGCAAGAATCCCGATCCCGTCGCCGGCCACGCAGTGCATCGTCGACCCGACCACCTGGCGCCACCTGACAGCGACAAATTGTTCATGGGTGGCTGACATCGGCTCCCGACAGCTGAGCGCGTAAAGGAGGGCTCCGATAGGGCCGCTGTACAGCGTGATCACCACAAACCCGACCTTCATCACCAATGGCTCGGGAGTAGTCCGAATGTCGACGGCGACGAAGATGGTGAAGGCCGCGACCAGGATGAACCAGAGGACTATGGCGCCATCGATTGGCCCGGCTCCCACGGTCGCTACCGGGCCTTTGTCATCGCGCGCATGGCGGCGAGAGCCGGAGCGGGGGAAGGAGAATGCCTACACATGCGGGGTAGCTGCCATCGGCCGGAACTCAGTCTCGCTCAGCCATCGATTCGCTCACTAGCGCTATCCTGCCGCAATTTAACGACCGACACAAGAACTTCGGGCAGCGCTCTGATTTCCGCCACCGTCGACGACGATTTCAACGGCGCTTGGCCATGACGGAGGTGTGGCCTTGGCTTGAACGCTTGCCACGTACATCGCGGCGTCGGCGGTCCGGATCATCGCGCCCGCATCACGGCCACCTTCGGGATAGACGGCCATACCTATGCTTGCGCCGACCTGCACAGACCGGTTCCCAATCGAGAATGGATCGCCGAACGCCGCGCGGATCCGCTCCGCGGTGGCCGCACCTTGAGCAGCGCCTCCGAAGCCGTCCAGCAGCACGGCAAACTCGTCACCGCCCAGCCGGGCCAGCGTATCGGACTCGCGCAATCGCTGGCGAAGCGCTTCAGTCGCGAGCTGTAGAAGTCTGTCGCCACCCAGCGTGGCCCAAGCTGTCGTTCACATCCTTAAAGCCGTCGAGATCGAGGAACAGGAGGCAGACGCTCGCCTTTTGCCGCTCCGCCTGCCGAATTGTCTGCTCCAGCCGGTCCATGAAGAGACGGCGGTTGGGCAGGCCGGTGAGCGGGTCGTGCAAGGCCCCCTGCTCGGCAATCGCAAAGTTGACCGCAGCCTCCCGGCCGACCAGGGCAATTACCAGCATCGAAGACACCTCGGCGATTGCCGTGACGACACTGACCTCGCCTGTAAGGGCAGCCACCAGCCGCGTTCCGAAGCCAACTACGAGGACGACGGCGATCAGTCGCCGGGCGAGCAGGGCCGCGGCCAGCGCCAGCGGCACCACGCTGAGTGCTCCAGGAGTCGCGTTGCGCGGACCGACCAGGTCTGCAAGCAGGATCAAAGCCAGCGCGACCACGCATGCTGCAGAGAAGCCGAGGCCAGCGCCTCCCTGAGCTAGGGTCCGGAGTCGTGCATATGCTGGCCGTCCGAATCCTTGACCAATCGGGGTGCTGCCAGCAGGTCCATCGGGACGAAAGCGCATATCCGCGCTGGAGGCCCCGGTCCGCGGCCCGAGCCAGCGTCGAAACAGATTCACGATTCCTACTTTGGCACCTCGTCGCGGAGATTTAGGTGGTCTACTGACTTAAACGCCGCCTCAGTCCGCTACGAGCGAGACCTTCCGCGCGACATCAAGCGGATTGGCGTTGATGCCGAGCCTACTTTGCTGGGCCAAACGCCAGTAAAGGCAGCTGCTCAACAGCACGCCGACGGGCTTCGGGTGTCCCGTCGTACTGCCAGCCCAGCAACCGACTCATGACCGATCGAAAGACTGCCCTTGGCACGCCGCTGTGGTGTTCGTAGTCTTCGAAGACTGCCGCCGCCGCGTCGGCATCAAGTTGACGCCAGGCAGGCACGAAGCGGTCTCGGCCGATCCACACCTCACGTGCGAGCCCAGCTTCCACGTTCTGGAGCCAGGTCGTCTTTTGGCCCCAGCCGGCTGCCACAATCGCCTCACCGGTTGATCGGTCGTAGCGGAGAACCTCTAGCGGAGTTTCGTGTAGCCGGTGCGTTTTGCGACCCTCATGCACCAGGATCAAAAAGCGATGACCGAACAAGAACCCTAGGTGGGCCCTGTAAACGTACGCGGGGAGCTTGAACAGCCACCGCAACGGTCCTCTCGGCGGGGCGGGTTGATCGATAGGGTGACGGTCTGTCATCGCCCTATCTGCTGCTCGATGAATTCGGGACTGTGGCGCGCCGGCCTTCGAGTCATGCGCTACCAAGTTTGCTACCGGGATAGTGGGGACGGCCTGAGGATGACGCCCGAAACGAGATGAGCGCTACCGTAAAGGGGGTGCCGTCGGATCCCGCATCAGAAGGAAGTTCTGAGGTCTCACCCGTGGCGATGCCGCCTCGAGGAGGTATGAGCATGATGCAGGTCCCCATCGCGGGCGCGCCGTACGCTGTTCGGCGAATGCCCCCTGAGATGCTCTCCGCACGGTTCGCACCGCTGACCGCGCCGGGATCAAGTCCTACGTTCACATGAACATTCTCGTTATCGATGTTGGTGGGACCCATGTCAAGGCGTTAGCGACGAGACACAGGGAGCCCATCAAGATTCGATCGGGTCCCAAGATGACGGCCGGCGAGATGGTGCGACTGGTCCGCGAGGCGACGTCCAGCTGGTCTTACAATGCGGTGTCGATCGGCTATCCCGGTCCCGTTCTGCACGGTAAGCCTCTCGGCGAACCAAGAAACCTTGGAGGAGGGTGGGTGGGCTTCGACTTCGCGAAAGCTTTCGGGTGTCGCGTGCGCCTGATCAACGATGCCGCCATGCAGGCGTTGGGCAGTTATAAGGGCGGCCGAATGCTGTTCCTCGGACTGGGCACAGGATTGGGCTCTGCACTCATTGTCAGCGGCGTGCTCGAACCCATGGAACTTGCGCACCTGCCTTACAAGAAGGGAAGGACTTATGAGGACGCGGTCGGGAAAGCGGCGCTTAAACGCTTAGGCAAGAAGAAGTGGCGCCGCAGCGTGGCCGACGTGGTGGCGCGACTCAGCGCGGCACTGGAAGTAGACGACGTCGTCATCGGCGGCGGCAACGCAAAGCTGCTGCGCGGCCTGCCGAAGGGCGTCCGGCTCGGATCCAACTCGAATGCCTTCGCCGGAGGCTATCGACTGTGGAAGGGGCGTAATTAAGC
>JBDUAO010000173.1:0-4384 GCA_040004595.1 Candidatus Dormiibacterota bacterium | reverse complement strand
CGTCGTATTCCTCGGGCCGGTGATCGGTGCGTGCCGGGGCCAGGTTTGCCGGCGGGGCCGAGAGCTGCTTCAGGCTGAGCGAGATCCTTCGCCGCGCGGTGTCGATCCCGATCACCTTGACCTGCAGGTCCTCCCCCACCTTGAGCACGTCCTCGGTGCGCTCCACGTGGTCCCAAGAGAGCTCGGAGATGTGCAGCAGGCCTTCGATCCCGGCCATGATCTGCAAGAACGCGCCGTACTTCTTCGTCTTCGTGACCTGGCCTTCCACGATCGAGCCGATCGGCATCGACTGAACCAGCTTCTCCCACGGGTCCTGCTGCAGCTGTCGCAGCGAAAGCGAGATGCGAGTCTGCTCAGGGTCGAGCTTGATCACCTTCACGGTGACCTCGTCTCCAAGCTGAAGCACGTCGGTGACCTTGGACACGCGGTCCCAGGAGAGCTCTGAGATGTGGATGAGGCCGTCAGCGCCGCCGATGTCGACGAAGGCGCCGTAGCTCGTGATGCCTGAGACAGTGCCCTTGACGGTGGTGCCAGTCAGCAGCCGGCTGAACAGGTCCTCACGCTTGCGCGCTCGGTCCTCGTCCTCGGCCGCCTTCTGGCTGACGATGAGCCGGTTGCGCTTCCGGTTGACCTCGAGGATCTTGACGGGGATGCGCTGTCCGACCAGCGACTCCAGGCTGCCCGCGTAAGCGCGCGCGACCTGGCTCGAGGGCAGAAATCCGCGCAGGCCGAGGACGTTGACGATCAGGCCGCCCTTGTTCTGCTCCCGTACGTCGGCCTCGATGACCGAGCCGTCGGTCTGCTTCTCGGCGGCGACGATCCAGGTGGTCTCGGCACGCGCGCGGCGAAGGCTGAGGACGACGTTGCCCTCCTCGTTCTCCGGCTGCAGGACGTAGACCTTGATCTGGTCTCCTGGCTCAAGACCGACGGAATCGGCCTCGCCGCGGAGCCCCAGCTCCTTGCTTGAGATAACACCCTCAGCCTTGGCTCCGATGTCGACGAGCACCTCGTCGGCATCGACACGAACCACGATTCCATCCACGATGTCGCCGTGGTTTGGAGTCTTGAAGGCCTCCGATTCGTAATGGAGGTAGTCCTCCATAGTCATCGGGTTGGATGAGTCTCTTTCGGTAGCCTCCTCTTCTTCGGTCAGGACAGCACCGGACTCATTGGACAACGCGCATTCCCCCTAAGGTTTATTGGTGTGGTGTTGGTCGTCAAATCGGCCTCCGCCAGTAACGAACCCCAATTGTACCGCAGAAATCCGCCCTAACCAGGAAAAGCATGGGCCAGGTCGTGGTTGTCGATGAGGCGCGTTTTTCCGATCCAGACGGCGAGGACGGCGAGGGTGCCAGGTGCCACAAAGGTGCCCTGGTCGACGATCTCGGCGTAGGCCACCCGAGCCAGCGGTTCGGCCTCGAGGATCTTCAGGATCCCGCCGAGGAGCCGGACGCCATTCCGCTCGCCCGCCCCGTACGCCCCGGCGGCCCAGCGCAGGGCCTCACTCAAGCAGGCGGCGGCCTTGCGCTCCCTGGGCACGAGATAGGCATTCCGAGAGCTCAGGGCCAGGCCGTCGGCCTCGCGAATCGTCGGACCGACGCGGATCTCGATCCCAGTATCGAGATCGAGCGCCATGCGTTTGACCACCGCCACCTGCTGGGCGTCCTTCTGTCCGAAGTAAGCCCGATCCGGCTCGGTGGCGTTGAAAAGCTTGGCGACGACAGTGGCCACCCCTTCGAAATGCCCTGGCCGAAGGGTACCCTCGAGCGGTTCGGCCACCCCGCCCACCTTCACGCGAGTCGTCGCCCCGGGCGGGTACATGACCGCCGCCGCCGGCATGTAGACGGCGGCGACACCCGCCTTCTCGAGCATCCCCAGGTCGCGCTCCAGGTCGGTCGGGTATCGTTCGAGGTCGTCGTTCGGGCCGAACTGAATCGGGTTCACGAAGACGCTGACGACGACCCGGTCGTTGTCGCTGCAAGCCTGGGCCACGAGGCTCATATGGCCGCCGTGCAGCGCGCCCATGGTCGGCACCAGGCCGATCGAAAGGCCGTCGCGGCGCCACCGGCGCGACAGATCGAGCATCTCTCGCGGGTGGTCGATGACGGCGGGCACGCTAGCGCGCCCCGTACTTGACCTCTTCTTTGGGGTCCCTTTCCGGCGCATCCTTTGGCGCCGTGCCGGCGCCGTTGGCAGAGTAGGTGTGCTCGGCGGCGGGGAACGAGCCTGCGCCAACCTCCTGCGCAAACTGGTGGGCGGCCTTGCCGATCTCTTCGGCCAGGTTGGCGTACCGCTTGACGAACTTGGGCGCCTTGCCGGTGGTCATGCCGAGCATGTCGTGGAGAACAAGCACCTGGCCGTCGGTGCCGGGGCCTGCGCCGATTCCTATGGTCGGTATGCGAAGGGCTCGCGTGACGCGCGAGGCGACGGCGTTCGGCACGCCCTCGAGCACCAGGCTGAACGCCCCGGCCTGCTCGAGCTCCTTCGCGTCCGCGACGATGCGCGCCGCCTGCGACTCGCTCTTGCCCTGGACCTTGAAGCCACCCATCTGGTGCACGAACTGCGGCGTCAGCCCCAGGTGGCTCATGACGGGTATTCCCATCTCGGTGAGCCGCCTGGTGATCTCCACGATCCGGCCGCCGCCCTCCAGCTTGACCGCGTGCATGCCGCCCTCCTGCAGGAAGCGACCGGCGCTCGTGATCGCCTGCTCGACCGAGGAGTGATACGACATGAAGGGCATGTCCCCAACCAGGAGAGCCTGCCTCGAACCGCGGGAAACCGCCTTGGCGTGGTGAATCATCTCGTCGAGGGTGACCGGCAGCGTGGTCGGGTACCCGAGCATCACCATGCCCAGGCTGTCGCCGACGAGCAGGATCGGAATGCCGGCGTCGTCGAGGATCTGCGCGCTGAGGTAGTCGTAGGCCGTGAGCATGGCAAAACGACGGCCTTCATCCTTGAATCTCTGGACGTCCAGGACCGTTGTCATTGACGAGATCTCCTTCGGGTCGCTGCCACTTTTCGGGTCAACGCCCTTCTCGTTTGCTCGGCCGCCGCTGGCTTCAACCCCGCCTCCTGGGCGATCTCGAGCGCGACTTCGCCGAGCATACGATAAAGGTCGCTTTGGCGCCCTTGCTTTGACCGTGAGGCCCGGGGCTCGACCTCGGCGAGCGCGCTCATGTGCCGCTTGACTGTCGCCGCGTCCCCGCGACGGATCGGGCCGGTGAGGGCCGCCACCGGTCCGCGCTTGCGAACGTTGGCGACGGCGCCCTCCGCCAGGGGCACCAGGCCCTGGATTGCTTCCCTCTCGGTCCAGCCCGCCTGCTCCAGGAGGCGCGCCGCCTCGGCGAGCAGCGCGACGATGTAGTTGGAAGCGAAGACGGCGGCCGCGTGGTAGACAGCCCGCTGGGCGTCATCGACCCTCTTGGGCGTTGCGCCGAGGTCGCGGGCCAGCCGGTTCAGAAGCCGGCGCAGCGATTCGCTGTTCGCGTCCACCCCGATCACGATGCCGCGGAAAGCCTCCGGCGGGCCTGGCTCCGGGAAGGACCGCAAGGGATGAAACGAGCCCACGGCGTGGCGCCGGGCAAGCGGCGCAAGGACTCCCAGCTTGAGCGCACCGCTCACATGGACGAAAGCCACTTTCGCCGGAACGCGTACGCCCAGCGCAGCCAGTGACGCAGCCACGAACGGCACTGCGTCATCGGGCACCGTCAGAAAAACCACGGCCGGCCCGGCCGGTTCCACCCTGCCCAGCAACGGCGGCAGCCCGGTGCGAGCGCTGACCAGGCGGACCTTATGACCGGCGGCGCGCAGGCCTCCGGCCAGGCTGCGGCCCAGGTTGCCCCGGCCTGCGACGATCAGCCGCGGCGCAATCGGCGTCTTAGGACGCGGTCGAGGACGCTGCGGCAGGGGCTGCGGGGGCCTGGCGGTTGAGTATCTCGTCGAGGTCTTTTCCGTCCAGCGTCTCGACGACCTTGAGGCGCTCGACCACGGCATCCATCTTGTCCCGCTGGCTGGAGAGGATGGTCTTGGCCGTCTGGTAGCCGTGGTTGACGATGCTGCGGATCTCCTCGTCGATGACGGCAGCCACCTCCTCTGAGTAGTTGCGCTGCTCGCCCAGGTCGCGACCCAGGAATACGAGCTCCTCGCGGTGACCCATGGCAACGGTGCCGAGCTTTTCGGACATACCCCACTGCGTCACCATCCGGCGCGCCATCTGCGTTGCCTTCTGGATGTCGTTCTCGGCCCCCGACGTGATGTCGCCGAAGACGAGCTCCTCGGCCACTCGGCCACCCATGATGCCGGCGATCTCATCCATCAGCTCATCGCGGGAGATGAGGTATTTGTCCTCTTCCGGCAGGCTGAGGGTCCAGCCCAGCGCCATGCC
>JBDUAO010000172.1:0-4385 GCA_040004595.1 Candidatus Dormiibacterota bacterium | reverse complement strand
GACGTCACGCCGAAGACCCCGTTCGTTCAGAAGACAGTTTGGTCGGGCTCGAATTTCTACTTTCAAGACACGAAGGGCATTGACGTTTTGCGCAATGGTGCCGTGTCTACTTTCCTGCCTGGAGTCGCATGGATCAGGCCCAAGGCCTCCCCAGGCGGTGGCCAAATCGTGTACGAGACGCGGGACGCTGCAGGTGTGTCTCGTACCTATTTGGTTGACACAACGACCGCCAAGATCCTCCAGCTAGGTGGTACGTACCGAGCGGAACCCGCCTTCCTCACCGCTCAATTCATTTGGTACAAGGGCGAGCGCTCGTGTGACTTGAATGCGTGCTTTCCAGGGTCGGCAATTGCGACGGGAAAGACCTACATCTACGACCTCGTGACCGGGACTGAAACCGATTCAATAATTGATCAGGTCCTCGACGTCTGGCCGCACCCGGCCTGATCGACGCCGCGGGCTAGACCATCCCCAGCTCCCAGCGCGCCTCTTCGGTCATGCGCTCTGGGGTCCACACGGGTTCGTAGACGATGTCCACCCCTGCATCGCTGATGCCCGGTAGGGTTAGCAGGTGGTCGCGGACGTCGGTCATCACCTCCGCCGCCATGGGGCAGCCCAGCGCGGTCAGCGTCATCTTGATGTCGACCCGCTCCGGCTTGATCGCGATGTCGTAGATCAGGCCGAGGTCGACGATGTTGACCGGGATCTCGGGGTCGTAGCACTGGCGCAGCACCTCGATCACGTCCTCCGGCTTGATGCTCGACTCAGGCGCAACGGTGTGGGTGGGTGTGGTGTCCGTCATGTTGTCTCCAGTGGCAGGCCGGCATCTTTCCAGGCCTTGGTCCCCCCGCGGAAGTTGACGACATCTTTCACGCCGAGCGCGACCGCCATCTCAGACGCGACCGACGAGCGCTCGCCGGTAAGGCAGACGAAGATCGTCTTGTCACGGAATTTGGCCGCCCCCGGGTTAGCAAGCAGCGCGTTCAGGACCACGTGTCGCGCACCTGGGACATGGCCCTTGTTCCACTCCCAGTCCTCGCGCACGTCGACGATGTCGTAGTCGCCCTCGTCCATCAGCTTGCGGACGTCGTCGAGCTTCAGCTCTTTGAACTGCTCGTCCTGACTCATACCTACTCTCCTTCCTCGTCGCCGGCCAACCCGTAGGCCCCGACTTTCAAAACCTTCAATGACAGCAGCGCGCACTTGATCCGAGCCGGCGAGATCTGGATCCCCAGCTCCCCCAGAACGTCTTCCTTATTGATCTTCTTAGCGTCGTCGAGCGGCAGGCCCTTGAGGCGCTCCGTCAGAAGCGACGCAGACGCCTGCGAGACGGCGCATCCCCGGCCGTGGAACTTGACGTCCTCGATGACGCCGTCCTTCACGCGAAAGTCCATCCCGATCACGTCGCCGCACAGAGGGTTGTCCTCTTCGTGGCTGATGTCCGGGTTTTCCAGGCGACCAAAATTGCGCGGGTTCTTGTAGTGGTCGAGGATGTACTCGCGATAGAACTGGTCGTCGGCTGCGGTGCTGCTCATTTGAATATGCGCTGGGCCTCTTTGATAGAACCGACCAGCCGGTCGACTTCATCCTTCTGCGTGTACACATAAAAAGAAGCGCGAGCGGTGGCGGCCACGCCGAGTCTTGTCATCAGGGGCATCGCGCAGTGGTGTCCCGCCCGCAGGCAAACCTGATCGCGGTCCGCGATCGTCGCCAGGTCGTGCGGGTGGATGCCCTCGAGCGCGAACGAGATGACCCCGGCGCGGCGGGATGGGGGAGGGCCGTAGAGGGTCAGGCCCTCGATGTCGCTCAGCGCTTCGTAGGCATACTCCGTGATCTCGCGCTCGTGCGCGCGCACCGCCTCCATGCCTAGGCCGCTCAGGTAGTCGACGGCGGCCCCAAGCCCGATGACCTCGGCGATGGCTTGCGTGCCGGCCTCGAACTTCCATGGCAGGTCGTGGTAGGTGGTGCCCTCGATGCGGACCGCCTTGATCATGTCGCCGCCCGACATGAAAGGGTCCATCGCCTCGAGCAGCTCTCGACGGCCGTAAAGGATGCCCGCGCCTGTAGGACCGAGCATCTTGTGGCCGCTGAACGCGTAGAAGTCGCAGCCGAGGGCCTGTACGTCGACGCCCTGGTGTGGGGCGCCCTGCGCTCCGTCCACCAGCACCGTCGCGCCGGCGGCTTTGGCCGCGGCGACCATCTCCTGAGCCGGGTTGATCGTGCCCAGCGCGTTGCTGACCTGACTGAAGGCGACCAGCTTCGGCGAGCGCGTCAGTAGCTCGTGGAACTGGTCGAGGCGCAGCTCGCCTCGCTCGTCGATGTCAACGTACTCGATGGTCGCGCCATTGGCGGCCGCGAGGATTTGCCAGGGCACGATGTTGGAGTGGTGGTCGAGGATTGTCAGCACGATGAGGTCGCCCTTCTTGATGTTCTTGCGACCCCACGAGTAGGCGACCAGGTTGATGGCTTCGGTCGTCCCGCGCGTGTAGATGATCTCCTTCGTCGATGACGCGTTGATGAACGCGCGCACCTTCTCGCGGGTGCCCTCGTAGCGCTCGGTCGCCTCTTCGGCGATGTGATACGCGGCGCGGTGGATGTTGGAGTTGAACTTCTCGAAGTACTCGAGCATCGCGCCCGTGACCTGACGCGGCCGCTGCGAGGTGTTCGCCGAGTCGAGATAGGCGATGCCGGTTTCGAGGATCGGAAAGTCTCTTCTGATGGCTGCGACGTCCAGGCGCGTAGCGCGCGATGCATGTGTCGCCATCAATCAGCAATCTCGATATAGATGTCGTTGCCATCCACGGTGACGGGATATACCTTGGTCGGGATCACCGCCGGGAGGCCGGTCACCGCGCCAGTCTTGAGGTTGAAGCGCGATCCATGTTGCGGGCACTCGACCTGGAGGTCGAAGAGCTCGCCCGCACTCAGCAGGAAGTTCTCATGCGTGCAAACGTCATTGATCGCGTAGAAGCCGCCATCCACGGCGTGCGCCAGGCAGATCTCGGTTTCGTCAACCCTTACAGCTTTCAGCGTTTCGACCGGAACCTCGTCGACCGACGCGACTCGAACCTTAGCCAAGGCGAGCCTCCAGCTCCGTCTCGACGAGCTTGCGCGCCTGCTCGAAGGGGATCCGCTCCAGGACCTCGCCGAAGAAGCCCTGGACGATCATCCGTTTGGCTGTGGTCTCGGGGATGCCGCGCGACTGCAGGTAAAACATGCTCATCGGGTCGACGGGGCCGACGGTGGCGCCGTGCGTGCAGCGCACGTCGTTGTTGTCGATCTCGAGCATCGGGATGGAGGTCGCTTTCGCGTGCTCGGAGAGCACGAGGTTGCGGTTCGCCTGGTAGGCGTCGGAGCGCGCGGCGCCTTTCTCGATCCTGATGAGGCCTGCGTAGACGGCGTGCGCGGTGTCCTGCAATGCGCCCTTGAACAGGAGGTCGGAGGTGGTGTTGCCGACCTGGTGGTCCTGAAGAGTGTGGAAGTCGAAGAACTGCTTCCCAGACGCGAAGTAGATGCCCTTGAGCTCGGCGCTGGAACCCGGGCCGACCAGTGAGGCCTCGACTCGAGTCTTGGAAAAGCGCCCGCCAAGGGTCACATTGAAAAGCCGCAACCGCGCGTCCCTCTCGATTCGGGCGCGCTGGTCGGCAAGGTGCACAGCGTCGCGACCCCATTTCTGGATGGACACGTAGCCGACGTCAGCGCCTTCACCAACGAAGATCTCCGCAGAGCCGCTCCGGTAGCCGGCGCCGTCCTCTTCGCCTATGTACTCGTCGAGGTAATAGAAGCGTGAGTTGCGACCAGCAACGATGACGGTGTGCGGCAGCACAGCGGTGCCGCCCTCGTGCGAAAAGTGCTGGCGCAGGATCGGTTCCTCGATGACCACCCCGTCGGGAACGTAAAGGAAGTTCCCGCCGGTGAAGAACGCCGCATGCAGCGCCGCGAAGCGATCGCGGTCCGCGTGCAGGGCCGAGAAGAGCAATGGCTCGATCAGCTGACGGTGCTTCTGCGCCGCCACCGACAGCGGTTCGAAGATCACGCCTGCCGGCAGCTTGGGCGTCTCCTGCTTGTGGCCGTTGGCGTGCTCAAGGCTCGAGAACTTTTCTGGGTCGAGCCCGGTTACGTCGGTGCGGCGCCACTCCTCGTCGGTGCGGCTGGGCATCGGCATCCGTTCGTACGCGGCAAACGCGGTGCGGCGCTTGTCGCGCAGCCAGTCGGGTTCGCCCTGGCCGGTCTTCTCCAGGGTTTCCAGGGTCAGCCCCACAACTAGCCTACCGACCCCTCCATCTCGAGCTGGATCAGGCGGTTCAATTCCACCGCGTACTCGAGAGGAAGCTCCTTGGTGAACGGCTCGATGAAGCCGTTGACGATCATCGTCTCGGCCTCGC
>JBDUAO010000063.1:0-15049 GCA_040004595.1 Candidatus Dormiibacterota bacterium | reverse complement strand
CTGTTTGCGCGCGCGCTTTCGTTGCTTCGTCGTGGAGATCCGCGACAAGGAGAGCTCTCCGCCGACTTGGCGGAAGCGTTGAGCTGGAGCGGCCGGCTCACGGAGTCGGTGGAGGCTGCACAGCGTGCACTCGCGTCCGGCCTTGCGCGCGAAAGAGAGCTTGCGCTGCGCGCGCATCTCGCGCGATCCCTTCGCTGGCAGGGCAATCCTGGCGCGGCTTTTGAGCAAGCCATCGGAGCCGCTTCCGACGAGCTCGAACTTCTTGCCGAAGCCGCGCTGGCGGCGGTTTTCAGCCAGCGAGTAGAGGAAGGTCGCAAGCTCGCCCAGCGTGTTCTGACAAGCGATGTGGGCGGTCTTGCGGAGTGCATCGCTCTGTCCGCTTACTGCTTCGGTAGCTTCCTCAGCGGTCACTGGTCAGAGGCTCTGGTCGCCGGTGCGCGCGCCGTTGCCATTGGAGAAGCCTCGGCGGACGTGATGGCGATCGCTCAGCCGCGAATCTATTACGGCCACGTTCTTACAGTGTGCTGCCGCTACGACGAAGGCGAGCAGCAACTGCAAACGGGACTGAGAGAGGCGGAACGCGACGGCCGTCGCTGGCAAGAGCCCCTGTACCACCAATTCCTCGCGCGGAAGCGTTGGCTCACAGGCGAGTGGAACGATGCCCTAGCCGAGGATGAGGCTGCGGTCGCGACCGCCGAAGAGATCGCGCGCGGTTCCGCAATGCTCATGGCCGGGCCGGCGCAGGTCATTTCGATCCGCCTCCACCGCGGGATGTCTGTCGACATTTCCGCTGTGCTGAAGGAATTCGGTGGCCAATCATCGAGCGCGTCACCGACCGGGGGCACGCTGACCGACTGGCAGCTTGGATTGGTGCTCGAAGCCGAAGGTCGCGCGAGCGCTGCCCTTGACATCCTGCTTCCGCTATGGCGGCGCACCATCGCCGCGGGCCAATTGGTCGAGCTCCGGCAGGCGGGTCCCGACCTCGTGAGGATCGCTCTCACGGCCGGCCGCCGAGACGAGGTCGAGTTCGCGATCGGAGTCATGGAAGAGATCCGACGGCGCGCCAATCATCCTCTGGCCGATGGAGCCTGGCTGCTCACTCGCGCGCTATGGGATCAAACGCTCGAGCCGGCGCTGCAGGCGATCTCTTTCCTCGAGACGACCGGCCGCCCTCTCGAGCTCGCGAACGCTTGCGAGTCTTCGGCGCGCCTCGCCAGGACTGCCGGCGATTCAGCGCAGGCATTGGGTCTGGCTCTTCGCGCGGAAGGCCTCTACCAGGGCTTGGGTGCGACCATGGATCTCGGCCGCATCCGGGAATTACTTCGAAACCTCGGCCACCGGTCGGGTGTACGCGGTCGGCGGCCTCGCGCGAACTCAGGGTGGGACAGCTTGACCGAGAGCGAGCAGCGAGTGGCCAGGCTAGTCGGCGAAGGCCTGAGCAATCCGGAAGTCGCAGATCGGCTATTCATCTCACGTCGGACCGTGGAGACTCACTTAAAACACGTCTACACCAAGCTCGGTCTTGCGTCTCGCGTCCAACTCGCTTCAAAGCTGGCCCACCGAAATACGTGAGATGACGGATGTTTCGCACCAAGCCTCTGAAGGACAGTGGCGTTGCCGGCTCGTCCGGACTAATCACTGGAGGCAAATTTCAATGTCGCGAAAGATTCTGGTCAGCGGCGCGCCGGGAACGGTCGGCACCGAACTGGTGCGTCTCCTGTCGCAAAAAGGTGTCGAGGTGAGGGCTTTGGTTCATCACATCGAGAAGTCGGGCGAGGTCAGTCTTCCGGGAGTCGAGATCGTCGAAGGCGACCTGACCGATCGCGCGAGCATGTCGCACGCCTTGAAAGGCATCGACACGTTCTTCCTCGCCTCATCGGCGAGCGACACCCAGGTGGCGGTGCAGGCGGCGGCGATCGAAGCAGCGAAGAAAGCCGGAACGGGCCGTATCGTCAAGCTGTCCGCCTACGGAGCGGACAAGAACTCACCGGTGCCATTCTTCGAGTGGCACGGCGAGACGGAGGCTACGCTGGGCGAAGCTGGAATCGCCTACACGCTGATCCAGCCGTTCCTCTACATGCAGACGTTGCTGATGAACATCCCGACCATCCTCGGGAAGGGAGCGATCTTCAACTGTGGAGGTGGCGGCCACATTCCGGTGGTTGACGCGCGCGACGCGGCAGCCGTGGCGGCCGCGGTGCTCACATCGTCTGGGCACGATGGGGCTGTCTACGAGCTGACCGGTCCAGCTTCTCTCACATGGCCGGAGATGGCGGCTTCGATCAGCGCGCTGCTGGGGCGCCCTGTGCAATACATCCCAATTCCGCCGGAGGCAATGGCGGGAGCGCTGACCGAGGCTGGCATGCCCGCTTGGCTCGTGCGGAGCCTCGTCGCGCTCATGCAGTTCCACCAGAAGGATCCCGGAACGGTCACCAAAACCGTCGAGGTGTTGACTGGAAACGCTGCCCGCCCATTCGCCGAATTCCTGAACGACTATGCCCCTGCATTCAAGGCGGAGCAGCCCGCGTAAAACCAATACGGGCTCCGGTGGCGGCGAACGGCGCCGCCACCGGAGTACAACGACTCCCAGATTGAAACCCGTCCGTATTCCACCGGCGACGCGAGCCCGATTGATTGAATTACCAGTTGCTGTTCTGGAGCGCTTTCCGCTCTTGGGCTTCGTCGAGGTAGGTGTTCAGATCAGGACGGGCGCTTTTCCTTCACCACCGGCTTCAGATCGCCCTTCAGCGCATCCTCATACGCGGCCCACAACACTCCATACGCCGCCACCAGGCCTCCCGGGCGCGGCTGGCTCAGGGCCACTTCGAATCGCTTTGTGTACGCATGGTCGCCGAGCTCATCCCGTAGCAAGGCCTGAGACTGAGCCTCCCATTTCGACGCTGACGCGAGGTCTTTGCCCTTCTCAATCATCAACCGGCCTCGGTTCATCATCTCCTCCAAGCGTGCGACGAACCCGTGCCGGTCGAATCCCTCGGGCGCGGGCGGCGGGCCCTCGCGGCTGACCGTCGTCCATTGGACCGAGCGGCCATATGACGGCGCCGACGCGGAGGGGCGCCAGCCAACGGCTGCCCGCTGTCGGTCGTATGCCGCGCGCTTGGTTCCGTCGGTCAGAATGTCGTGCGCCAGGTTGATCAACTTCGCGTGCTCGAGCGCATCCGGATGGTTGCCGCGGTCCGGGTGCCAGTACTTGAGCTGCCGCCGCCACGCGGCGCGCAACTCAGTCTCCGTGGCGTCAGGCGGGACGCCGAGTACGAAGTAGTAATCGGGTAGGGGCCGGCGGTCGTTCGGCGAGGCTGCAACTCCTTTTCTCACACGGAGAACCCGGCTGACAACAGCGCAGTCTCGCACGGTGGCCAGGGCTTGCGGCAAGTCCCGTGGCCGGTGGAATAATGGTTATAGGGGTGCCAACAATTCGTTTTAACGCCACGCTGTCCACGATCGACAAATGGACGATTTTGCGCTTGCCTGAGAAAGCGAGCGCGAAACTGCCCTCGCGCGGTCAGGTGGCAGTACAGGGAACGATCAATGGCCATGGGTTCCAGACGGTGTTGGAACCAGACGGCAATTCTGGCCACTGGATGAGGGTTGGTGGAAAGCTACAGCAGACCGCGACTTTAAGCGCGGGCGACACCGCGACACTCGAAATTGAGTCACGCAAAGACTGGCCTGAGCCGAACGTGCCGCCGGATCTTGAGACAGCTCTAGCAGCTGCCCCTCAGAAGATCCACGACCCTTGGAAAGGTATTACGCCTATGGCACGCTGGGAATGGGTTCGCTGGGTCAATGCAACCCAAAACCCGGAGACCCGCAAACGACGCGTCGAAGTGAGCATTTCGAAAATGAAAAGCGGGAAGCGACGTCCATGCTGTTTCAACCTTGCCGCATGCACCGACCCGAACATGTCAAAGAACAGCAGGCTCATTGATCCGGGATGATTTGTCAGATTCGACGTCCTCACTATCCCGGACCTCAGCGTCTAGAACGGTTTGCTCAGGTAGAAAGGTTCAACGGTCTGGTCGTGGACAGTGCCGTTGGAAGTGACGGGGAAAGATCCAATAGATGAGTGATCCGAAGGTCGTGGGGTGTCCCAGCTGCGGGCAGAGGAACAGGGTTCTCGCGGATGCGACCGGCGTCCCGTTCTGCGGCAAGTGCGGAAAACCCCTTCCCTGGTTTGCCGAAACCCACGACTCGGACTTCGCGTCGGTGGTCGAGAAATCGCCAATCCCGGTGTTGATCGACTTCTGGGCGCCGTGGTGTGGGCCGTGCCGCATCGTCGCACCGGCGGTTGAACGTCTCTCCGAGGAACTTGCGGGCAAGCTCAAGGTGGTCAAGTTGAACACCGACGACGAACCTGGCCTCGGCCAGCGGTTTGGGGTGCGCTCGATTCCGACCCTCGTTCTCATGGACGGCGGCAAGGAGCGGGACCGTGTGGTCGGAGCGCTGAACGTGAATGCGCTGAGGAGCTGGCTCCAGACTCGCCTGCCCTCTGCCGTGACCAAGTCGCAACCGTAACGAGGCCGGATCAACCGGCCTACAAGCCGCCGCCGGGACCCTGTTGCTGACTTTGTTACGAATCGCCGACGAAGCTAACAGCGGCCGGGGGCGGCTCTCCAGACGTCATCGCTGAAGTACTGGCATGCTCCTGACGGCCTGAGGAGACACCACCACATGAGACGTTGGATTTTCAAGGCGCGCTTTCTAGGGGTTGTCGTCGCAGCCGCCCTCGTTGGTATGTGGCCGATCGCGGCAAGCGCCGCGACTGCACCAGCGCTGGGTGCAGCCGGCGACTACGCCGTTCTGGCTGATGGCACTGGGCTCACTTGCACCGATTCGACGGTCGCAGGGCCGGTGGGAGTTTCAAGCTCGACCACAGCGGTCAGCTCGACCAGATGCAAGATGCAAGTTCAGATCGCAGCTGGGGCGTACGCCGATTTTCTCACCGCGTATGACGGGATTGCGAACAATCTTGGACCGTGCGATCAGACCCTTACGGGCACTCTAGCGGACGTTACCCTCGGCCCCGGTGTCTACTGCTTCGACGCTGCGGCGACGCTGACTGGAACTCTCACTCTTATCGGCGGCGGTCCCTGGATTTTTGAAATCGGTGGGCTTGCCGGCGTTGGCGCACTAACCGCCACCAGCTTCACGGTGGTCAGCGACAACCCATGCAACGCGTATTGGTGGGTACGCAACGCCGTGACAATCACGACCTCCGCTTTCCAGGGCACGATCCTGGGAGGTGGCGACATCACTCTCACCACGACCAGCCTTGCCGGCCGCGCATTGGCCACAGGAGCTGTGACGATGACCGGCAGCAACATATTTGGCTGCAGCGGATCAGGCATCGTGGCCAAGCACCATTGCAATCAGGGCGTCGGGAACGGACCGGAAGGTTGCGATCCCGGCAATTCAAACCAGGGCAATCCTGGTCGGTCGAATGATGAGCTTGGCGGAACGCCAGGAAATCCTGGTCGCAAGGGTGGCAACAAGACCGTCGCGGCGGTCGCGCAAGTCGTCCATTCGAGCGCTGCAACCAAAAGCGGCAGCCACGGCGCATCAGTTGCGGCTGCAAGAGGTATTACCACACCTGTGGCGGGCGCCCCAGGCAAGCGCAGCTTCAAAGGCTAGGTCAGGCCAGTAAGTATCCGGATGTCAAACCGGGAGGGGACGCTGGGCGTCCCCTCCCCTGCTCCAGTCGTGGTCTCCAACATGCCGGTGGTGGCGAGCCTGGAGGCGAGGTTGACTGTGCTGCGCCGCCGGCGCCGCCAACAGCGCTTGAAGCAGGTCGTCGCCATCAGCCCGGTGATTATCGGAATGTGGCTGGTGTTGCTTGCGGCTTTCGGAGGCATCGCAGGCTTCCGATAAGCCAACCTCCGTGCCGCCGTTTAGGTGGTCGTGGGGGGGACTGGTCCGTTTCGCGGGGAGTATTGCTGCGCGAAGATCACGTATCGCTGAGTGGCGAACGCCCCAGCCCACAGCGGCCAGCATGTTGTCAGGACGAGGTTGTAACCGGGAGCGTGCGCGACCACGACGGTCCGATCGTCCGGGTTAACGACCTTACTTCCCGTCACCGTGTATCGGTACGTCCCGTAACGCGTTTCGATGTCGATCTCGTCATGCGACTTCAGTAGTGGGAAGTTGATCCAGTAAACATTGTGGGCGGCGACCCCGACGGTACCCTGGTCACCAGGCCAGACGGTCCCGGGATAGTGGCCAGGCCCCGAGTACAGAACTGTGGTGTTGGTGCCCTCCCTCACCGCAGCGAAATACTTCAGCTTCGGCACGCGGATGGCGAAGTCGACACCTTTGACAGGTTTCTGGAGCGACCGGTCGACTTTGGCGGGAGGCGTCAACGGTGCGGCGCCGACCTCCTGCTGCCACTCCTGGTTGAGCCGCTGCTGGTCTGAATAGCCGTTCCACATCCCGAGGGTGAAGGTGGCAAGCAACATCGCGCCAACCAGCAAACAGCCCACAGCGGCGGCGGTTATGAGAAATGTGCGCCGGGGCGCGGGACTCTTCGAGGCAGGTGCTAATTCCCGGCCGATGGCCATCGAAGATACAACGCGCCGGATGCGGGCTTCACCCGTAATGTTGCGCTTGGTCTTGGCTAGAGCACGAAGTAGAAGGTGGCTCCCTCGCCGACGGCGCCATCCGCCCAACAGCGCCCGCCGTGCCGGTTCACAATGCGGCGCACCGTCGCGAGCCCCATGCCCATCCCAGGGAACTCGTTCTGGCTGTGGAGCCGCTGGAATGCGCCGAAAAGCTTGTGCGATTGGATCATGTCGAAACCCACCCCGTTGTCGCGTACGAACATCCGCGCCTCACCGTTGACGCCTTCTGCACCGATCTCGATCGCGGCGTCGGCTTTGTTGCCGGTGAATTTCCAGGCGTTGCTGATGAGGTTACCCAACAGGATGCGCACAAGGCGCGCATCGCCTGAGACCGAGAGGTTCGGCCCGATGTTCACAGTCACATGCCGGTCGGTTTTCCGAGCCTGCATCTCCTCGACGATCTTCGCCGCCATCGCGCTGACATCCACAGTCTCTCGGTGAATATCGCCACCGGTCACGCTGAAGAGCGACTGCAGGCCGTCGAATACGTCGCCCATCCTCTGGCTCGCTTTCCGCATTCTCTCGATGTAATCCTTGGCCTTGCGGTCGAGCTTGTTGCCATAGTCCGCGAGAAGGGCTTCGGTCAGACCGTCGAATGCCTGCAATGGAGCGCGAAGATCGTTCGATACCAGGTAGCTGAAGGCTTCGAGCTCTCGGTTGATCGCGGTCAACGCGGTGGTCCGCTCCTCGACGAGGTGCTCCAGCTGCTTGCGATACCGGCGCAGCTCCTGCCGTGCGCGGTACAGCTCCACGAAGACGGCGACCTTGGCCCTCAGGATGGCCGGCACGACGGGCGCAAAAACGAAATCCACTGCGCCCAGCTCGTACCCGCGTCCAGCGTTGGTCTCACCCTGATTCAGCGCCGTGACAAAGATGATCGGGGTCAGCTCCGATCGCGGTCGCTGGCGGATGAGCTGGGCGGTTTCATACCCGTCCATGGTCGGCATTCGAACATCGAGGAGGACGACCGCGAACTCCCTGCGCAGGAGCTGGCGCAGAGCGTCGGGGCCAGACGATGCCTCGACCACCTCCTCGCCCAACGGACCGAGAATCGTCTTGATTGCAAATCGCTTTGTCGGATCGTCATCGACCAGCAGGATGCTGACTTCCCGCTCGGTCGTGCCGGTGGTCGCGTTCGCGGGTTGAGATGTGGTCATCGAATCTTGTGGAACACGTTGACGCCGCCTCGCAGCTCCTCGTACTGGCTGCTTTCCGGCGAGAAAGCGAGTGATTCCTTCTGGCCGAGCACAAGATATCCCGATCGAACCGGGCTGTCATAGAACACACGATGCGCACGGTCCTGAAGTGTTGGACGAAAGTAAATCAGCACGTTGGCGCAACGCCCTCCAACAGGAGCTTCATCTCAATCTCCAGTACGGCGGCGGCGGCTGCTCTCAGGGGATGGGCTTCCAGCCTGGCAGCTCGGCTCAAATGCTCAGCCAGCCGCGGAGCATCGAGAGAAGGTGAGAGTTGTTCACGGGCTTGGCGATGTAATCGGAAGCGCCTGCCTCGATGCATTTCTCCCTGTCCCCGGGCATCGCTTTGGCGGTCAAGGCGATGATCGGCCGATCCTTGAAGGTCGGCATCTGTCTCATTTTCGTCATCGTCTCGTAGCCATCCATCTCCGGCATCATTACATCGACCAGGGCGATGTCGATGTCCGGATTCTGCTCGAGGGTCTCGAGTGCGTCTTTACCCCCATCGACGGAGAAGACCTCCATCTGCTGGCGTTCCAGCATTGCTGTCAAGGCAAAGATGTTGCGAATGTCGTCATCGACGATCAGAACTCTTTTGGCGGCAAGGGAGATCTCGATAAGCTCGCCGGCCCCGCCGTCGGATGCCATCTGGGCATTGGCGCTCTCGGCCTTGTCGAGAATGGCGGTCACTTCCTCCCGCAGCCGCTCGGGTGACCTCACCTCCTTGAGCACGATGCTCTTGGCGGACCTCCCGAGCCGCTGCTCTTCCTTCCGGGTCAGGCTTTTCGCCGTGTAAACGAGCAGTGGCGTCGCCTGCAAAGCTTCATTCGTCTTGAGGTGGTCGATCACCTGCCATCCACTCAGCCCCGGGAGCCCGAGGTCAAGCACCACGCAGTCGAATCTCTTGCCTCCGCCGAGGAGGGCCAGGGCTTCCTCGGCTGTTGATACCGCGGTGACGTTCGCCTTGATGGGCTCCATGAGGCGGACGATGTGCTGCCTTTGAACTGGATCGTCCTCGACGACAAGGATGTTTTTCTCTGGAGCACCAACTCTGGTTGCTTCGGCCACATTCCCGGTGCGCGATTCTGACTGCCGTGCTCCGGCTGCAGCGTTGTCCTCCCAGGCGGATTCGGCCGAATCGGCTTTCGAGCCATTGGACGCGCCTCCATTCGTGTGGCCCGCAAGAGCTGGAATCGATGTCGGCAGATAGACGGTGAATGTGCTGCCCTTTCCAACCTCGCTATTCAGCTTGATCTCGCCTCCGAGCAGGTTGGTCAGCTCGCGGCAGATCGACAGGCCCAGGCCGGTGCCGCCGTACTTGCGGCTGGTGGTTCCGTCTGCCTGGGCGAACGCCTCGAAGACAGACTGCTGCTTATGCGCCGGGATGCCGATGCCGGTGTCGGCCACGGTCAACGCGATGACGCCATAGGCTCGATTCAGCGACAGGTTGTTCACAGACCATCCGGAGGAAGCCACTTCGGCAGAAAACGCCACCCGGCCCGACTCTGTGAACTTGAACGCGTTGCTGAGCAGGTTGTTGAGGATCTGCTGGAGCCGCTGGGGGTCGGTTGGAATCGTATTCGGCAAGCCCGGCCGGAGGTCGATGGTAAAGCCGAGCTTGGTCGCCTCGGCGACGTGGCGGAAGGTCCGCTCGAGCAGTGGTGGCAACTCCACGAGCGGCCAATCAGTGATTTCAAGTGCGACTGTTCCAGATTCGATCTTCGTCAGGTCGAGGATGTCGTTGATGAGCTTCAAAAGGTCGGTACCGGACGATCGGATGATGGTCGCGTATTCGACTTGTTTCGGCATCAGATTACGGTCTGGGTTGTCGGCAAGCTCCTGCGCGAGAATCAGCAGGCTGTTGAGCGGCGTTCTCAGCTCGTGGGACATGTTGGCAAGGAACTCGGACTTATATCGAGACGTGATAGCGAGCTGCTCGGCCTTCTCCTCCACGAGCTCCTTGGCCACCTCGACCTCGGAGCGCCTCTGCTCGATCTCGGTGTTCTGCTGCGCAAGCTGCCGCGCCTTCTCGGCCAGCTCCTGGTTCGTCGTCTGCAGCTGATCCTGCTGGCTCTGTAGCTCGTTAGCGAGTGATTGCGATTGCTTCAGGAGGTCCTCGGTGCGGCTGTTCGCCTCGATCGTGTTGAGCACGATCCCGATGCTCTCCATGAGCTGGTTGAGGAAGTCTTGATGTACGAGGTTGAATCTCTGGAACGATGCGAGCTCGATCACCGCTCTGATGTCACCCTCGAAAAGCACCGGCAGAACGATGATGTTGAGCGGCTTCGCCTCGCCAAGGCCTGAGCTGATCCGGACATAGTCCGGCGGAACGTCGTTGAGCAGGATGGATCGCTTTTCGAGGGCGCACTGCCCGACCAAGCCCTCGCCGAGGCGGAACTCGGTCGGCACGTTCTTGCGCGGCTTGTATGCGTAGCCGGCCTGGAATGCGAGATGGGCTTCCGTGCTGCTCGGCGTGACGAGGCCGTAGAACACCCCATGCTCGGCATTGACGAGTGGAGCCAGCTCCGACAGGATCATCTTTGACACGGTCATCGGATCACGCTGGCCCTGGAGCATCCGCGTGAATCGGGCCAGGTTGGTCTTGAGCCAGTCCTGCTCGAGGTTCTTATCGGTGGTCGCCTTCAAGTTGCCGATCATCTCGTTGATGTTGTCTTTCAGAACGGCGACCTCTCCGCTCGCTCCGACGCCGATGGACTGCGTGAGATCCCCCTTGGTCACCGCCGTCGCCACCTCTGCGATGGCTCGCACCTGGGTGGTAAGGGTCGCAGAGAGCTGGTTCACGTTGTCGGTGAGGTCGCGCCACGTGCCTGAGGCGCCAGGCACTCTGGCCTGGCCGCCCAGCTTTCCTTCGACGCCGACCTCGCGGGCGACGCTCGTCACCTGGTCGGCGAAGACGGCGAGGGTGTCGGTCATGCTGTTGATGGTGTCGGCGAGCTCGGCAATCTCGCCCTTCGCCTCGAGCGTCAGTTTGCCTTTGAGGTTTCCATTCGCGACCGCGGTGACCACTCGAGCGATGCCGCGCACCTGGTTGGTCAGGTTGGTCGCCATCGTGTTGACGTTCTCTGTCAGCTCCTTCCAGACACCACCAACACCCTTGACCTGAGCCTGGCCGCCCAGCTTGCCCTCGGTGCCGACCTCGTGGGCGACGCGGGTCACCTCTCCTGCGAAAGCGTTGAGCTGGTCGACCATCAGGTTGACAGTGTTCTTGAGCTCCAGGATCTCCCCCCGTACATCGACTGTGATCTTTTTGGAGAGGTCGCCGTTCGCGACGGCGGTCGTGACGTCTGCAATGTTGCGGACCTGGCTGGTCAGGTTACCCGCCATGAAGTTGACGTTGTCGGTCAGGTCCTTCCAGACCCCACCGACGCCTCTGACCTCGGCCTGCCCGCCGAGCTTGCCCTCGGTGCCAACCTCGCGCGCAACACGCGTCACCTCGCCGGCGAAGGCGTTGAGCTGGTCAACCATGACGTTGACAGTGTTTTTGAGCTCAAGGATTTCGCCCCGAACATCGACGGTGATCTTCTTTGAGAGATCGCCATTGGCCACTGCGGTGGTCACATCGGCGATGTTTCGCACCTGACTGGTCAGGTTGCCCGCCATCGAGTTGACGTTGTCGGTGAGGTCCTTCCAGACTCCGCCTACGCCCTCGACCTCAGCCTGGCCGCCGAGCCTACCCTCGGTGCCGACTTCGCGTGCGACGCGCGTCACCTCGCCGGCAAATGCGTTCAGCTGATCAACCATCAGGTTGACGGTTTGCTTGAGCTCGAGGATCTCGCCGCGAACGTCCACCGTGATCTTCTTTGAAAGGTCGCCGTTGGCGACGGCGGTGGTGACCTCTGCGATGTTACGCACCTGGCTCGTCAGGTTGCCGGCCATGAAGTTGACGTTGTCGGTCAGGTCTTTCCAGACGCCGGCAACACCTTTGACCTCAGCCTGGCCACCGAGCTTGCCCTCGGTGCCGACCTCCCGCGCAACACGCGTCACCTCGCCTGCAAACGCGTTCAACTGGTCGACCATGAGGTTGATCGTTCGCTTCTGATCCAACAGCTCGCCGTAGACGTCGACGGTGATCTTCCTGGAGAGGTCGCCATTGGCGACCGCCGTGATCACCTCGGCGATATTTCGCGCCCGATCAGTGAAGTTGGCATTCATGAAGTTGATGTTGTCGACGAGCTCTTTCCACACTCCGGCCACGCCCTTGACGTCCGCCTGGCCGCCAAGCTTGCCCTGAGTTCCGACTTCGCGAGTCACTCGCGTCACCTCACTGGCAAGGCCATTGAGCTGGTCGACCATGAGGTTGACGGTGTCCTTGAGCTCAAGGATCTCGCCGCGGGCGTCGACTGTGATCTTCCTGGATAGGTCGCCGTTGGCGACAGCGGTCGTGACATCGGCGATGTTTCGCACTTGACCGGTCAGGTTCCCGGCCATCGAGTTGACGTTCTCGGTGAGCTCCTTCCACACGCCTGCGACGCCCTTGACGTCGGCCTGGCCGCCGAGCTTGCCCTCGGTGCCGACCTCGTGAGCGACACGCGTCACCTCGCCGGCGAAGGCGTTGAGCTGGTCAACCATGACGTTGACAGTGTTCTTGAGCTCAAGGATTTCGCCCCGAACATCGACGGTGATTTTTTTTGAGAGGTCGCCGTTTGCGACCGCGGTGGTGACGTCGGCGATGTTGCGGACCTGGCCCGTGAGGTTGCTGGCCATGAAGTTGACGTTGTCCGTGAGGTCCTTCCAAACGCCGCCAACGCCGCGCACGTGGGCCTGGCCGCCAAGCTTGCCCTCGGTGCCAACCTCGCGCGCGACGCGGGTTACCTCGGAGCTGAACGAGCGCAACTGATTGACCATCGTGTTGACGGTCTTGGCGGTTTCGAGGAACTGGCCATGCAGCCGCCGCCCGTTCGTCTCCATCGGCATCGTTTGCGACAGGTCGCCATTGGCGACAGCGCTGATGACCCGAGCCATCTCGCTGTTCGGCTGAACCAGGTCCTCGATCAGGTCGTTGATCGAGTCGAGGGTCGACGCCCATGCGCCACCAGCGTCCCGGAAGACAAGCCGCTTGGTTGGGCCTTCCTTGCCGACGTGGTCGCCGAGCTTGCGCAACTCGCGCTCAAGGTGCTGGTTGGACTCGATCACGTCGTTGAGGGCACGTGCAATCTTGCCGGCAGTGCCGGTCCAGGTGGGGGGAAGGCGCGCGGAAAAGTCCCCCCGTTTGACGGCGGTGACGACGCTGAGCATCACGCGCGGGTCGATGCCGCTGTCGGTAGCTACTTTGCCAGGCATGTGCTGCGACTCCTCTGCTCAAGTTCGACCTTGAGGCTCTCCTTCCGCTGTTCGGGTTTGCTCACTGGTTGATCGGGACCCAAAAATCGACGCGCGCCCCGGCGCCCGGCTCACTTTCGATGCGGCATCTGCCCCCGGCCAGCTGCGCGCGCTCGCGCATAGCGACCAAACCCATGTGTCCCGGCAAGTACATAGACTCGGCGACCACAAAACCCTTTCCGTCATCGCTCACGACTACCCGGATGCCGCCGTCGGCGGGGTAAGCCGAGACCGTTATCCGTGTGGCGAGGGCATGCTTCTCGGCGTTGGTCAAGGCCTCCGATATATTTTTGAATAACGTCGACTCGATTGCTGGTGGAAGTGGGCTGGGCAACCGGATGTCGATGTCGGTCTCGATTCCGGCGCGGGATCGGAGCGACTCGAGACGTGTGCGGATCGCCTCGTCCAGTCCCATCGGCACGTCGGTTGCCTGGGAGCTCACGATGAGCAGCAGCCGGCGCAGGGAATCCTCGACCTGCTTGAGCGTTTGCTTCAACTGGTCGAGTTGGGAGGCATGCTTGCTCGGTTCGGAATCAGCCTGGATGCGTTCCAGCTGCAGCTCTGCTGCCGTCAACAACTGCAGCGAGTCGTCGTGCAGTGCGCTCGCGAAGCGGCGCCTGGCTTCGTCTCCGCCGGCCGCGATGTTGCCCAGCAGCTGACGTCGGGCGGCCGCAGCTTGCTCGAGGCGCTCCACAGTCGTGTCGAGCTTTTGCTTCGCCTCGTGGTACTCCCACATAAGCCCGGTGGCCATTGCCACCACGCGGAGGATCCAGGCGTCGTCGCGGGTGAACCCGCGGCGCGAGTCATAGGCGACGAGGGTGCCAAAGTGCCTGTCGCCGGCGCGCCAAGATACCGCGATCGAGTTACGGATTCCGACCAGGCCCTTTGCCCGCCAGAGCTCATCCAGCTGTGGAACAGTGCCGTCGACCAGCTCGAGCTCGTCATCGAAAATCGCGCTCTCGGTGATGCTGTTGCCGTCGATGCCGGCCTGCAGACGCAGGCCGTGGATTGGCGACCCCGCCGCGAAACCATATGGCTTGGGCTGCACGCCAAGGGTACGGTGGGAACCAAGGCGCCAAAAAGCCACCCGCCGGGCTTTGACGAGGTGGGCGACCGTCTCGCTCAACCCACCGAAGAAAATAGGCAGGTCAACCCCTGACTCCGAGTAGGACGAAACCGCCCTCAGGGCGATATGGGCTGCCGCCTTGGCTTTCTCGAGTCGGACAGTGGCCCGCGCTTTCGGGCGCGGCCCCGCTTCATCCATCACGGACTCCACTTTGCCGTAATTCGGCAGCGCCGGTCCCGGCCGGCGATCAGCCGGCAGCGCGACAACCTCCACCTTGCCCCTCCAGAGATCTCCTAGGCGTAAATCAAACCGTGCCGGGGCCTGGTTCGTCGCCGTACAAGTGAGGTAGGCAAAAATTACCGTAGGGCTCCGAAAAAGAAAAACCGGGCCCGCACTGTGCGGACCCGGCCCTGTCGAGACTGTTTATCGCTTTCGAAGCCGCATTCCGATTCCGCCGAGCGCAACCAGAATTGCTCCGAGGATGCCGCCGCTGATTGGGGCTCCTGTAGCTGCCAGGACTTCACCTGATCCTGCGGACGCGCCGCTGACTCCGCCGGTGCCGCCGGTGGCACCCCCGGTTCCACCCGTGCCGCCCGTGCCGCCGGTCTCACCCGTGGTCGCGGTGCTGCCAGTGGTGTTGCCGGTGCTGGTTCCGGTGCTCGCGCCAACGCTGCCGGTCGTGTTACCGGTGCTCTGGACGCTGCCGGTGGTGTTGCCGGTGCTGGGGCCAATGCTGTTCGTGCTGGTCGTCACCGTGCCGGTGGTCCCGGTCGTGTTGCCGGTCGAGGGGCCGGTGCTGTGGTTGTTGGCGGTGC
>JBDUAO010000062.1:0-15087 GCA_040004595.1 Candidatus Dormiibacterota bacterium | reverse complement strand
GTAAGGCAGGGGACTTTGGATCCTCGATCGAAGGTTCGAATCCTTCCTCGGGAACTCTCCACCCGTAGGCTCTTAACAGGCTGGCTTTCTATTCAGCCGCGGTCCCAATAGCGTCGATGCATGCGAAATCGGCCTCGACTCATCCCCGGCTGGAAGAGCATGCTGGCCCTCGGCCTGCCGATCCTGGTGGCAATGGGTGGTGTTATCGGCGCCCACTTCTACTCGCTCTCCGGAACTGCGGCCGTTTCGCGCCTGCCCGCTCCCATTGCCCCGACCCTCGAGTTGCCTCCCCCGGCCGGACTCCTCGTCCACGTGGTCGGCGCAGTCGTCCGGCCAGGACTGTACCGACTGCCGCGGGGGGATAGGGTCTACGACGCGATCGCCGCCGCAGGCGGCATGACCGGTTATGCGGATTCCACGCGCCTCCCCAATCTCGCCGGCCGGCTCAAGGATGGTGAGCAGATAAAGGTTCCGCTCATCAAAGGTGCGCCTGGCGGCAGCGTCGTCACCAGGACGAGCCTCAACACCGCGACTGCCGACGAGCTTGCCCTTGTCCCCGGTTTCACCGAGGCATTCGCTCAGGAGGTCGTCGACTATCGCACGAACTTCGGAGGCTTCCAGTCGACCACTGAGTTGGTCGACATCCTCGGAATGAGCGAATCCGACTTCATAATCGCCCGCCGCTACCTCACCCTGTGATCGGATCGGAGGAACACCAGTGATCTGGGACGCGGCGCGTTACCCGGCGCTGGTGGTCGCCCTGGCCTGGTGTGCCGCCCTTGCTGGCGCCGTCGTGCTGTCTCCATCGCAACCGACTCTAGGCGCGATTGCAATCGCAATCGCGATCCCATGCCTCGCTCTGGCCCTGCTCGTCCGGCCCGCGGTGATCGCAATCGCGCTGGCATTCGCTTTGCTGGCCATTGGCCGGGCGGAACTACCCGCCACGGATCCCCTAGCCTCGGCCCGCGCCCTTGCGGCAGCGGGCCAGGTTGTGACGATCACCGGTCGAATCGTGGACGACAGCCATGCCGCGGCTGGTGGTTCCGAGGCCCTCGTCGAACCGAATCGAATTGCGAGCAGAACAAATGTGAACCTCGGCATTGGCAATCTGCTCGTGCGGTGGCGCGGTCCCGCAGAAGCGGCGTTTGACGATACGGTCCAGGCGAGCGGGAAGCTGATGATTCCGCGCGACCTGCCGGCGTTCGATCGTCGCGCCTACCTGGCCCAGCGCCACGTCTTCCTGGAGCTTGCTGCGACCAACTTCGACGTAGTGAAACCGGGCGGCGGTCTAGCAGGTCTACCGGGGTGGCTGCGCGCTCATTACGTCACAGCGCTCGACCAAGCATTGCCGGCGCCACACGCGTCGGTGCTTCTCGGCATCGTCCTCGGCGTGCGGCAGGGCATACCATCCAACCTTCAAAACGCTCTTATCGCGACTGGCCTCATCCACCTTCTGGTGCTGAGCGGGCTCAAGGTCGCGGTGTTCGCGCGCATTGTCCAGGGCGCACTGAAGCCGATGCTCGGCCGTCACGCCAGCTGGCCTGCGATTGCGCTGATCGGGCTCTACGCGCTCGTCGGCGGCGCCACCCCGGCCGCGATCCGCGCCGCAATCATGGGAGGGCTCGCGATCAGTGCCTCGCGGCTCGGCCGGCCGTCGCATGTTTGGACCTCACTCGCCCTCACGGCTGCCGCGATGCTCGCCTGGCATCCCGAGCTCGCCTGGGACGTCGGGTTCCAGCTTTCTTTCGCGGGGACGGCCGCGATCATCCTTCTGACGCCAGTGATCGAGCGTCGCCTGTCGTGGATGCCCGCAGTTTTGCGTGAGCCTTTCGCTGTCACGTGCGCCGCTCAGGTCGGAACGCTGCCGATGATGGCGACCGACTTCCACGTCCTCTCACCGATCGCACCGCTCGCCAATGCGTTGACCCTGCCCATACTTCCGGCGCTGGTCGCGACCGGCCTTCTGCTCTGCCCGCTCGCCCTGGCGCCGGACGTTGCCCGCGTCGTCGCACTCCCACTGGCCGGCCTGCTTGCCTATATCGAGCAGGTCTCCTATCTGCTGGCGCGAGTACCGGCAGCAGCGATCACAGTCCCGCGCTTTCCAGCGTGGGCAGGCCTCGCCTACTATTCGGCGCTTGGCCCGGGAATAGCGGCCGCGCGAAGGGCAGGCCGACGGCGCTACATCGCCGTAGCGTCCGCTGTCGTCGCGCCAACCCTCATCGCAGCCGCGGCTTTAGGCGCCTGGGCGAACGCTCCGCCGCAGGCCGCGGTCCTCAATGTGGGCGATGGACAGTCTGTCCTGTTTCGAGGGCCGCTCGGCGCGATCCTGATCGATGCTGGTCCGAGCCCCCAGCGGTTGAGGGACGAGCTCGGGGCGCAGTTGCCGCCCTGGCAGCTCAAGCTTGACGCGATCGCGGTCACAGCGCCCACCCTCGGGCACGTGGGCGGTTTCGCTGGGCTCGACCGTCCAGCGTCGACGTTCTTCATCCCTGACGCGGAACTGACGGGCACGGCATGGCGCACCGCCGCGTTCGAGGCAGCCGCGCGCGGCGCGACGATCGAGCGAGTGGCGGCCGGGGCCACCATCAAGATCGCGGGCTTCACCCTCGAGACGATTTCGCCCGAGCCTGGCGCTCCAGGTGATGTGGTCGGCGCGGCTTACCTCGCGTTGCGGGTGATCTCGCCGACGGGCCGGACGTTCTGCGATCTCAGTGACCTGGATGTCGAAGCTCAGACTGCCGCCGCCGCCCGTCTGAAGGGACGGTGCTCGTACCTGCTGATCCCGGGCGGCGGTCGAAGCCGGATGTCACCGGAGCTCGAGCGAGCTGTCGGTCCGAGCGTGCAGCTCATCGCCTCGCGCTCGGCCGGAAGGCTCGCTCAGGGTTTCCCGGTTACGGTTCTGCGCACCGACCAGGAGGGCACCATCACCGTGCCGATGTGACGCAGGTACGATCGCTGGCATGGGGAAGGCCAAGGCTCCTCGGCGCGCCATCATGCTGCTGCACGGCGAGGAGCGGTTCCTCGTTGACGAGAGGGCACGCGCCACGCTCGACGAGTGGCGAAAAGAGCTCGTCTCGGACTTTGGTGAGGACACCCTCGAAGGTCAGGGCCTCACGCCCTCTCGACTTCAGGATGCGATTCTGCAGGCCCCGTTCCTCGATCCCTTTCGAGTCGTCTACGCGCGCATGGCAGCCTCGGCTCGCGCGGAGGGCCTGGCGACCGCGCTCGCGGAAATTCCGACGACCACTCGACTCCTTATAACAGTGGCGGGAAGGGTGTCGGCAGCCGGCAAGCTCGCGAAGGCTATCGTGGCCGCGGGCGGGACAGTCGATGAGATGCAGCCGCTCAAAGGCCGGGCGTTGAGCGACTGGGCCGCGAGGCGAGCGGCCGACCAGGGCCTCGCTCCGGCAATTGCCGCCCAGGTGGTACGCGTCACCCCGCCAGACCTGAGCATCATCGACTCCGAGCTCAAGAAACTGGCCGCTTACAAAGCGTCGGGCGCCAAGCTCTCGCCCGAGGCAATCGCCGAACTACTGGCCGGCGGCCGCGAGGACGAGATCTTCAAGCTGACCGATAATCTCCTCCCTCATCCAACCGCGGATGCGCTGAGGATCGCCAGAAGCCTTACACGCGGCGGGCTCCAACCAACTTCCGTCGCCTATCGCATGGCGCGGCACGTAGCCCTGGTTCTGCAGGTGCGCGCGCGGCAAGATCGTGGAGAGTCGCTGTCAGAAGTCCAGGAGAAGATGGCGGAGCATCGCTTCGTCCTGCAGAAGGCATACGACGCAGCCAAGGGTGCCGACCCAGATCGATTGGAGGCTGCGTTAAGAGCCATCCGCGACTACGAGTGGGAGGTCAAGTCCGGCCAGATTGACGCGGAGCTCGGGCTCGACGTACTGCTGGCCCGGCTTTAAGCAAGCCGCAGTGGGCCTACTTTTTCTTAGCGGGAGCCGCGCTTTTGGCGGCCGGCTTGGTTGCGGCAGCTTTCGCCGCCGGCTTTGCCGCTGCGGCGGGAGCCTTCTTGCCTTTGCCTGCAGCCGTCGCTTTCGACGAGCCGGCGGCCGGAGACATTGCCACCTTGGAAAGCTGCTTCGCCAGGCGTGACTTCCGGCGGGCTGCGTTGTTGCGGTGCAGGACTCCCTTAGACGCCGCCCGATCGAGTGCTTGAATCGCTTCCAGCCCGAGGGCGAATCGCTCCGATTCCGCAACCGGCCCGCCTGTCAGGGTGCGACGCGCCTTCACGACCTTGGTCTTGACCTCTGATCGCACGGCGCGATTGCGGAGCGCGCGGCGCACGCCGGAGCGCGCCTGCTTTTTCGCGGAGGCCGTTCGCTTAGCCATGTCTTTACTCCAGGTGGGTGAAGAGGCGAGGGGGAGGACGAGAGTCCGAAGCTAGGATTATAGAGGTCAGTGGAGTTCGAGTTCGGCGGCAAGCGGCCATCAGTCCATCCCGACGCCTACATCGCACCGACAGCCGTTCTCATTGGAGACGTTGACGTCGGTGCGGGAGCAAGCGTCTGGTTTGGCGCGGTATTACGCGGCGACGAGGCCCAGATCAAGGTCGGCCCGGGCGCGAACATCCAGGACAACGCGGTAATCCACTGCGCTCGTGACTTGCCGACGGTGATCGAAGAGAACGCCAGCGTCGGCCACTCCGCGCAGCTCGAGGGCTGCGTCGTCGAGCAGGGGGCAGTCGTCGGCATGGGCGCCACGATGCTGCAACGCAGTCGGCTGGGCAGAGGCTCGTTGCTGGCCGCAGGCGCGGTGCTCGGCGAAGGGAGCGAGGTACCGGCTGGACACATGGCAGCTGGTGTCCCCGCCAGTGTGAAGAAAGCGCTCGATGGCTCGTCGGGAAACTGGGTCGGCATCACGGCGCAGCACTATCGCGACCGGGCGGTTGCATATAGAGAGAAGCTGCGACCGATCCGGAGTTGACGCTGGTCGTGCCGGCAAGGGCCAAGCTGAACCTCGACCTTGTCGTCCTCGGGCGCACTCCCGATGGCTTTCACAAGGTGCGTACGCAGATGCAGGCGGTCGCCCTTCACGATCTCCTCGAGTTGGCAAGAGCTGACCGCACGACGATGACCACCAGCGGCCAGCATCCGCTAGATGCCGACAACAACTCGGTTCGAAAAGCCCATCAGGCCCTGCAGGACCAGGTCGGTCGCGAGCTGCCCACGGCATTTCATCTCGATAAGCGCATCCCGCCCGGCTCCGGCATGGGTGGCGCGAGCTCGGATGCGGCTGCGGCGTTGAAGGGCCTGTTGGCGCTGCACAACATCAAAGCAGACCTGACGGATATCGCGGCCGCTATTGGGGCGGACGTGCCCTTCTTCCTCTTCGGTGGCGCTGCCATCGCAGAAGGTCGCGGCGAGCGTCTCACACCGCTCGCGACAAAACCAGAGTGGTTCGCGATTGCGTGGCCGGACATCGAGCTTTCAACCGCTGTGGTTTATCGCGCTTGGGACGAGGTCAAAGGCGACGGGCCGAACCAGCTGGCCGTCGCGGCTGCCCACGTCGAGCCGCGACTGCGCGATTTCGCTGTGCGGTTGGGCGAAGGCTGGCAGATGACGGGAAGCGGCTCCGCTTTCTTTGCTCGCTGCACTGACGAGCGCTCAGCCAGGCAGGCCAATGCCAAGCTCGATTGCTGGACCGCAGTCACGCACTCCGTCGGACCATGGGCATGATCCGCAGGACAGCCGCTATCTGGGCCGGCAAGGCGACCGGAGCTCTCTCCAGATTCAGCCGCCGCGGCGGAGGCACGACTCTGCCTGGCGACGTGGCACGCGCGATCGACCCCAACATCTTGCGCAAGCTGTCTCAGGATTTGAAATTCGGGTCGATCGTCATCACCGGCACGAACGGCAAGACGACGACGTCCCGCCTCATCAGCTCGCTCCTGGAAGGCGTGGGACACCGGGTCGTCTCGAACCGCTCGGGCGCAAACCTCATATTCGGCGTCACCGCCGCCACACTCGAAAGCGCGAATACGACTGGCCGACTTAATGCCGATTGGGGCGTGTTTGAGATTGACGAGGCGAGCCTGCCCAGGGCAATTGAGGAGATCCAGCCCAAGGCCGCGCTGGTTCTCAACCTTTTCCGGGACCAGCTCGACCGTTATGGGGAGCTCGAATCGATCGCGAAGAAGATCGAATCTGCCCTGGCTAATTTGCCCACTGGCAGCGTCGCGATCCTGAACGCCGATGACCCGCGTGTGGCCGAGATCGGCTCGAATCTCAGCCACCCGCCCGCATGGTTCGGCCTGGACGACCTCACCGTTGCGGAGCACGAGCTGCCGCATGCGGCCGATGCGCGGACCTGCCCGCGGTGTGGCGCGAGCCTCATATTCGACGCCGTGTATGTGGGCCACGACGGCGTCTACCGCTGCCCCAACGGCGACTTCCAACGCCCCATCCCCGTGATCTCGGCGAAAGACATCAAGCTGGATGGCTTCGACAACATCGCGATGACGGTGCATTCAGCGGACGCCAACCGACCCGATCAGCGCATCGCCCTTCCTCTGGGCGGTCTCTACAACGCGTACAACGTCCTCGCGGCCTACTCCGCCGGCATCACTCTCGGCCTCGAGCCTGACTACATCGCGCGCCGTCTGCAAGACTTCCGCGCCGCCTTCGGCCGCCAGGAACGCTTGGAGTTCCGTGGCCGCCACCTGAACCTGGTGCTGTCTAAAAATCCAGCCGGCTTCAACGAAACCCTTCGCACGGCTGTCGACCTCGCCAACGGCACCAACTTCATCATTGCGCTGAATGACCGCAAGGCCGACGGCACCGACGTCTCATGGATCTGGGACGTCGACTTCGAACGCCTCAAGGGAAAGGCGCGAGCCCTGATCCCTGCCGGCAACCGGGCTCATGACCTCGCCGTGAGGTTCAAGTACGCCGGCGTCAACGCGACGCCGCCGGAAACCGATCCGGGCAAAGCCCTTGATGCGCTGGTAAAAGCCACACCAGAGGGGGAAACCGCCCACCTTCTATGTACCTACACTGCGATGCTCGATCTGCGAGCCGAGCTCGTTCGGCGGGGCTGGGCCAAACCCTATTGGGAAACGTAGGAGGTTCAAGGGAGCCCAAATGCCACGTCGAAAGCAAACGTTCACCGTTGGGTGGCTCTATCCCGACCTGATGAACATCTATGGCGATCGCGGCAACATCCTCACCCTGCTCAAGCGGGCGGAGTGGCGCGATTACAACACAAAGGTGCTAGAGCTCGGACGCGGCACCACCGAGCATATGGAGGACGTGGACATCTTCTTCTTCGGAGGTGGCCAGGACCGCGAGCAAGCGCTGGTGTACGAGGACCTTCTCGAGCACAAACAATCTCCGCTCGAGCGTGCTGTGCAGGCAGGCGCCGCGGTGCTCGCCGTCTGCGGCGGCTATCAGCTCCTCGGCCACTACTACCAGACCGCCGAGGGCGAGCGCTTCCCCGGCATCGGCCTCATTGATGTGAAAACCGAGGCCGGCAAGAAACGCTTCATCGGAGACGTCGTTGTCGACACGGAGATCGAGGGTCTGACGCCCACCACGCTGGTCGGTTTCGAAAACCACAGCGGTAGGACTTTCCTCGGACCGACAGCTGCCCCTCTCGGCAGGGTCAGGCTAGGCTACGGCAACAACGGCGGTGACAGCACCGAAGGCTACCTGCAGGGCGGAATCCTGGGCACGTATCTCCACGGCTCGCTTCTGCCGAAGAACCCACATCTCGCCGACCATCTGATTCTCAGCGCGCTCAGACGGCGCGACGTCGCCGACCTTTCGCCCCTTGACGATTCGGTGGAGCTGGCTGCGCACGCGCGGATTCTCGAACGCGCGCCGCGCGCGCCGCAGGCGTCACGCGCCGGGGACGCGTCGCCGGCGCCGTCGCAACGACCTTCTCGCGCCCCGCTCGAGTCCCAGCCCCATTCGAACGCTGACGCGCCGCCGCCGAAGCAGTCGAAGGGACAGTAGTCAGCGCTTCACGCAGAACCTGGTCGATCGAATCGACCAGCACGAGCTCCATCTCGCCGCGGAGGTCAGCGGGGATGTCGTCGAGGTCCGCCTCATTGCGGGTTGGCAACAGCACGCGCCGGATACCGGCACGGTGCGCGCCGAGCACCTTCTCCTTGATGCCGCCGATCGGCAGCACGCGTCCGCGCAAAGTGATCTCGCCCGTCATCGCGACGTCGTCGCGCGCCGGGCGCCCGGTGAGGATCGAAGCCATCGCGGTCAATACCGTCACGCCGGCCGAGGGCCCTTCCTTCGGCTGCGCTCCTGCAGGCACATGGACGTGGATGTCGTTCTTGTCGAAGAGGGACGGATCGATGCCGATGTCGGAAGCGCGCGCCTTCAAGTAAGAGAGGGCCGCAGCCGCTGATTCCTTCATCACATCGCCCAGCTGCCCGGTGAGCTTGAGCTCACCCTTGCCCGGGGTCAGTGCCGCCTCGACGAAGATGATCTCCCCTCCTGTTGGCGTCCACACCAGGCCAGTCGCCACGCCAGGGCGATCGATACGCTCGCGGATATCGTCGTAGTGGCGTCGCTTGCCCAGAGCCGCTCGCACGCGTCGGATGTCGAGAGGCTTGCGTCCGGGCCGCTTGCCCACCGCCATGTCGGCGACCGCCCGCCGCATGACGGATGCGATCTCGCGCTCGAGGTTGCGGACCCCCGCCTCTCGGGTGTACTCGCGGATGATCACGCGAACGGCATCCTCGGCCAGGGTGATCTCGCCGGTGCGCAAGCCGTGCGACAGCCACTGCTTCGGCACCAGGAAGCGCTCGGCGATCTGCACCTTCTCCTCTTCCGTGTAGCCGGAGAGGTTCAGCACCTCCATGCGGTCGCGCAGCGCGGGGGGGATGGTCTCCAATGAGTTTGCGGTGGTGATGAACATAACCTTCGACAGGTCGAACGGGACGTCCAAGTAGTTGTCGCGGAAATCCTTGTTTTGCTCGGGGTCCAGCACTTCCAGCAAGGCTGAGGACGGATCCCCGCGCCAGTCCGATCCGATCTTGTCGACCTCGTCGAGGATGAACACCGGGTCGTTCGACTCCGCGCGCCGGATGGCTTGCAGGATGCGGCCGGGCATGGCCCCGATGTACGTGCGGCGGTGGCCGCGAATCTCAGCCTCGTCGTGTACGCCACCCAAAGAGGCACGCGCGAACTTGCGGCCCATCGCGCGCGCGATCGACTGACCCAGCGAGGTCTTGCCGACGCCCGGGGGTCCTACGAAACAGAGGATCGGCTCGCGTCCGCGCTCGGTCGACTTGCGCAGCTGCTTGAGGCGCCGCACGGCGAGGTGCTCGACGATTCGCTGCTTCACCTTGTCGAGGTCGTAGTGATCCGCGTCAAGGATCTCCCGCGCCTTCGTAACGTCCACCTCGCCGCCGGTCGAGGTGTTCCACGGCAACGCCACGATGAGCTCGAGGTAGGTCCGGATGACAGACGACTCGGGCGACGCCGAAGGAATCCGCTCCAGTCGCGCGATCTCCCGGTCCGCCTCGCGCTGCGCCTCAGGAGGAAGGCCTGCCTTCTCGATGCGATCTCGCAGCTCCCCCAGCTCGCCGAGCTCCGAATCCAGCTCCCCAAGCTCGCGCTGGATTGCCTTGAGCTGCTCGCGCAGGAAGTACTCGCGCTGCGCCTTGCCCATCGACTCCTCGGCCTGGGACTGGATCTTTCGACCCAGCTCTAGCACCTCGAGCTCATGCGCCATGTGTGCGAGCAGGCGTTCGAGCTTGACCTTCGCTGAATCCAGGGCCAGGATCTCCTGGCGCTGCTCGGTGGTGAGGCGCGTGTGATTGGCGATGTAGTACGCCAGGTGCAGCGGGTCATCGATCGCAGCGGCGCCGCCAGAAAGCTCGGCGGGCAGGTGCGGCGCCAGTGCGACCAGCTGCTGGAACATAGAGATAGCGCGGCGCATCAGCGCTTCGCGCTCGATGGCGGGGATGGTGGTGTGAGCCTCGGGCAGCATCTCCACCGCGCACGTCAGGTATGGCTCCTCGGAGATCGCTGCAGTGAGCTTGATGCGCCGCAGACCGAGCACCGCCAGCTGAACAGTGCCGTCAGGCAGCTTCAACATGTGCTGCACGCGCACCATCGCGCCGACATGATGGATGTCGGCGAAGCCCACCTCCTCGAGGTGCTCATCAAGCTGCGTGGCAACGGCGATGTGTCGCTCGGATCCGGTCAGCTCATCGAGCAGCTGCAGCGAGCGCTTACGTCCAACCGACAGCGGGATGAAGATTCGCGGAAACACGACTGTGGACTTAAGCGGCAGCACAGGCAGATGCGAAGGCACAGCACCCTCCAGGTTCACCGCGGGCATCTCAGCCACGCTGCGATTATCCCCCGCCGGGGCCCTCCCTCCTCCAACGCTGGCGACCCTCCCCCTCGCCAACGCACCTTGCCTGCCCAATTTGCGCGCAGAGCGTGGCACCGGCAATCCAGCCTGTTAAGACGCCGCGCCTCCGGGGCGACGGCCCGAGGCCCAAACGGCCCCCCGTATAATTCGCTCACCCTGACTAGGAAAACCGCCTCCCCCTTCCTCTGGGGTCCCCGCGCGCGACACACGGGAAGTGGTGCAACGCCGGAGGCCCAGTGAGCCAACCACTAACCGCCGTCATCCTCGCCGCGGGTCACGGCACCAGAATGCATTCGCGGACCCCAAAGGTGCTGCATCCCATCCTCGGCCGCCCCATGGTCGACTGGGTGCTCAACGCCCTCACGGAGGCCGGCGCCAAGGACATCAAGGTGATCGTCAGCCCGCACCAGGTCGACCTAGCCGCCCACCTGGAAGGGCGAGCAACAGTTGTGTATCAACGAGAGGCTCACGGCACTGCCCACGCGCTGCAGCAGCTCAACGCGAAGGACTTGGGCGGCAAAGATGTCCTTGTCGCCAATGGCGACGCCCCCCTCATCACCGCCGACACATTCAAACGACTTACGCAAGCCCACAGAGAATCAAAAGCACCGGCTACGATCGCGAGCGTCGACGACCCACGAAGGGACGACGCCCGCATCGTCCGGGACATAGCGGGCGAGTTCGAAAAAATCGTTGAGCGGAAGGACGCGAGCGACGACCTGAAAAACACCAACCACGAGATCAACGTCGGCATCTACTGCTTCGACGGCGCCAAGCTCGTCGAGGCGCTGGCCCACGTAAAGAACGACAACAAGGCCGGCGAGTACTACCTCACCGACGTCTTCCTGCACCTGCACCCCGTCACGATCGTGAGAATCGAAAACCCCGACGAGGCGACGGGCGTCAAGGACCGAACAAGACTGGCCGCAGCCACGGCACTGATGCGCGCTCGCATCCTCGAACACCTGATGCGAGAGGGCGGTGTCACTATCACGGACCCCTCCAGCACCTTCATCGACGCGACGGTCACCATCGGCCAGGACACGACGATCGAACCCTTCACCGTGATCAAGGGCAACACCGAGATCGGCCAGGAATGCCGCATCGGCCCCCACGTTTATATAGAAGACGCGAAGATCGGCGACCGCTCCGATTGCGGCCCCTTCGCCAAGCTCCGGCCCGGCACCCAGATCGCCGAGGATGTCCACATCGGCTCCTTCGCCGAGCTCGTCAGAACCAAGGTGGGTCGCGGGAGCGCCGTCCCTCACGTCTCGTACCTGGGCGACACCGACCTCGGCGAGGACGCCAACATCGGGGCAGGCACGATCACGGCCAACTTCGACGGCAAGAACAAGAACCGTACGGTGATCGGTGACGGCGTCTTCGTGGGGGTCGACACGATGCTGGTGGCACCAGTCAAACTGGGCAAGGGGTCGCGCACCGGGGCCGGTTCGGTGGTGACCAGGGACGTCCCAGAGGGCGCCACTGCAGTCGGAGTTCCAGCTAGGGTGATACGCAAGAAACCAGTGGACGACGCAAAGTGATCGCCAAATGATTGGCAGACTGACCACCGCCGTCGAGTTCACCGGGGAGGAGGCGTCCCCGTGGGGCGCCCTCAAGCTCATCGGTGGGAGCGCGAACCCAGGCCTTGCCCAGTTGATCTCAGACCAGCTGCAGGTTCCCATCACCGACGCGAGACTGAGGCGATTTCCTGACGGCGAGATCAACGTCAAGATCGAGGACTCGATGCGCGGGCACGACGTGTTCGTCATTCAGCCCACCTGCCCGCCGGTGAACGAGAACCTGATGGAGCTCTTCATCATCCTGGACGCCTTGCGAAGAGCCTCCGCCGGTAGGGTCACAGCCGTCGTCCCGTATTACGGCTACGCAAGAAAAGAACGCAAGACGCAACCACGAGAGCCGATCTCGGCCAAGTTGATCGCAAACTTCATCACGCTCGCGGGCGCCGATCGCCTGCTGCTTCTTGACCTCCACGCCGAGGCCATCGAGGGCTTCTTCGACGTCCCCACCGACCACTTGTCACCGCACCGCATCATCTCCGAATACCTGCTGACGCTCGGCCTGAGAAACCTCACGGTGGTCGCCCCCGACGCGGGCGGCGGGCGCCGCGCCGAGCTCGTCGCGAACTACCTCAAGGCACCCATCGCCTTCGGTTACAAGCGCCGAACCGGCGACGACGAGGTCGAGATGATCGCAGTCTCAGGTGACGTGCAGGGAAGGGACTGCGTCGTGGTCGAAGACATCATCACCACCGGCGGCACCGTCTCGAAGCTGGCGCAGTCGCTGCGCATTCAGGGCGCCCACAAGGTGCTGATCGCGGCCACCCACCCGGTCCTCACCGGCAACGCTATTGAGCGCCTCAAGAAGGCGCAGGTCGACGAGGTCATCGTGACCGACTCGGTACCCATCCCCGCCGACAAGCTCGGCCCGCCCCTCACGGTGCTATCGGTGGCACCTCTGCTCGCGGAGGCGATCATCCGGGTGCACGAGAACCGGAGCGTCAGCGAGCTCTTCCGATAATCCGCCGGCTGTGAACGCAACAGAGTGGTTCGAACTCATCGTGCTCATCATCTGTTTCTTCGTGGCTGCGGCGGCCAGTGGTACCGAGACTGCTCTCACCTCGGTCGGCCGGCTCAGGGTGAGGTTCCTGGCCGAACAGGGCAGCAAGGCCGCGAGCATCCTGCAGCGCCTGAGAGCGGATCCAAACCGCTACCTCTCGACGGTGCTGTTCACCAACACGCTGGCCCTGATCGTCGCCTCAACCGCGACGACTCTTCTAACAGACTCGCTGTTCATCAACTGGGGCATTCCCGCCGAATGGCACCTTTGGCTGGCACTGCTTGTCTCCTTTGTGCTGTCGGTGATCCTCCTCATCGCCGCTGAGGTCACGCCGAAGACGCTCGCCATCCGCTACGCGGAGCGCGTCGCCCTCGCCGCCGCCGGGCCCGTCGACCGCCTGGCAACCGCGCTTGGCCCAGTGCTGTGGGCTGTCACCATCGTGTCACGCGCTCTCACCGGCGGCCGCGCCGCCCGTGCCCCGTACCTCACCGAGCAGGAGCTGCTCACGCTCCTCCACGTCTCGGAAGAGCAGGGCGTGATCGAGGAGCAGGAGCACCAGATGATCCACGGCATCATCGAGATCGGCGACAAGACCGTTCGCGAGATCATGGTGCCGCGCACCGACATCGTCGCGGTCGAGAAGCACGCGACCTTGAAGGAAATCGTCAGGGTGTTCAAGGAGCACCGGCATACGCGACTACCCGTGTTTGAGGGGGATATCGACCACGTGGTGGGCCTTCTCCACACAAAGGACCTGCTGCTCTATTTCACACTGAGCACAACGCAAGCGTTCGACATCGAAAAGATCCTGCGTCCAATCAAGTTCACGCCCGAGCAGAAGAAAGTTGACGAGTTGCTGCACGAGATGCGAACCGAGAAGGTGCATATGATGATCGTGCTCGACGAGTACGGCGGCACCGCCGGCCTGGTGTCGCTCGAGGACCTGCTCGAGGAGATCGTCGGGGAGATTCGCGACGAGTACGACTCCGCCGAGGAGGAGCAGCTGGTGGTGCTCAACGACCACGAGGCAAGGGTCGATGCGCGCTTCCCGCTCGAGGAGCTGAATTCAAGGCTCGGCCTTGCGATCGAGGAGTCGGGCGATTACGACTCGGTGGGCGGCTACGTTCACGCGCAGCTGGGCCACATCGCGAGCGCCAGTGATTCCTTCAAGGGCGGTCGAGCCACCTGGACGGTCGAGAAGGTGAAGGGGCGGCGGATCGAGTGGGTGAAGCTGACTGCGGATGTGCCCTGGCCTGAAGAGACGCTCGTCGCTGCCGGCCTGAAGACGCCGGTGCGAACCGACAGGGACGGCGCCGAGGCGCAAGGCGCGGAGGGCTAGTCTGCCGACATACAGCGACCGGGCTGTCGTGCTGCGAAAGCTCGACTACGGCGAGGCCGACCGCATCTTCACATTCTTGACGCGCACGCACGGCAAGGTCGGAGCGATCGCGAAAGGGGTACGTCGGCAGGAGAGCAAGCTGGGGCCGTCGCTCGAGCTTTACGGGCACGTGGATCTGCTGCTGGCCAAGGGGAGGGGGGACCTTGACGTGGTGGCGCAGGTGCAGCGCCTGCCCGGTTTGAGGATCCCGGGCGATGTCGAGGTGATGTCGCACGCGGCGCTCATCGCCGAGCTGGCGGAGCGGGTGTGCGAGGACAGGCACCCGGTCGACGGCGTGTACGAGCTGACGGTGATGGCGCTCGACGAGCTGGCGCGCGAAACGGAACCGCGGCGAGCATCGGCCTATTTCATGATGGCGGCCCTCGACCTGCTCGGCTACGCGCCACAGCTGGCGGTCTGCGCGACATGCGAGAAGCCGCTTGCGGCCAGGCCGGCGGCATTCAGCGCAGCGGCGGGGGGATTCCTGTGCGATAACTGCGCGCTGCCGGGAATGAGCCTGGTGCCGCTCGCGGCGATCAAAGTGTTGAGGTTGATGGCGAGCGGGGACATAGCGACATACCGGCGGCTGAAGCTCGAGCCGATGCTGATCGACGCGATCGAGGGAGTGCTGACGGCTCAGCTGGAACACCATTTGGACCGGCGCCTGAAATCGCTACAGTTCCTGCACCAAATGAGAATCAGGAACTGATGACCGTCCCTCGCGAACAACTCATGGAAAAAGTCGTGGCGCTAGCCAAGCGCCGCGGGTTCATCTTTCC
>JBDUAO010000061.1:0-15215 GCA_040004595.1 Candidatus Dormiibacterota bacterium | reverse complement strand
GATGGGTCCGCGCACAAAGACGACTCCATCTTTCAGGAGCCGCGAGTAGATGTCATATGCACGCTCGCCTCGCCCATCATTCGTGATGACTGTTGGAATCAGGGTCATTGGGTCACCTCCTTGGTTCGAAACCGATGCGTGGGCGCGCTCTGGGCAGCGGATTGGCCATTGCGAGGTATGCGCTGAAATCGGCGACGCTGCGCAGCGCATCCATCGGCAGACCGGCCGTCGCAAGTCGCAGCTTCACCGGCGGGTCGTCGGGCCAGCTCCGCTGGGCGCTTTCAGCACCAAGAAGGCGTGCCAGATCGGCATACATGTCGGCCGGCCGCATCCCGAGGGCATGGGCCACGGCGAGAAGCCGGTCGGTCGAGACCTCCTTGCGGCCCCGTTCCACCTCGGAGAGGTGCGCGGGCGAGAGGCCGGCCTCGGCCGCGACCTCGGTGAGGGTGCGACGCAAAGCCTCGCGGCGTCCCCTCAGCACGGTCCCAAGAGCAGCGTGCACGGCCCGGGCTGATTCGCTGTAGGCGAATGGCATTCCTTTCAGGTGAATATTACAGGAATGAAGACGGTGAAGAGGCGTCGGGTCGAACTCAGACGGCTTTGGAGCCCCCCGGCCGCCTGGCGAGCCAAAGTCTGGCCTCATCAAGCGTCGCGAAGTACGCGACGTCCAGCCTGTCGGCAACCCTGCCGACCAAATCGTCGATGTTCATCTTGGCCAGGCCGCTCGCGGGGAGGACCATTGCCAGTCGGGTCAGCCCTGCGTCCAGGATGCGCGGAAACCAGTCTTCGTTCACCCAGTCTGATCTACCTGCTGAATGACTTTGATCCGGCGAGAGTCGCTGAGTACGCGGGAGCTGTGGTGATCCCTGACTGCCTGGACCAGGGCGTCGTTGGCGGCGCGAAACTCTTCCGACCTCGCCCAACCCTCCCATTCGATATGCGCGCTCTGCGATGGTGGATCCCACCTCACGATGGCGACGCCCGGGAGGTTGAAGTAGACATGATCGCGGTAGGCCGGACTCTTCAGGACGGCATTGTCGCGACTCACCCGGTCTTGGGCACCTCCGCTATCCAGCGCCACGCAGCATCGACGGATTCGAAGGTTCGCGACACCAGCCCTTGGTCGTCGGTTAAGCCGACAACATCCTCGACCGTCAGCTTGCCCAGCCCTTCTGTGGCGATCACCACCGCGATGCGCTTCAGACCCGCTTCGATCGCCAGCGGAAGCCACGTCTTCTTGATCCACTCCTGGTCGTCGTGAACGACCACCCTGACCTTCCGCGTGTCGGTCAGGTAGCCGCGCGCGTGGTGGTCTTTGATCGCCTCGATACCCTTGAGCAGCCCGGCCCTGAGCTCTGCCGTGTTGGCGAACCCCAGCCATTCCGAATGGACCGCCGCATGAGCCTTGTCCCAACGCATCAGGAGCCAAGGCTGGTCGACATAGATGCCATCGATGGGTGGGCTGGCCTGGGTACGGGACGCCATTCCAATCGTTGTACCGCAAACGCCCTTCGGCTGCGCCATCAGGTTGCGCGGGGGTTGCCCCACGCAAACGCAGGGTCTGAGGTTTGAGCCACCGAGGTCGTGTGTGATTCCAGGTGAAGCCCCGGTCTGGATATCATCGGCCTCGACACCTGTCTCAAAACGCAATGGCACAGATCCACTTCCGGCTGGCGACAAGGTTGGCGCCGGATTGCGTGCTGGCAGCGCTGACCGATTTCGGTCCACGACGTGCCATGGTGTGGCCGAACATCGACGCCCAGCATTTCAAGGTGCACGACCAGGGACCTGGCTGGGCTGTGGTGACCGAGGGCAGCTCGGTTGCGGGCGGCGTTTGGGAGCGCGAGAAGTACACCTGGGATGCGAACCAGGGGAAAGTGACCGTGGAGACCCTCGACTCCAACACCTGGGGGCCGGGTAGTCGCTGGGATTACACGATCACTTCGGTCGACGGCGGCGGTGCCAATATCGATGTGGCCGTCACACGCTTGGGCAAGGGATGGAAGGGTCGGCTCATCGAGCTGGGGCTGATGGCGGCCGGTCCGAGAATGCTGCGCTCACAGATGGAGCAGGCCATGGAGCGATCCGTCACCCTCGGCAAATAGAAACCGGCGCGACGTACAGGGGCCACGCCGGTTCGCTCGAACGGCAGCCCTGTCACAGCTGTAAGTAGTCGAGGACCTTCGCTGCCTTCTGTATCGCGTCAGGGTCGATCTCCGCGTAGGGATCGGGCGAGAGCGAAACGATCACATGCTGCGCGCCCGCGCTCGCATAATCACCGATCACCTCGGCGATCCTCTCGGCCGGTCCGACGGCCACCTCGGGTTCGCGGAAGCCTCCCGCGACCTCGCTCCAGCCATCGAGCGCGCAGGCGATGCTTGCTCCGACCTCGACCTCCGCGCGGTCGCGACCGCTGCGATCGAGCGCATCGTGCAGGCCACCCAGCGCAGCCCGGAATCGCGATGTGTCGTCACCACCCCAATACGCGTGATTCCACCCGTCGGCGGCCGCGGCGAGGGCCAGCATGCGCGGTCCTTCTGCGGCGATCCACAGTGGAGGGGGCGGGGCCGTCACCGCAATCGACGCGTCGGACATGCTCAGCCACTTTCCGTTCACGGTTGCCCGCTCACCTTTCAGCAGCAGGCGCAGAGGGACGACAGCCTCTTCGAGCCGGCTGACCAGATGGTCGAAGGGCAGCCCTAATGCGTCGAACTCGGGGCGATGCCACCCGGTTCCGAGCCCAAGGGTGAAACGGCCCTCGCTCATATCCGCCAGCGCAGATGCTTCTCGCGCCAGCTGTCCCACATGGCGAAACGCATGGCTCAAGACGAGCGAGCCTACCCGAACCCGAGTCGTCGCCGCGGCCGCTTGCGCGAGACAGATCATCGGTTCGTGGGCAACCACGCGTCCACTCGGCCGCTGGATGAAGACATGATCCATCACCCATACGGAGTCAAATCCCACCTGCTCCGCGAGGCGCGCCTGGCGCGCGATGTGCCAGTGACTTTGGCCGATACGTGGCGTAGTCGTACATCTTGAGGGTGACGCCGACTTTGAAGGAGCGCACCGACCTCGCGCTATTTGGTGGTTGCGAGTGCCGTCACAGACCGCTTCGCGTTGTCTCGCTCGACTCGCCGCAGATGCGTTTCGAGCTGCCCGGCAGCAGGATTCCAGATTCCCCGCAGCACCATCGCCGTGTAGATCTCGGCGATGTCCTCGAGCGAGAGCCTGCCCCGCGGCGAGTACCAGGCCGATACCCAAGTCGTCATAGCGATGATCCCGTAAGCGGTGATCTGCACATCCACGGGCAGGAACTTTCCCTGCCGGATACCGTCCTCGAGCTCGTTTTGAAACACCTGCTCGTAGTCGTGACGCAGGCCGACGATCCGTGTTCGCTGAGCGCGACTCAAGCTTCGAAGCTCGCTGTTGCCGATGAATACTTCCTCAGCCCGCTCGCCGTGGAACTTCACGTGGTGGTACACGAGCAGGCGCATCCTCTCGACCACATCAGGCGTCGGCGTGACCTGACGCTGGTCCTCGAGCAAGTCACGCATCACGGTCTCCATGATTTCGAACAGGAGGTCGCCCTTTGACTCGATGTGGTTGTAAAGGCTGCCCACCTGGATGCCGACGCGTGACGCGATATGCCGGAGCGTGGTCGCCTGGAAACCCTGCTTGTAGAACAGATCCATCGCCACCTGGCGGATCCCGTCAGCGGTGTTCTCGCCGACCGAGCGGCTGCGGCGCTTGGTGACCGCCATCAACCGGAGTACCCGGACCCCGTTTTTTTGGCGCACGCGAGCACGGGTGTGACCTTAGTGGGGTCGCGAGCCGCTGTCAACTAACTTCTGCGGTGAGCGATCGTTTGTTTGTTTATTCTTGGGCCGGAGTGCTGACGATCCTCGAGGTTCTTCGCCGCAACCGGACCCGCCGGCCATTGGTGCCGGCCGTCGTGGACGAGTCAGGGCGCCTCAACCATCGCCAGCTTGTGGACCGGGCGTGGGGTGTCGCGAACGGCCTGATTGCCCTCGGTGTCCGGCCGGGCGACACAGTGGGCATCCTGTGCGGAAACGGCATCTTCAGCGCCGAGTCGATCCTGGGCGCGATGGCGGCAGGCGCCATTGCCGTGCCCTTGAGCTGGCGCTGGTCACGCCTGGAGCTGGAGCACGGGCTCAATGACAGCCGGGCGCGAGTCGTCCTCGCAGACCGCGAGTTCGGCCCTGCCGTGCAGGAGCTCATCGGCGATGGTGGCGCGCTCGCGGTGAGCCATCTTGTCGTCGAAGGCCCGGCGTACGAGAGCTTTATCGGGCCGGCTTCGTGGCCCGGCGTGACAGTGAGTGAGGGAGCTCCCGCTGTGATCCTTTACACAGGGGGCACCACGGGCGCGGCGAAAGGCGTCCTGCTCTCTCACCGCAACGTGATGGCAAACGCCGTCGACGAGATCGTCGATACCGATATGGAGCCGGACGACATCACGCTGCTGATCGCGCCGATGTACCACTCGGCATCGCTCCTGTGCTGGTTCCTGCCGCACCTGGTTATCGGCGCCTGCAGCGTCTTCATGCGCCACTTCGACGAGGAGCGCGCCGGCCGGCTCATCGAGTCCGAGCACGTCACCAACGGCTTTCTCATTCCGAACATGGTGCGGCGCATGCTCATCAGCGGCGCCTGGCAAAAGCACCGGACGGATTCCTTTCGCCGCCTATATGTTGGAGGCGCCACCTTTCGATTGCCGGATAAGGAGGCAGTCCGCGAGGTCCTACCCGCCACGCGCATTTACTACCAGTACGGTCTGACCGAGGCTGGCCCGATCGTGACGAGGCTCCGGCCGGAGGACATGTTCGACCCGAACCTTGACGGCTCGATCGGGCAGGAGATGCTGCTGAACGACGTATCCATCCAGGACGAGGGTGGCGCCGAACTACCGGATGGGGCAGCCGGCGAGATCTGTGTCCGTGGACCCAATGTCATGCTCGGCTACTTCAACCGGCCGGATGCGACCTCTGCCGCCTTCCGGAATGGATGGTTGCGGACAGGCGACGTCGCGTCCCGTCAGGATGGCTATTTCATGTTCCATGACCGGTTGAAGGACATGATCAAGAGCGGCGGAGAGAACGTGTATTCGGCTGAGGTGGAGCAAGCGCTCTATTCACACCCTGCCGTCGCGGAGGCCGCGGTCCTTGGGGTGGCCAGCGATCAGTGGGACGAGGAGGTCCGTGCCGTCGTCGCGGTAAAGCCTGGATTGTCTGCAGGCGAGCGTGAGCTCCAAGACCACTGCCGCCTGACCCTCGCCGGATATAAGGTGCCAAAGCGCATCCTTTTTGTGCAGCTGGACCAGATCCCCGTCAACCCGAGTGGCAAGATCATGAAACGCGAGCTCCGTCAGCAAACGCTGTGGTCGGACGTGGTGCCGAGCCGGTGAAGACAATGCGCGAACCCGACTCGATCACGCTGACCGATGTCGTCGAGGCACGGAAGCGAATCGCAGACGCCATTCCGCCCACCCCATTGATCCGGATGGAAGGAGCCGGCGCGGGCGACCTGTATCTCAAGCTCGAGAACCTCCAGCCAATCCGTTCCTTCAAGCTCCGCGGGGCCGAGAACGCGATGGCTCACCTGAGCTCACTCGAGCTCGCCGCCGGCGTGTACACCGCGAGCGCCGGCAATATGGCGCAGGGCGTGGCCTGGGCGGCTCGGCGACGCGGGACACACTGCACGGTGGTCGTGCCTGACAGCGCACCGCAGATGAAGCTCGAAGGCATACGGCGGCTTGGGGCTGAGATTGTTTCTCTTCCTTATGCCCAGTGGTGGAACATCCTCGCCACCCACCGCTATCAGGCTCTCGAGCCGGCGCATTTCATTCACCCCGTCAGCGATCTTGCCGTGATGGCCGGCAATGGAACGATCGGGCTCGAGATCCTCGATGAGCTACCAGACGTGGAATCGGTGTTGGTCCCGTTTGGGGGCGGTGGGCTGAGCTGCGGCATCGCAGCCGGCATCCGCGGCCTGAAGCCCGAGGTTCGCGTCTTCGGCTGCGAGGTCGAGACCGCAGCACCTTTCGCGGCGGCTCTCGCGGCGGGCCATGCGATCGAGGTCCCGCGGACACCGACGTTCGTCGACGGCATCGGAGCCCCGACGATGCTGGCGGAGATGTGGCCGCCGGCGCATCGTCTGCTGGCAGGATCGCTCGTGGTGACGTTGACCGACGTCGCCCGCGCGATCAAGATGCTCGTCGAACGCGCAGCTGTCGTCGGTGAAGGTGCGGCCGGGGCTTCCGTGGCGGCGGGGGTCAGGGGCCTGGGCGGGGCGGGAAAGGTGGTGTGTGTCGTATCTGGCGGAAACATCGACCCCGCTGTGCTTTCGATGATCCTCGCGGGAGGCGTGCCTACGTAGTCGAGGCAGCCGTCCGGGCCGACTTGTGCGAGGCCATCATCCCTAGGCCGGCCACCAGGACCGCGCCAACGATCACCGATACCGCGACGGTCTGGAAAACGGCGACCAACCCTCGCTCCTGTGCGATGAAGCCAAGCGCGATCGGCCCGAAGAAGTCCCCGATGCTACCTGCCATCCAGAACAGCCCAACCGCGGCGCCACGGTTGGTTTGAGCGGCTGTCGCGGCCACGGCCAACTGGCCCGAAACGAGAAAAACGCCGAAACCGATTCCTTCGAGTATCAGAAGGGCGGTCAGGACCAACGGCGAGGCGGTTCGAGAGATGGCAAGGTCGATCGCTGCCTCGACCACCAGGACGGCTGCGAGGGTCCAGTGGGCCGGCAGCCTCGAGGACAGCGGCCCCATGGGTATTCGACCCGACGCGGATGCGATCGATCGCCATGCAAAGAGGGAGCCGATGGCGACAGTGCTGATTCCAACTCCGCGGGCATAGACAGGGAAGTAGGTGAAGATGGCGCCGGTCATCGAAAGTGTCATGGCGATGTTGGCCACGCAAGCCATCACCATCGCGGGGTGGCGGGCGAGCGCCATCAGCGCCGGAACGTCCACGAGTCGCGGCGCGGTCGAAGTTTCGACCGACTTGACCTTCGTCCGCACCAGTCGTGCCGCGCCGTACACCGCTCCGGCGACGGCGATCACCGCCCCACAAATGTACGCGGCGGGATACCCCGCGACAGAGCCGACCCAGCTGCCAAGCAGTGGTCCCACCGCGAACCCCGAGCCCATCGCGGCGGTGTAGACGCCGATGGCGGCGCCACGATCGCGCCGCTCCACGACATCACCGATGTAGGCGATCCCGAGTGGGAAGGTGGCGACCATCGCAATCGCCTGGAGCGCGCGCGGAATCGCCAGCAATGCTGCGGTCGGCGCCAGCGCGTAGAGCACGAAAGAAACGGCGAACATGATCATCCCGCCCACCAGCACGGTCTTGCGGTCGAGCCGATCCGAGAGCATGCCGACAGGCAGCGCGCTGGCGAGGCGTGCCAGCCCAAGAACGGCGGTGATCAGGCCCAGCATCCCGAGGGAGGCGCCCAGGCTGATCGTGTACAGGGGAAACAGCGGAATCTGCACGCCCGTGACGACGTCCGCAATGAAGATCAATACACAGATGTCCACGACCTCTCGCCGCAGCAAACGGCGGTAGGTAGCGGACACGCCGGACACGTCGTCGAGATTAAAGTACTTGACGAACGAACGTGCGTTTTCGAATCGGTTTTGCAGCGCCCTTGAGCACACCTCAGTCGATCGTTGGCGTGCCCATGCTGCGCACTGTCGAGATGGCGGCGGGCGATGCGCGCGCGAGAGGCATCGACCTGGACGTGCACGCCGTGGACGACCGCGAGGACCTGGATGTCGCGGCCCAGGTGGCGGCCGAGCTGGCGGCCGATCCCTCGGTGATCGCAGTGATCGGCCACAAGAACAGCGGCCCGAGCAGCGCGGGCGGGCCGGTGTACGCCAAGGCCGGCTTGGCTCAGATCACGCAATGCTCGACCGATAACGCGCTGAGCCGCGCCGGCTGGCCGACCTTCTTTCGCCTATGTGCCGATAACGAACGCCAGGCTGCAGTCGCGGCGGAGTTCGTTCACACGCACCACCTCGCCGGCCATGCCGTCGCCGTGCACGACGGCACCGATTATGGGCGCCCGCTGGTGGAGGCCTTCGCAGCACGACTGCACGCGCTGTCAGGTCACGAGGTGACTGTGCTGGCCATGCACGTTGGCCAGGAGGATTTCTCACAGATCGTCAGCGCCATACAAGCCGCCCAAGCCGGCGTCGTCGATTTCGGCGCCACCGAGATTGAGAGCAGCAAGCTCATGCGAGCGCTGCACTCAGCGGGGGTTAAAACGCAGGTGATCAGCTCGGAGGGCGGTCCGGACAACCCACTCGCCCGGCTGGCCGGACCGTCCGGCGAGGGAAGCATCCACACCTATGCCGGTGCGGACCCGCTGGCGACGCACGCGTCGCGAAGCCTCGTGCAGCGGTGCCTGCGGGAGTTTGGCGAGACGCCTTCGTACGTCGTCGAGTGCTACGACGCGGTCAGCGTCATCGCAGCAGCGCTGGTACAGGGTGCTTCCAACCGGCAGGAGGTCCGTGACGCGATCGCCGCAACCGACATCCAGGGCCTTGGTGGCCGCATCCGCTTCGACGCCCATGGAGATCGAATCGACGCACCCGTGAGCCTATGGCGGGTCGTTGACGGACGGATGGTCCCCCTCGCCAAGAGCCCTGTGCTCTAGACGTTCACCGGGTCCTGGAGCAGATCGCGCACCTGGCCCAGAAGGCGAATCGCTTTCGAGACTCGATCGTGCGGCACGCCGGGATACTTCACCCGGAACATCACGTGCAGCCGCTCGCCGACGATCGATCGGAGCCGGCGCAGGTTATCGGCCAGCTCTTCGGGGGTTCCAAGCATGATCTCGCTGCGTCGAGCGGAGAGCTCTTCCTCGGTCATCTTGTCCGGATACCAGTCGGCATACTCCGCGGGCGGCAGCCCATACCAGGACCCGTATGTCCGGCGCGTGAACATGTAGGACTCCTTGACCTGGTCCCACGCATCGTCGGCCCCGCGCTCAGAGATGAATCCGCCCATCGTCATCGCGAACTCCTGGTCCTCGTACCGCTTGCCGTGCTTCGCCAGCGCGGCTTTGTAGCGATCGACCATGTCCTGGACACGCCAGTAGATGTCCCGGTTGTAGCCACTCGTGCCAAATGACTTCGAATCCGTGCCGCCGTCCATGATGAATCCGTCGCCAAGCCTTGCCGCCCTGTCAACTGAAGCATCGACGTACCCCGCGATCCACACCGGCGGCCCGTCCTTCTGCAGAGGCTTCGGATAGACATCGACATTCTCGAAGGTCCAATGCCGGCCTTTGAATGTGACCGGCTTGTCCTTCCACGCGAGTTTCATGACCTGGACGAGTTCCTCGGTCATTGGGGCACGCACCGCGCGGCGGACATTGAAGCCGGCATATTCAACATCGCGATAGCCCAGTCCGACTCCGATGGTGAAGCGGCCGTTGGAGAGCACGTCGAGCATCGCGCACTCCTCAGCCAGCTTGATGGGATTGTGTAGCGGGCCCAAGACAACGGAAGGGCCGAACTGTATGCGAGAGGTCACTGCTGCCACAGCAGCGCACATCCCCATCACGTTTGGATTCCAGTTGAGGAAATGGTGCTCCGTGTACCAAATGGAGTCGAGCCCGACCTCTTCGGCGAGCCTGGCCTGCTGGAGGTCGTTCGCGTAGACCTGGTGGTGCGAGATGCCTTCGGACGGAATCCACTCGGAGCTGTACACGCCCAGACCCAGCTTCATCTGGTCTCGACCATCGTCACCTTCATCTGAACCTGGTCGCGCGGCACGAGAGTTGGCCACAGCGAAACCGAGGGTCGTGGCTGTGCCGGCGAGAGGTAACCCGTCCCGATGCCGCCAAGGGTCCACAGGTGAGTCGACTCGCGCTTGACGATGTCCGCCTCCTCTTTCGTGTTCGTCCGGGCGGCCACGCGCAGGCCGACCTCGTTCATCTCCGCCGGCTCCGGGGCAGCCGGGCCGTGCAGGGCGTTCACGCCGATGTAGTCGAAATGAAGCTCGATCGGCTTTACGCCGAGCAGCTTCAGGCGTTCGCGAATGATCTTCTCGCCTCGCTTCGCCTTCTCGTATGCGTCGGGCCAGCTGAACAGCAACGAGCCCTCCCCTTCCCAGCCGTCCCGATAGCCGATGCAGACCTTGAGCTTCTCCGGCAGACCCTTGCCTGTCATGTTCGACAGCTTGATGCGCTCCGGCGCAATCTCATCGACCTTGACCGTAGTGAAGTCGGCCACGCCGTCGGGCATGAAGTAGTTGTTCGGGTCCCCGATCTCATAGACGAGCTGTTCCTTTACGGTCCACTCGTTGAGGATTCCGCCCGATCCCTCGACCTTGGAGATGACCGCCGTTGCGTCTTCGCTCACCTCCGCTATCGGGTATCCCGGTCTCCAGGGATCCTTGGCCTGGCGCCAGAGGTTGGAAACAGCTCCAGTCGCCAGCGCGGCGCACTCGACCGCGTGTCCGATCGTGATCGCCGCTCCCATCTTGTCGTTGTCCTTGGCGGCGTAGGACCAACCGAACTCGTGCATCATCGGGCCGATGAACAGGGCGGTGTCCGACACTCTTCCGCACACGACCACATCCGCGCCCTGCGCCAGGCCTCTGGCGATGTAGTCCCCGCCGACGTACGCATTCGCAGCAACGATGTCAGGACGGATGCGGTCAATATCCTCCTCGCCCGTATCGAGGTTTGGAAACTTGATTCCCAGCGAGCGCATCTCGTCAAGGTCGGGAAATATGTCATCCCCGGTGACAACCGCGATCTTCAATCGTCCCAGGCCGAGCCGCTCCGCCACCTCGATGACCTTTTGTGCCGCGGCTGCGGGGTTGGCGCCGCCCGCATTGGTGATGATCTTGAAGCCCTGCGTGCGCGCCTGCGGCAGGGTCGCCTCGAGCCAGGGCTCGATGTCCTTGATGTATCCGGCGTTCGGATCCTTCGCTTTCTGTCGCTGGAGCACCGCAAGGGTCAACTCCGACAGGTGATCGAAGCAGAGGTAGTCGAGCTCGCCCTTGTCAGCCAGCTCCACTGCAGGTTCGAGCAGGTCGCCCCAGTAAGCGCTCCCGGCGCCGAGCCGGATCTTTTTCATACTGGCATTACCCCATTTCTGCGGTTTGGCGGCGGCGTGTCCTTGCGGCAGTAGATCTCGTAGCGGCGGATGAGCTCGTCCCGCAGCTCATCGCTTGGAATCACGGCCTCGATCGAGAAGTCCGAGGCGACCTCGTACACGTCGACGTCCTCCTCGTACTCACGCCGCTTGTCCGCGATGAAAGCCGCGCGCTCTTCCTCCGGCAGCTCATTGATCTTGTTCAGATAGATCGCGTTGATGGCGCTCTCCGGACCCATCAACGCCGGTTTTGCCGTGGGCAGCGCGAGGACGGCATCCGGGCCCATCGGCGAGCCGCTCATCGCGAGGTAACCCCCGCCGTATGCCTTGCGAACGAGCACCGCGATCCGGGGTACGCGCGCCTCGGCGACCGCGAAGAGCATCTTGGCGCCATGCCTGATGATGCCCGCGTGCTCAACCTGGCTGCCGACCATGAAGCCCGGGATGTCCTGCAAGAAAAGCAGCGGGATGTTGAAGGCATTGCACGTCCAGATGAAGCGGGCCGCCTTGTCGGACGAGTCAGGGAACAGAACTCCCCCCTTATGGCGGGACTGGTTGGCCACGATGCCAACAGGTCGTCCGCCCAGGCGGGCATAGCCGGTCACCAGCTCGCGCGCCCAGAGCTTCTTGACCTCCAGCCAGCTGTCTTCGTCGACGAGCGCCTTGATGAGCTCGATCATGTTGAAAGCGACGCGCTGGCTGGTGGGCACGATGTCGGCGATGGACTTGCCCCGCGCCGGAGCTCGTGACTCCACCATTGGGGGCTTCTCAGACCAGTGGCCGGGAAAGTACGACAGGTATCGCTTCGCCACGGCCAGAGCCTCCTCTTCGTTGGCGCAGAGGAAATCGCAGAGGCCGCTGACGCGGGCGTGCATCTCGGCGCCGCCCATCTCCTCCATCGTTACCTTCTCACCGGTCGCCATCTCTGACATTCGAGGCGATCCGATGTAGGCGGTGGCGTTGCCCTCGACCATGATGCAAACGTCACACAGGGCGGGCTGATAAGCGGTGCCGGCCGGTGATGGGCCAAGCAACACGCAAACCTGCGGCACGACGCCCGACAGCTGGATCTGGTTGTAGAAGATGTTTCCCCAGGCCCTGCGTCCCGCGTAGCTCGCGCGTTGTTCGTCGATTCGCGCGCCGGCAGAGTCCACCAGGTAGAGCAAAGCGCTCTTCGTACGGCCGGCAAGCTCCTGCATCGCGGTCATCTTCTGGAAGGTGCGCAGGCCCCAGGTGCCTGCTTTGACCGTCATGTCGTTGGCGATAACGCACACAGGCCGGCCGCCAATGTGTCCCACGACGGTGACCACACCGTCCGCAGGAAGGTTCCCGTCGACGTGGCGTGCCAGCAAGCCGTCCTCGAACAACCAGCCGGGGTCCATGATCCGGTCGAGGCGGTCGCGGACGAAGAGCTTGCCTTGCTCGCGAAGCTTCGCGTGGTACTTCGGGTCCCCACCGGCCCGTGCGGTGTTGATCCGCTGCCGTAGATCGGCGTCGGGTGTCACCTCAGGTTTGGGATCCGCGCTCAATCCGTCACTTCCATGCGCAGGATCGCAGTGCTGAAAGCCTTGCCGGTGACGTCGTACCGAAGCGTCTTGGTCGCGCCGCCACCAAGGGCGTTGTGCAGCAGAAGGTTGAAGCCTTTGATGTTGGGCATCGGAAACACGTCAACCTCTCCGCGTACCCAATCGCCGAAATGGGCCTTGATACGCGGTGGGGTGAGCGTTTTCAGCAGCTTCTGGTAGGCGGCGTCGTCAAGGGCCAGAACACCGACATTGACAACATCACCCTTGTCCCCGGACCGCGCGTACGCGATGTCCTTCACCTGCATCGGATCTTGTTTCTCCATGAAATCGCCAGACCAGCGTCTGGCGAAACAAACGAACGAACGTTCACTTTAGTTTTGATGGAGTCTATCGTAAGCTGCGGGCTCAGAAATCCCTCTGCCGCTCAGGAGATAAGCCATGGCCACCGTCCCACTCCCGGCGATCGCATCAGGTCCAGCCGAGGCCGCCCATTCCGGCATCCGTGAGGTTGTCAACCTGGCCCTGGTCACCCCCGGTTGTATCCGGCTGGAGGTTGGCGAGCCGAACTTTCCAACCCCGTCGCACATTGTCGATGCAGCCATTGAATTCGCGCGCAAGGGCCAGGTCAAGTACACGGCGACCGCCGGGCTGCTGAGCCTGCGCGAGCGCCTCGCGGCCAAGTTGGGCAAGGTCAACGGCATCTCGGCCGGCGTCAACAACATCAACTGCTCGGTCGGCGGCGTGGGTGGCATCGCAGGCGCCATCGCCGCGCTGGTTGAGCCAGGCGACGAAGTGCTGATCCCAGACCCGGCGTGGCCAAACTACCGGCTGATGCTCGCCTGGGCGCACGGCGTGCTCGTACCTTACGCATGCCCGCCGAGCAACGAGTTCCTGCCCGACCCGAAAGCGATCGAGCGGCAGGTAACTTCACGCACGAAGTTGATCATCGTCAACAGCCCCTGCAACCCAACCGGGGCTATGTTCCCCAGGAAGCTGCTGGAGGAGCTTGTCGAGCTCGCCGTCAGGCACAACATCTACTTGCTCTCCGACGAGTGCTACGACGAGGTCATCCTGGAGGGCGAGCACACCAGCCCGGCATCTTTCTGCACAGACGGGCGGGTGATCTCCGCCTTCACCTTCTCCAAGACGTACGCGATGACGGGCTGGCGGGTGGGGTATGTGGTCGCGAGCGAAAAGATCTCCGACAGCATCACCAAGGTGCTGGAATCAAACTCATCGTGCCTGCCGACGGTCTGCCAGAAGGCAGCCGAAGCTGCTCTCGACGGACCGCGCGAGCCGCTGCGCGACATGGTCACTGCATATCGGGAGCGGCGCGATCTGTGCGTGAGTCTTCTCGACGAAGCGGGGCTGCTCATCAGCCGGCCGCGCGGTGCGTTCTACATCATGGCCGACGTCAGCCGTTCCGGCCTGGACTCACGCGAGTTCGCGTTTGATCTTGTCAAGACCAAGCACGTCGCGATGGCGCCGGGAACCGCCTTCGGCGAGTCAGCCCGCAAGGCCGTGCGGATCAGCCTGGCCAGTTCGCCGGAGGACCTGTCGCAGGGCATCGCCAAGATGATCGAAAGGATCGAGGAGCTGGCCTAGACCGGGCTACACGAGCAGGAGGCCGCCGTCAACCACCAGCGCGGCGCCAGTGATGTACGAAGCGTCCGGGCCGGCGAGAAAGAGAACCGCCTTGGCCACCTCCTCGTACGTGCCCTGGCGGCCCAGTGGCACCCGCGCCGCCGCGCCTTCGGCGCGCGCTGTCTGTTGATCCTCGGTGAGGTCTCGGCGCCGGTCGGTCATCACCATCTCCATGAAGCCGGGGCACACGCAGTTGGCGCGAATTCCGTCCGCGGCGAAATCGATTGCCAATGAGCCGGTGAGCGAGACCATCGCCGCCTTCGAGACACTGTAGGCGGCCTCGTCACCGGCAGGCTTGATCCCGGCGATGGAGGCGGTGTTGACGATCGCGCCGCCGCCCCCGGCGCGCATCAGGGGCACGGCTGCGCGCGCCATCAGGAATGCGGAGCCGACGTTCACGTCGAGGATCCGGTCCCAATCCGAAACCTCGGTCTCCATCACGGAGCGCGCTCTGAGTGGATCGATTCCGGCGTTGTTGAAGAGGACGTCCAGGCGGCCGAACGCCGATCGCACCAATTCGATGGCTGCTGTCGCCGTGGCCGGATCTGATACATCGCCCTGCAGGCTTCGGACCTCGCCGCCCGCACGCGCAACCTTGGCAGCGGCCGACTCGAGTGCCCCCTCATCCCAGTCAACCAACACCAGCCTCGCACCATCGGCGGCCATCTGACGAGCCACCTCGAGCCCGAGGCCCGACGCGCCGCCCGTGATGAGCGCGACCTTGCCTTCGAATGTCAATTTGCGAGCAGCTTCTCCAGACCGGGAAGAAATGTTTGGGGAGTGTGGAGGCCGCTGTACAGGTACTCGAGGAAGGCCGGCTGCGCACCGCGCTCCCCGGCGAGCCGTTCACCCTCCTGGACCAGCTTGCGACCAAGCAGGTACGTGTACTGGTAAGGGCCCCAGAG
>JBDUAO010000171.1:0-4514 GCA_040004595.1 Candidatus Dormiibacterota bacterium | reverse complement strand
GTATCGATCCAGGTGACACCGTGAACGCCTAAGGCCACCAGCGTTTTTCCGTCCGCGGTCACGGCCGCCCCATTGGCGCCGAAGCCTTTGGCCTCCACGCCCTGGAGGAGGCTCGCGGATGGCGAGGGGGTCGTGTAGTGACTGGTTCGCGTCAGGGTGGGGGCGCCGTCACGGACATCGAGGTCGGCGACCACGCCCGTCGCTCCATTCGCCGCGTAGAGGTGCGACCCGTCGGGTGTCAGCGCGAGGGACCAATGGAACCCACCCTCGCTCGACGCATAGCCGGCCCCCGGAAGGTCGATACAGATCGCGATGTTGCCCCCAAGGTTGAGGGCGTGAATGAAAGCACCCTGGTGCTCGCGGATGTAAACGCTGTACAGCCATTGCCCGTCGCGTGACGCCACGCCGGACAGGCGCAATCCAGTCATCGCGGCACCGCCATCCGTCTTGTCGACGATGACTGTCGGGTCCAGCTGTCCGCTGACTGTATTGAGGTCGCGCACCTGGTAAATGCTGCTCGAGAGGTATTCGATCAGGTAGATTCGCTGCCCATCGTTGCTCACAGCGTCGAATTGGAAGTAGCCCTTCAAGTCGAACTGCTTCGCCGCGCTGTGGTTGGACGTGTCCACCAGCAGGAGATGCGACGCGGTTGGAGTCGCGTCCACTGCGCCGTCGAAGGCCTGGAGCACCAGCCAGCCACCGTCCTGTGAGAGGCCGCCCGGCAAGCCGCCGATGGTCGCCGCCGGTAGCTGGAAAGCGGCCCGCAGTGCAAGGGTGTGGCGAACCGCTCCCGTCTGGGGATCGAGGTCGAAAAGCGCGTTGCCCTGCACCGAGTAGAGGTGCATCCAGTCTGGCGATGGCGTGCCGAGCGGCAGGCGCCGCTCGACGGCGTGCGAGTGCGTGTCGATCACGCTGACCGTCTGCGACGTTTGCGTCGAGGTCGCCTCGTAGAGCTTGTAACCGCCTCCGGTCCCGACCTTGGTTCCGAGCTCGCCGCTCCCGCAGGCTGCGACCACCAACGCCGCCATCGTGATGCTCATTACCGCTCGCATTGTTTTCAATTCGACTTCCATACACCGCTGATGCGGTGTGGGTTCCGCCCTACGCGAGCGCAGCCGCGATGGCCAGAGCCTGGGCCTTCGAGATGTTGCCCTCGATCCGGACCACCGTTCCGCCGACGTTGATCAGGAGAGTGTTCGTGGCGAGCCTGAGGGTTTCGTAGCGGACCACTCCAGCGGTGTCCACGAAGACGAACGCGTGCGGGGCGCCGGAGATCCAGTAGCCGGATCCGCCCGAGACGGCAACCGGCTCGATCGTCGTGTCCGGCCCGATCATCTTTCCGAAGAACTCGCTGTTGATGGCGCCACGAGCCTCGGTGACGAGGAGCCCGACGCCAGTCTCGCCCGCGGCGTGGAGTCCGGGCCTGGCGGCATACACAAGCGTCACCTCGCCGCCCGACGGACGATCGGGAGGAGGCTGGACATAGACCTCGTCTGGGCTACCGAGCGAGGCTGGCACGAGCAAAGGCCAATTGACCGCCGCCCTGGCCGTCTCCAGCGTGGTCTGTGCTCCGAGGCCGAGTCGCGGGCCGAGGAGACCGGGGGGTAGCGGGGTCGGGGTAGCCAGGTGGGGCACCGTCCGAAAGATCGTGTGCAGGTTGATCCAACTCGCGATGGCATCGCGGCCTGGCGGGTAGGCGGCGATCGCGGCAAGGACCAGGAATGCTGCCGCCGCCGCGATCAACCAGCGCCTCTCAAATCGCGGGCGCCGCGCGCCGATGCGCAAGCGGACGGCAGGCGCCAGGTTTGGCGTTGCCGGCCAGTCCAGCTCGGCCCCCAAACGGCTCAGCCGCTGCTCCAGCTCGGCATGCTCAGGCAATCGAGGCCTCCTCGACGAGTGCTCGCAGCCTGCCCAACGCGCGTGACAGGCGCGACTTCACGGTGCCTTCCGGGATTCCCAGTGCGGTGGCGGTCTCCTCGCCGCTCAGCTCCAGGAAGTAGCGGTTCGCGATCACCTGGCGGTCCTCTTCGCTCAGTGCGTTGACGAGCGCGAGCAGGCGCTTGGAGTCCTCGACAGCGACGGCTGCCGCCTCGGGGGATGGGGCCGCACCCCCCGGGCGGGAGTGGTCGGCGAGGCGGAGCTCGACCTGGTGGCGGCGCCCGGTCGAGCGCACTCGGTTGCGCGCCTCGTTGGCGACGATCCTCAGGAGCCACGGGCGAGGCTCGGCGCCGGCGCGGAAGGTGGCCAGCGCCCTGTACGCCTTGAGGAAGGCATCCTGGGCGGCATCCTCGGCGTCAGCCGCAGAGCCGGTGATCACATATGCGGTTCGAAACGCCATCTGCTGGTATCGCTGCACGATCTCCTCATAGGCGGCCGTATCACCGCGCTGGGCGCGCGCGAACAGGTCGGCATCGTCCGTTGGTCGGCCCTCCATCGGATCGCATGTATTACACCGATCGCCGCATCATGGTTCCAGTTCGAGTTGCAACCAACCGGCACAACTCTGTGTTTGGGAGAGTGATGGAAGGCGTCGAGCGGGTGTTTGAACGAATGGTGCGCGAGCACCAGCACCGTGTCTATGCGGTCGGTTTTGCGCTCACCGGCAACCGGCACGACGCCGAGGAGGTGGCGCAGGACACCTTCCTGCGCGCGTACCGCGCCCTCGCAACTTACCCGGCTGACAGAATCCGCGACCTCAAGCAGCAGCCATGGCTCCATCGCATCGCCGTCAACGTCGTGAGGAATCGGGTTCGCGGCGCCAAGCCGCGCACCGCCGAGCTCAACGGAAGCGAGCCCGACGATGCGCCAGGCCCGGAGTCGCAGACGCTGCAGCGTGCCGCGATGGACGACCTGGCCTGCCGCCTCGCCGACCTTCCGCCCCGATTTCGCGAAGCCGTCGTGCTGAGACACGTGCGCGAGATGTCATATGAAGAGGTCGCCGAGGCTTTGGATCAGCCGGTGGGAACCGTCAAGTCCAACGTGCATCGCGGCCTGCGACTACTCAGAGGAGAAGACCATGACCGCGTTGTTGACTGACTTGAAGCGTTTGGGCTCCATGAAGGCGCCATATGGATTCGCCGAGCGAGTCCTGGTCGAGGTCGGAATGGCTGATTCGTATGCCGTTTTCAAGACCTGGCTTGGTGAGGTCTACGTTGCCTGGAATCGGTTTGGAGTTTCGGCGGCGGCCCGCTGCGCTTCAGCCCAAGAGTTCGAGGCCATGTTCAAGAGGGAGGTCGGCCGGCCCCTCGTACATGCGGTCGCGCCGGCCGACCTGGCCGCCAGGATCGGGGACGAGCTCAGCGGCAAACGCAGGATGCGGTTCGACCTGCGGCAGCTCACCGAGTTCGAGCAGGCGGTGCTGCGCAAGACGTACGAGATCCCGAGGGGCGAGGTGCGGCCGTACGGGTGGGTGGCGCGTGAGATCCGAAGGCCTGCTGCTGTCAGGGCGGTCGGCACTGCTCTGGCGAACAACCCGATCCCTTACTTCATCCCCTGCCACCGCGTGGTGCGCTCCGACGGGCACATCGGCAACTACGGAGGTGGAGGGCCGGAGGCGAAAAAGGCGATCCTGACGATGGAGGGCGTGCGCGTGAATCGCCTGCAGGAGCTGGCGCGCAGCGGCGTCCGGTACCAGGGGGTGAAGACGACCAAGATCTATTGCTACCCCACATGCCACCACGCGCAGCGCGCGTTGGAGAGGAACGTTGTGTGGCTGCATGACGAGAAGAGCGCGCGGGCCGAGGGCTTCCGACCGTGCAAAGTCTGCCGCCCCGCGGTGGCGTAAAAATACGGCCGTTTGTGCCCTTTTGGCCGACTCGAATCGGGGGAAATGGGTTGTTTGTGCCCTAGTGGTCGGGTGGCTGCCTAACCCAGAGAGTAGATCCCCGGCAGCTCTCGATACAGGCCCGCGTAGTCGAGGCCGTAGCCGATGACGAAGCGGTCTGGGATGACGAAGCCTTTGAAGTCGATGTTGACCTTGACCGCGCGCCGCGCCGGCCGGTCGAGGAGGGCGGCCAGGCGCAGGGAACCGGGCCTCATCCTGCGCATTCGGCGCGTGATGGCATCGACCGTGTGGCCGGAGTCCACTATGTCCTCGACCAGAAGGACGTGGCGGTCGACCAGCGGCCCGTCGATCATGTGTGCGAGCCGCAGCTCCCCTCTCGTGGTGCCTGACCCGTAGCTCGCGGCGCGGACGAACTCGAGCTCGGCCGGAATGCTGAGGCTGCGCAAGAGGTCGGCTGCAAAGACGGTGGCACCTTTCAGGATGACGACCAGCACCAGGGGGGTTTCGATGTCGGCGTACACCTTTGAGATCTCACGGCCCATCGCGTGGACTCGGCGCGAGATCTGTGCCGAGGTGATCATGGCCCTGCTGGAGCCGTCCAGTCCTGCCGGCGCTGTGCGCGCCAAGGGCGCGAGGACGAGGGGCCCATCTGATCGCTGGGTCAGAACCTCAGGCATGCGCGTACAGATTACCGGTCCAGCGGAGCGACGGTGGCGCCCAAAGTGGAGGC
>JBDUAO010000005.1:0-44536 GCA_040004595.1 Candidatus Dormiibacterota bacterium | reverse complement strand
GCGCCGGTCTCCTCATCGAACTTCTCCAGTTCGATTTCAGTTTCATCGCCATCGATTTCGGCCAGCTGTCGAGGTTGACGACCCCGCTGGCTCACGGTGGCCATCCAACCGCCGAACGACAGGTGGCGAATCGTGTAGGTCACCTCGCGAGCCGCCGGCGTCATCTCGCCGCGACCGGCCTGGTCGGCCAGAAACGTGATCGCCCAGTGCTCGAACTCTGTATAGGAGGCGGCGCCAGTCAGCCTCGGCACCTGCTCAGCGATTCCTAGTCGCTTCAGGTCATGGCCGATCCGGCCCAGCACCTTTTGGGCTTCAGCGACTCGGGAGTTGGTGCTCATCGAGGGGGCGTGCGCAAGCTCAGCGATCGCTTCAGTCACCTTGAAGATCGGCCACCAGTCAGGAAACACTGCAGGCAACCACTGCAGCGCGGTGGCCAGCTCCGCGGGGTGAGCGAGCCGGTAGACAAGCCGATTGGCGGCTGGCTGAACGTAGACTATTCCAGCCATCGAGAGCAGGTCGAGAGCCTGCGAAACGCTGCCTTTGCCATAACCCGCCATCTCCGCCAGCGCCGATGCGGCGTGACCGCGTTCGGGTTCGGCGAGCATCAGCTTCAGGAGCTCCGCCCTCGCCGAGACCCCGACCAGGGCTCTCAAGCGCAGCTGAATCAATGAGGGTCGGCGCAGATCTGGCGTCCCGATGTGCTCAGACGTCCAAAGAGCGAGCGGATCGCCTTTGGCAGGCCATGACACCTTGGCGTGCGCCTTGACCGTGGCCGCATAGCGACCAAAAGACTCGCGCATAGTAGTGCCCGCCTGATCGGTAAGGTTGCGCAGCCGGAATGCCGAGGCAAGGTGAGCATTGGCTATGCACCAGTCAATCGAGTTGGCGCGAAGGCGGCTGTCGGAGTTTCCGATATAAGACGTGAAGATGATCAGCGCCTCGAGGTCGACCGCCTGCCAGTCGTGCCGGCGTCGCACCCCGTCCACGCCGAGCTCGCTCCAAAGACTCCAAGCGAGATCTAGGGCGAGACCATCGATCTCATGCGCGAGGCGCCTCGTCATCGCCCCTCCCTTATGGCTGGTTTGATGAACATTTCCTCCGGCCGCCCCAAGACTTCATTCAAAGTCAGCAGGCAGAGACAAAAAAAGAAGCAGCCCGGGGCAGGAGGGCTGCTTCCTTCTCTATAACGCGTGAAAGTGGCGGGATACCGATAGCGGGACGGCACGACCGGCGCTAACGGGATCCCGCGCTCAGGACGTTTCCGTAGGTGATGCCGAGGGCGAGTAGTCCGGCCAGCGACATCAGCACCAGCGTGAAAGTTCGAGCACACGTGTCGATAAGACCCGTGTCATCCACCGTTTCGGAGTCGGCGGGACTCCACCGCCGGCCCAAGACCCCTGCCCTGGTGGCGAGGCCCAGAGTAATCAACAGAACAATAAGTAGTATCCCCATCACACCCCAAAAAGAGGGCTTGGGCGCTGAGCGGGTCAGCGCCTTTGCCATTGACTACAACGCGCGAGATCCCGTTTGTGGCGACCCAATACTTGCGGGGTGGAGCGCGTTTGTTTGGCGTGGGAACACCGATGGGGTTGCAATTTGCGATCGCGCTGTGCACGGCAATGGTGGCTGCTACTTTCTTGCCAACCATTCGTCGGCTGATTCCGAGGTGGTTCGAGATCGCGCTATGGGTGGCGTTGATCATCGTCTGCTGGCTCGGCGTGGCCAGCATAAGAGACGCGCACGCTCGCGAGCTAACCTCCTCTATCAACTGGGCGCTCGGCCAGATCGTCAACACGCTGATCGGGCTGGCGGGGCTGGGCATTCTGGACATGCTTCACGCCAACCGTTTCGTCATCGCCAATGCGGTGGTGACGCTGTTCGGAGCCGACCTTCTTGCCCTCGCCTTGCTGTCGACCTATCGCGAAGCACACGGCTGGCAGCCGAAGGTTCGACTGGGTGAGTGGATGGAGCTGCCCGCTGCGCCTGTGAGAACGACGGTCAACACGCCGGAGCCATACGCGGTCGAGGAGTTGAACGAGAGGTTGGTCGCTGCCACGACGACCACCGGCGCTGCCGCCGCCACCTGGTCGGTGCAGTTCTTGATCTGGGCCCGCGACGTTGGACTGCCAAGGGCTGAGGAGAGGCTGGCTCTCGCGGCTGCCGTGGGTCGAGTTGAAACGAAGGTCTTGCTTGAGGCGGTTCGCGAGACGGCCCGCGAGCTCGAGTCTGGCGCTCGCAACCTCGTCGCTGCGTCGGCGCCCGAGGTCAACAAGCTCGCCCTCAGGGTCGCTGCGATCCTCAACGGCGTCACCGATGCGGACCAGCGAGTTTCTCCCACCGCTGGGAATCTCGCTCAGGTCGTGGACATAAAGGCGCTGCGGATAGCCCAGTCGCTCGGCCGCTTCGGCCGCGTCGAGTCAACACAGAGGAATGATGAGATCGAGAATGACCCAGAGCACCCGGACAGACTGGCCTCGTAGCCGAAGCGGAGTTCGGCTCCGATCGACCGCGCCGCGGGCACGCCGCCGGCAGCGATTGATGCGCCCGATCGGGTGGGCTCTTCGCGTGCTCCTGCTTTGCATCATTGCGGTGCCGAGCCTGGTCTACACGTCGTCGGATTACGCCGTGTATGCCAACAAGCTCCCGGACCCGAGTCAGGTGACTGCGCCGATTCCGGCGGACACGATCCTCTACGCAAACGACGGCACGACCGTGCTGGCGGACCTCCACCCGCCCGGCTACCAGCACTATTACGAGCCGCTCCAGTCAATGGGCACATTGCTCCCCGAAGCTGTGTTGAGCATCGAGGACCGCAACTTCTACAACGAGCCCGGGGTGGACCCGGGCGGCATTGCGCGCGCCGCCATGATCGACTGGCGGGCGCACCAGAACGTTCAGGGTGCCTCGACCATCACCCAGCAGCTTGTCAAGATTCGCATCGTCGGTAACGAGCAGACCCTCGACCGCAAGTTCCGGGAGGCACTCCTTGCGTTCGAGATCGAACGCCGCTACACCAAGAGTGAGATTCTCGAGATGTATCTCAACAGCGCGTTCTTTGGCAACAGCGCCTGGGGAGGAGCGGCGGCGGCGCACATCTACTACCACAAGGCCACCAAGGATCTGGACCTGGCTCAAGCATCGATGCTCGCCGGCCTGATCCGCGGGCCCTCGGTCTACAACCCCCTTCTTGATTGGAAGGCGGCAAAAGCGCGTCAGAACAACGTCCTCCAGGCGATGGTGCGGGATCAGAAGATAACTCCGGCCGAAGCAACGCAGGCATTCAACGAGGACCTCTCGGCGCCGGCGCACATGTACCGGCCGACCAACCTCATCCTCGCGCCCGCCTTCGTGCGATACGTCACCGGTCAGCTCGTGACCCAGTTCGGATCCGACTCCGTCTATGCCGGCGGCCTGCACGTCACGACGACGCTCAACTACAAGCTGCAGAACCTCGCTCAGAAGTCAGTGACGAACACCGTCAAGAGCCTCGCCTACAGGCATTTGAGCCAGGGCGCCCTGGTGTCGATCGACCCGAATTCGGGAGCGATCATCGCCATGGTCGGATCGGCCAACCCGCAGACCAATGGCGGCCAGTACAACCTTGCGGTTTGGCCGCCGCGCAACCCGGGGTCGTCGATGAAGATCTTCACTTACACGACTGCGATCGCGAGCCGCAAGTACACGATGACGACGCCGATCGCTGACGCGAGGTTCACCTATGTTGATCCGGCGTCGGGCGAAGCCTATTCACCGCGCAACTACGACGGGCGTTATCACGGCACGCTGCAGCTGCAAGAGGCGATGGCCAACTCGTTGAACATCCCAGCAGTCAAGGTCGAGCTGGGAGTCGGCGTGGCCTCGGTGGTCAAGTTGGCCAGGAGCATGGGCGCGCCGCCCTGGCAGCTTCATTACGACTCCCGCGGCAATCCGGTCTACACGAACAACGACCGGTTGAACACCTATGGTCCGTCGCTCACGCTTGGAGGCTATGGCGAGACACCCTTGCAGATGGCAACGGGGGCGTCGGTCCTGGCGGCCAAGGGCGTGCTGCACCCGCCATTCGCGATCGCAAAGGTGGTGAGGAACGGAGCCGTTCTCTTCAACCATTCCGCGGGAGCCGGTGCGAGGAAGGTGCTCGATCCGCGCGTCGCTTTCATCATGGGTCAGATCATGTCCGACGACACGAACCGCCGGATGATCTTCGGCATGGGCTCGATCCTCACGCTGGCAGGCCACCGTGTCGCCGTGAAGACGGGCACGACAGATCAGTTCGCCGACGCATGGACCATCGGCTTTACGCCGCACATCGTGACCGCGGTGTGGGTTGGCAACCCCGACTGGCGCCAGAAGATGACGGAGGGTTCTGACAGCTTCTATACCGCCGCTCCGGTCTGGCACAACTTCATGACGGTCGCGCTTCCGAGCCTGCGACTTCCCAACGAGTGGTTCAAGGAGCCGACTGGCCTCGTCAACCGGATGTACCGCGGCCGGCTTGCGTTCTACCTGTCGGGAACGTAGTGATCAGAGGCGGAATACTCGCGAGATTCAACAAGTTCGGCAAAAAGCTTCCAGACACCGGGCATGGCTGTGGATGTGAGCTCTGCGCCAGGTCGAATGCGCCGCGGTACGAGCGCCGCAGTCACATTCGCGGCGCAGGCTCGTGGGGCCGGATGAGACGCCGTCTGGCTGAGATCGCACGAACGATGGGAGGGGGTCGCCCGCAAGCAGCGTAGGCCTGCGCCTCGACCCCAACCTGCGGAGTCACTGCAATTTGGTGAATTCGTCTGCAATTCAGGTAGGCACGCGCCTTGGGGACGTTGAACAGATGCATGGATAACGGTGGAGTGGGTTTTACGGCGGACTATCCAGGTGACGTTTTGAATGCCCTGGCCATCGGCCTCGCTGCAGATACGGCGGAGAGTGGAAGGAAAGCGCTCGAGGTGGTGCGTGCACGATCGCCGGAGCTGCTGCGCATAAGCGAGCAAACCGGCGACGACATGCTCGCGAGCTCGGTCAGCTTCATGGAGATCCTCGTCACATCACTGCGATCGGACATCGACCTCCCATGGCCCGCTTTCGAGCAAACGGCTCGAGATGAGGGCCGCCTCCGAGCCGCACAGGGCGTCGCACTCGAGGCCTTGATCGATGCTTTGTCCATCTATAGGCGCGCAACGATCGAGCTCATCTCCGCGCCGCTTGATATCAGTCGCCGTCGCCACGAAATCATCGCAATCGCCCAGCGGCGACTCGAAGACGTTGTCGAACGCTTGACCTCTCGCATCGCCCAGGGGTACCTCGACCACCTTGATGCTGAGCACAGGGCTCGCGAAAGCGAGCTTTACGGCCTGGCGACGATTGTCACGGCGATGGTCCGTTCGACCGACACCGTGGAGAGCGCGGAGATCGCGCTCATCGAATCGCTGACCGCACTGCGGCTCAACGCTGGCTCAGTTTGGCTGCGCGAGCGCGCCACCTACAAATTGATCCATACGGTCGGGATGGAAGCCGATCAGATCGATGACTTTCGCGCTCACGTCGGTCCGCGGGCAAAAGCGACGGCATCGGCTAACGGGCACTCAGAGTCGCGGGTGGATCGTGTCGCAGGCGGGGAGTGGACAGCACTGAGGGCGCAGCTGCGCGTAAAGGGGAGGACTGTCGGGGTCATGACGGTGGGAACACAGATGCAGCGAGTGTTCGGCCCCACCGACTATCTCTTCATGGCAGCGGTTGCGGACCAGGTGGCGATCGTTCTCGACCGCGCCCGTCAGTTCTCTAATGAGTCGCGCACCGATCACCTGACAGGACTTGCAAACCGCCGCGAGTTCGAGCGCTTCATGGAGCGCGAGGTGGCGCTCGCCGAACGACATGAGCGACGCCTAACGGTGATGATGATCGACCTTGACAACCTCAAGCGAATCAACGATCGCCAGGGCCATCGGGGTGGCGACGCGGCCTTGCGCCTCGTCGGCCAGCAGCTGCAGAGAGTCGTGCGCGCGTCAGACCTGTGCGCCCGGATCGGCGGCGATGAGTTCGCTGTCGCGATGCCGGAGACCGATATCGAACGCGGACGCGAGGTCGCAGTTCGCTTGAGGGCCGCGGTGCGCGAGATGAGCCTCGGCGCGAAGTCGATCGAACCGGTCGAGGTGAGCGTCGGTCTTTCGGAGTGGCAAACAGCACAGGACTGGCCGGCTGTCTACCAGAGCGCAGACCTTGACCTTTACGAGGACAAGAAACGCCGCAAGCTCGCGCGGCGCAGCGACAGAGTCGGTGAGCGCATGCCAATCCGGTTGTTCCCGCGCGCGGGCGGGGTCAGGCGACAAGTCGCAGGCTCCTGACGACCCACACTATTCGACGAGAGCCAGCTCCCGAGCCTTTACGATCGCCTGCAACTTCGAGTGGACTCCGAGCTTGGCGCCCAGGCTGCGGATGTGCGTCCTGACGGTTGTGTAGCTGATCCCGAGCTTGCTTGCAATCTCGCGGCTCGAGACCCCCTCGGCCATGAGCCGCAGGACTTCCTTCTCTCGCGGGGTCAAGCTCTCGAGCTGAGCGTCCATCGAGCGTCGCTTGTTCAGCAGCGCCGCAATCGCGCGCGGGGTTATCAGGGTGCCCCCTCCCGCCACGGTGCGTATTGCATCGACCACCTCGGACGCCGCCCTCGACTTGTGGATGAACGCGCTGGCGCCTGCCTCGAGGGCGGCGAACCGCGCCCCGTCGCCATCCTCCCGCGTTAGAAAGATGAGCTTGGTATTGGGCCTGATCTGACGGATGCCTGCGCCGGCGTCGGCGCCAGTCCCGTCGGTGAGGCGAAAGTCGAGGATCACGACATCCGGGCTGAGCTCAGCAGCCAGATTGATCGCCTCTCCAACCGATCCGACCTTGCCGACGACCGTCATGTCGTCCTGGTCGTTGAGGAGCGCGCCAAGCCCTTCGGCGACCACCTGGTGGTCTTCGACGATCAGAACCCGGATCACAGCTGGGGTCACCGGGGAGTCGGGACCCAGAATTCCACCTTCGTGCCATTGCCGGGCTCGCTGGAAATCTTGCACCAGCCTCCCGCCAGCAACGCGCGCTCGGTGAGCGTCAGCAAACCCAGATGGCCCGGCAGATGGTCACGCTCCTCGACCACGAATCCGCGACCGTTGTCCATGACGACCCCGGCGATGCCGCCGCCTTCCGCCTTGACAGTCACCTGAACGCGGGTCGCAGCGGAGTGCTTCTCGACGTTGGTGATCGCTTCGCTCACCTGCCTGAAAACCACCGACTTGATCTCGTACCGGACGTCATCAGGGAGATCTAAGTCAAGGTCGGCTTCGATCCCAGTCAACGAGCGGAGCATGAGGATACGGTCGCGGATGGTTTCCTCGAACCCGCCGGGTAGCTCCAGCGCCGGCGGCCGCACCTCGAAAAGGAGCTTCCGCAGGGCATCCTCGGCCTGCTGCAGCAGGGCCCTGGCGTCATCGACGGGCCCGAGCCTGTCGGGATTGACACGGTGGAGGTGGAGCTCAGCCGCTGTCAGCTTCTGCAGCGCATCGTCGTGAAGCTCCGTGGCGAAACGTCGCCGGATCTTGTCGGCGGCTTCAGACGAATTCTTGAGCAGCAACTGCCGGGCGGAGTCAACCTTCTGCAATCGCTCTACTGTCTTCTTGAGATCCGTCTCCGCCTGCCTGAGCTGCCAGACGAGACCAGCCGCGAGCCCCGCCTGGTGTAGGACCCATGTGTCCTCGCGCGAGAAGCCTTCCGGATTCCGGGAGTCGTAGGCCGCCACCAGCCCGAGTCTGTGATCGCCGGCGCGCCACGGCACGCTTATGGCGGTGGTTACACCCAGGGCATCAAGGACGACCAGCGAGTCGGGGTCAGCGTCCGCCCGCGCCGCTCGGTATATGACGTCTTTGTAGACGACGCGGCTCGCGAGGTCGTCAATCTCAGGATCGCACCGTCCTGGCTTCAGCCGCGCGATGAATCCATCGTCGATGCCATGAGAACCCGGTATCGCCGTCAGCGTCTTGTTGTCGTTGACCTGCCAGAAGAGAACCTTGTCAGCCCCGACGAGCTGAGCGACGGTGCCGGTCAGCCGGCGATAGAAGTCGGTCAGGTCCTTGCCCACACGCGCGTGCACCGAGACGGCGAGCAATGCTTCGACCGCGAGCTCATGCGCTCTCTCCAGGCGCTCTGTGCTGCGAGCTCGCTCCTCGCTACGCAGGCGTTGCTCCTCGCTGCGGTCGAGCTCCGCCCGGAGGTTGACCAGCGCGTCGACCATCTCCTGACGGCGTTCGTGCAAGCGGGCGATCTCGATCGCAGCCGCCAGCTGGTTGGCGAACAGCGAGAAGCCGCGGCGCTGGACGGCGGTGAAGCCGGATTTGTTGACAACGCCGATCGTTCCGATGGTTCTCCCGCCCGCCTGGAGCACTCGGCCGCAGAAGGTGCTCGGGGCCGGTTCGGGGTGCCGAGGGGCGCCATCAACCGAACCAGCGGTCGGAACTGTCTTCTTGACCATCTTGTCGATCTGGTCTTCGGTGAGGGCTTCGCTCGGGATGGCGGCCCGGGTGTATACCTGCCTGCGGTCGCCGCTTTCATCGACCAGGGCGATGAAGGCGACCGACGATTTGGTCAGGTCGAGGCCAAGCTCGAGCGCCCGCTCTGCCAACTCGTCCAGGTCCCGGTACTTCGCGAGGTCGACCGAAATGAACTGGAAGGTTTCGAACTGCTCCCAGAAATCGGCTTCCATCCGGCTGACCGTTTCCACCTGTGGCAGTCCCCCCGGCGATTGTACCGAACGATTGCAGGTACAACAGAACCTGCAGTCCGGTCCCGCCGAGTGCCAGTACTCCTCTCCGCGTCGGCGTTTTGACTAGAAGGGGCCTGTTGCTTGCTTCAACGGAACTCCCAGGCACGAGCAGTCACAAGGGGGTAAACGGATGAGCCAGGAATACATCGAGCTGCGAGGCTCCAGCGCAGTCGAGCTGGGGCGGTTGAACCGGATTCTCTCTGAGCTCGCCAGGCCCACCCTTGACGAGGAAGCCATCGCGCCTTCAACCCGGGCGGCAATGGTCGATGTGGGGATCGTTGTCAGCGGTAGAGCCTCACGCAAAGACCTCATCGACCGCCTGTGGGGACGGAAGCGGTCGTTGCTTCGCCAGGCGAGCTCCCTGGGCGACTGGAGCCCGATGCAGCCGGTCGCCTGATCTCTCTTCGATACGCCGGCGTACAAGTCGGTCGGGCCGCGTTCTCTAGACAAATGACAGCAAGGAAGGCACTTCTAATGACGAATGGAATGGTCAGCATGAGGCCGTTCGTGGTCCTCGCCATCAGGGTGATGGGGCCGGGTCCGCGGCGGGTGCAGATGGTCAAGCTGGCCCACGCCATGAGCGACGGCAGGGCCGCCTCCAGGCCTTCGCACAGCAGGCTCCACGTTGCGCCCCGCCGGGTAGCGGCGCACTCCGCGCCCAGCCAGCGCGCCGCTTAGCGCGACAGCCCCCAACCACTGATGCGCCGGAGCTCGACGGTTAGGACGATCTCCCAGCTGAGCCACCGCCGCCATCTGACCCCATCGAGCCGTCTCGCAGCGTTCAATCGCCGGCGGCAATGGGTACTCCAGTTGTGGGAGGCGTTTCTAATACAAATGGACGACTTCGAAAGGCTCCTCGAGCTGCAGCTGCGACGCAAGCTGGACGCTTTGGTCGCCGCACCCGTTCCCCCACGCCGCGCACGAACCGCCTCGGACACTTCGAGCACGCGCCGCGACAAGGAGATCGGCACCAAGAGCATGGGCTGTGTGACCGGCCTTGGAGGCGCGCTCGTACTTCCTTCCTGACCATCCCTTCCTTCCTCTCGCGAGGCCGGGCTTGCAAGGGCGCGGCCTCCAACTTTTTCAGGCGGTCGGGCTGGACTCGCCACCAGATGACGTGGCCGCCTAAACTGGGACCGAGGCGGGTTGACGCGCCGTGATTCGGAGCATTTGATCTATGGCCGGGATTCGGGTGGTGATCGTTGGGGGAGGCGGAACCGGCGACGCGGCCGCGTTCGCATTGCGGAAGAAAGGGTTCGACGGCGACGTGAGGATCATCAGTGGGGACCACGACCGGCCATACGACCGCCCCTATCTATCCAAGGAGTTCCTGCGCAACGAGGTCGAGTCGCCAAAGGTTTTTCTGCATGACGACGGGGACTATAAAAGGGAGCGGATTGATCTCGACCTGAATCAGCGAGTGGTCGGTGGCTCGTTGTCGAGTCGCACCCTGGCTCTCGAAAACGGCAGCGAGGTCGGCTTCGACACCCTGGTTCTCGGCCTTGGTGGCACGCCGCGATGGCTGCCCGGCGCTCCCCATGCCGACAACGTGCTCACGCTGCGGTCGTTGCGCGACAGCCAGGCATTGCGCAAGGCTATTAACGAGAGCTCTCGCGTGCTGTTGATTGGCGCCGGTTTTATCGGCGCGGAGGTTGCGGCGTCGGCTCGCCAGCTAGGCAAGGACGTCGTGATGCTGGAGGCTGGGGCCGTGCCGCTGTCGCGAGCCCTCGGCCACGAGGTCGGCAAGATCTACGCATCGATCCACCACGACCATGGTGTCGATCTCCGGACTGGAACCAAAGTTGAGGAGTGGCACAAGAAGGGCAAGCGTGTCGCCGGCGTCACCCTCTCAGATGGGCGGCGCGAGGAAGTCGACCTGGTCCTGTTGGCGGTCGGCATAGAGCCCAACCTCGATATTGCCAAAGCGCTCGGCCTGCCGATGGAAGGCGGCGGGGTCAGCGTCGACGAAGGTCTCAAGGCGGCTGACGGCGTCTACTGTGGCGGCGATATCGCCTTTCATCCGCACCCGGTGCTCGGTCGCGCGATCCGGGTCGAGCATTGGGAAGTCGCGAAGAACCAGGGCCGTGCCATCGGTGCCGCGATCGTGACCGGGGACGCGCCTTACTCGAGGCTTCCCTACTTCTGGTCGGACCAGTACGACGTCAGCCTCGAATACAGGGGTCACGCCTCAGCTGACAGCCAGACGGTATGGCGCGGTGACCGGAAGGGACTCGCGTTCTCGGTCTTCTATTTGACCAACGGTCTGGTGGATGCCGTCCTTTCCATGAACGACAAGAAGACGAACGAGCTCGGCGGCAAGCTGATCGAGAAACGAAAGCCGGTCGACAAAGCAGCTCTCACCGACACCGGCTTCGACCTGGCGGATCTGATTTCGGATCCCACCAAACAACCGACTCAATGACCCGGGCTGACGGAACGATATGCGACGGCCATGGAGGACCCCAAGTGGCGGCACTTGAAGTTCGTCCGGTTGCGTGCCAACGCCGAGGCACGCGGCTGACTGGGTCGATCAGCCTGCCGGTCTGACTAGTCGGTAAGGAGCCACGGCAGGGCTTCGGCAAGAGGTCGCATCAGCGTCGCCCGCTGCTCCTTGGTGATCAGGTTCCCCGCGACGAGGCCCAGCGCCGCCGCCAGAGCCGCGCGCTCCGCCTTGTGGCCGACCTCGCCGTGCTCCGCTTTCCATGAAACCAAAGCGTCACCAGATTCCGTCAGACCGAACAACGAGCTCCTGACCAGGTCCCAGGCCGGTCCACGGTCTGCCTGCTCGATGGCATGAGTGCCGGCCTTCTCGGCGTCGTGGAAAGCCTGCAAACCCTTGGCGCCGACGTGGTCATCCCAACCTTTGGCCACCCGCTCAACCCCGGCGGGGGACAGCACACGGATGTCATCCATCAGGCGTGCGAGCGTGTGCTCGTGCTCTGGAAACCCGTAGCCCTCGGCGTCGAGGCTCATGCGGTGTCTAGCGTAACCGCTGCCCGGGGGCGCGATGTCGGGTCGCTCTCAGGGCCGGATCCGCCTGCCGACCGCCAGGCTAACCGGCGGGCGGCCCATTGCATGTCGCCAAAGCGCCCCGACGCCCCCTTCGGTCCTGACAGCTACCAGGTCAAATCCAGAATCCACGATGACCGATCTCAGATCCCCGATGCTGGATGGGTGGTAGCGCGCGGCGAGCTCGGGGTATCCCGCGGCTGCGTAATAGGAGGCCGTTCGGCCGGCGGCTCGCGCGCGCGAGCCATCGTCTCCGTAGACAGGGCTGCCGACCACGAGGAGCAGCCCACCATGTCTCAGCGCGCGAGCAGCTTCCCGCACCGCCTCAGCCAGGGGTACGTAATGAATGGAAGCGCTGAAGAAAGCGGCATCAACTGTCGAGTCGCGGAGCGGCAGCCTGCGCATCTCGGCGCGCACGGTGAGCGCGCTGCCGGTCGGCACAATCGGAAGGATGTCGAAGGCGATTACGCCGAAGCCGGCGAATAAAGCGTCTGCCCAGCCCGTTCCCGATCCAATATCTGCCACCACCCGGCCAGCCGGGCTGGGCCATTCGCGCGCCAGAATGGCCGCCGCCCGGGATGCCGATGCCAATCGACGCCAATGCTCCGGCCGCCCGCTGTTGCGTGTGTGACCCGTTGGGTCGACCCAGCCCTCGCTCAGCCGAAGCGCCCGATATCGCTCGGCGAAGGCGTCTGCATCCGGTCTGGATTCATCGTCAAGAAGGTCGAGGCCGCCTCCCACGATTCGGATCAGACGGCCGCATCCGTCGCAAGCGTCGACCCCTGGTCGGGGAGAGGCTCCGCACCGTGGGCAAGCCAGCAGGCCGTAGAGGGACGCGAGCTCAACTGCCAAGGATCACGAGCGTGTCGACCGGATGGATCTCGCGCCAACCGTGGTTGGTGTCCAGCACCCATGGCCCGTCGATCGCGACGCGCCCGCCAGCGCTCGGGATGGGAAGCTTGGTGGCAGGGCAATTCTCGGCCGAGGAGCTGTCGGCCGGCGGAGGATTAGCCGGGCAGTCTGGAACGATCTCTGCCAGCAACGTGGGCTTTCCCTGGAAGTGATTCTCGGCATTCAGCAGACCCGAGTACACGGGGTCGAGCACGATCCAGACGTGGTAGTCGCCATCCTCCTCGGGCACGACTGAGACCACCCGCCCAACCGCGTGCCGGCACGGGTCCAGGACCTGCAGCCGGTCGGGTTGATAGATGCCTGCGAGGGGCGGACCCGCGCCACAAGCACCTGCCGGGCTGGGCAGTGTCATGGTCGGCCCAGTCGCGTGCGAGCAGCCGGCTATCAGCGCTGCCACGAGCGGAACGAGGCCAATCCTGGTCAGCGCAGGAACGCCGGCACCCACTTGAAACGCGATAGCGCAAAAGGGCCGGCGCCCGAAACGATGACCTGGGCACTGACCAGCACGGCCAGGTAATAGAGCCAGCGGAACCCTGGGTCTTTGACCTCGAAGGCGACGACCAGAGCCAGGTTCGCCGCCAGCAGCAGGCCTCCGATGCTCGCCCATCGCGTGGCCAGCCCGAGGATCAGCAGGAAGGCGACCACTGTTTCAGAGACCGTCTGTGCGACCGAGAATATGAACCAGTTCGGCGCCACCACGGTGGCCAGGAATTCCTTCAGGCCGGGGATCGGATTGTCGGCCGCCGCCGATTGGATCAACCCGCGCGTCCATTCGACGCTCTGCCACTTCGTGCTCGCGAAGTAGAGCCAGAAGATGCCCACGATGATTCGAAAGGCGCTCGTCCACACCTCATTCATGAGAGTTCGTCACCACCACCAAGAGATTCTGGGTCGGGTCGGCAGCGAGGCCCACCGGATAGATGCCTTGAGCCCATGTCGTCACTGCGCCGCCGTCGATGACCAGCACGTTCTCGTCCCCGTGAGCCGGTACGAAGATTCGCGAACCGGACATGATCACCTGGTCTGGGTCGCGGGGGGTGGCAAGGGTCGAGAACTGCAACGTTGCGGTGTTCAGGTCAAACACCCCGCCCGGATCGGAATCCTCGCGCGGTCCCTCCGCGGTGACCAGCAGGTGTCCAGTGCTTCCAGCTGAAAGCCAGAAAGGAAACACTGGCAGGGGCAGGCCCACGCGGCGGCCGTCCGCGCGAACCAGCTCGGCGCGCTCAAAGTCCGCGGTCCAGATCTGGTCGCCGACTGCCGCAATTCCGAAGCCTGCCCCGCCGGCCAGGCTGGTGCCATCGAGGTACTCAACTCGCCCACCGGTGCCGGCGACGATCAAGCGTCCAGTCGCATCGACGCTCATGGCGGCCGGCCGCGGAGTGACTGGCACGGTGCGCACCTTGGCGCCGGTGGCGGGGTTGAGCTCGACCACGGAGCCCCCGTCGTACAGGCTGACGAACAAGCTGCCCGAATTAAGCAGCAGGCCAAACGGCGCTCCCCCGACGTGCTGCCTCCAGGCCAACTTGAGGTCCGGGAGCTTCACTCCATAGACATCGCCGGGCGCGCTGTCCGCGACGTAGGCGAAGGAGCCATCTGCCGACGCGATCACGGCCACGGGGTCTGTGCCGATCGAGGCTGACGCGCGCTTCGATCCATCGGTCAGCGACAGCAGAACCAGGCCCGTGGCCGGATACGGCTGACTCGAAGCGGCTGGAGCTGACCCGCCGCAACCTGCGAACGCCACGAGCAGAGCCAGTGCGAAAGCTACTTGAGAAGGCGTAACAGAGGATCCGTGGCGAGCTGAAAGGCTCTGGCGGCAGGTCTGAGGTGCAGCTGGTTGAGCTTGTGCTGGATGGCTCCCTTCATGATTGCGGTTCGCAACTTGCTCTCCGAGAAGTCGGTGTTGAACAGGAGCCTGTTGTGTCGCACTTTGTGCCATTCGCCGTGCTGGCGGCGCTCGCGCACCCGCTCGTAGAAGCCGGTGCCAGGCAGCGGATACGCGATGGTGTAGCTGACGTAATCCAGGGGTAGGCTGCTCGAAAAGTTGATGCTCTTGATCAACGATTCAGTGGTCTCGCCAAGGTAGCCGACCATGAAGAAACCGGCCGCCTTGATGCCGGCGGCCACGCAGGCTTCGACTGCTTTCCTCGCCTGGTCTGGCGTAATGCCCTTCTTCATCTGCTTGAGCACGCCTTCGTCGCCGGATTCGATACCGAAGAAAATGCGTTTGCAGCCGGCGCGGTGCATCTGCTCGAACAGTGCCTGGTCCACATGGGTGACGCGGCTGAGACATTCCCATGTCAGCGGCAGTCGAGCCGCTTCGATCGCCTGAGCCAGCTCGAAGGTGCGCTTGTAGTTGAGCGTGAAGAGATCGTCCGACATCCAGATGTGGTCGTAGCCCAGCTCCGCTATCTCGCGCATCTCCGAGACCACGGATTCGACGGACCGCGCGCTGAAGAGGTCACCGAATACTGACTTATGGCAGAAGTCGCAGCGGAACGGGCAACCACGCGTTGACATCAACGGCGTGGTGGCGTCCTTCCAATGCTTGCGCCAGTAGGCGACGTACTCAGCGTTCGGAATGTCCTTGCGGTACGGCAGCGGCAGGTCGCTCATGTCCTTGCTGCGCGAGCGCGCAGTTGACCTGATGATCTCGCCATCACGCTTGAAGACCAGCCCCGGTATCTCGTCGAACCGCCGGTCTTCGAGGTGCTCCATGATCTGGACGATCGTCTCCTCGCCTTCGCCGACCGCGACGAGATCGAACTGGTCGACAAAAGTGTCGGGTTCGCCGGACGGGTACGGTCCGCCGATCACCGTCAAGGCCTTTCCGCGCACCTGCGCCGCCAGCGAGAGCGCCTCGTCCTGCATCGTGATCATGCAATAGATTCCAATCACTGCTGGGCGCAGATGCTCGATCTGCTCGAGCACCTCGCGGCGCTCGAGGAATGTGTGGTCGATGTGGCGCACGGTGTAGCCCGCGCGACGGAGCGCCGCGCTCAAGTACATGAGACCAAGGGAGGGCATGATCCAGTGACGGCCGCGCGCGGGAGCCCTCTGCGGATAGACCAGCACGACATCAACCCTGTCTGTCTGACTCATTTCGCGAGCCCGACGTTGATGAAGTAGCTCGTCCCGGTGAAGGGCGCTGGAAAGGTGTAGTCGAGACCTGCCCAGTTGAAGTTGGGCGGAGCGAGCTCGCGGCCTGCGTGAAGTTGCGATCCCGGGAGTGGCGTCACAGACCAGTCCACGCCGAGCGTCTCCGAGCGCAGGCGTGCGTAGGCGCCCGTGGCGGGCATCCACCGCTCGAACTCAGAACCTGTGAACGTTTGGCCGGGCTCTGCGAAATTGTCGAACTCGGCCGACTGCTCGTTGAGGATTCCGACCAGGGTGTACCCGGGGACGAGATCGACGACTCGCACGGACACTGACACCCCCGCCGGTTCGATCCCGTAAACGACCTCGATGGTGCCTCGCGACGCAATCGGCACGAATGCATATGCACGAGCAGCGTCGCCGCCCATCTCGTCAAGGGCGAAGGTTTGTTTCCAGACCACCTTGGTCGGGCTTGACATATCCTCGGACCCGACTGTCTTCGAATACACCCAACCATCGCTATAGCGGACGATCGGCGCGCCGAACCCCATCCCCTCGGCTGTTATGCCGGCCCCTGCAGCACGTAACTGCAGACCCTTGGCGAGAGGGGTTGTCCTGCCCTGACCATCGCCGGTTGACACAACTGCGGTCACCCCAGGAAATATCTCGGCGCCAAAGCTGTACGCGTAGACAGACTTGCCACCCGATACCTGGTACGAGCGTTGATCGCCCAATGGCACGAACGGAGGGCTTGGCATGCCAGCGGCCAGGTCGGGAAACAAGGCGCTGGCTCGGTAATAGCTGATGCCTTCGACCACCACTTCCGTTACCCGATGACCCGCCATCCAGGCAATGGCTTGTGTGCGGCTCGCCGGTAGGTTCTGTGAGCCGACCAGATCCGCGAGAGGCTTGCCACTATAGAAAGCTGCGACTGGCGAGTCGGTTACGAGCAAGCCGCCCATGGCGCTCGCGGCTCTGCCCGCAGCCACCAGGCCGGCGTTGTCGTTGGCGAAGCCCGCAAAAACTGGAACAAATCCGATCGTGAGCAAGCCGCCGGCCGACACGGCCGCGAGGCGCAGCGCGGTCGCGTGGCGGTCAAGGGCGCCCGCAGCCAACAGGGCGAGGGATGGCAGGGCGGGATAGAGATAGCGATGGCTGCCTGTGTAGACGCCAAACGTAACGAGGCCGGCGACGGCCGCCAGGTAGACGAGGGCAGGTATATGTACAAACCTGATGGCCCGCTGTCCCGGCGCGCCCTTTCGAATGAGGGACGTCAGCCCGACCGCGCCCAGCGCGAACAGCGGGAGAGCTGCCAGCCCAAACGTGCCGCCCAGCTCCAGCAGGCGCCCCAGCGCGTCACCCGCGATGCTGCCACGTGCGGTTGCGGACATGACTTCGACGGAGCCGCGGGCCAGGGAGTTGGTGGCAGGGGCGAAGCCGAGCTGCATCAAAACGAGCAGGGCGATCGAGGGCACTGCCCAGACGAGAGCGGGGTGCTGCCGCGGCCTGCGCCGTTTATCTCCGCGGCGCGCAAGCGCCGTTAAGGTCGCCCTCATTGATCGCTCCCCCTCGGGGAGAGTGAACCTGTCGATGCCCGCGTGGACAAGCCCGAAGACGACAGCGACCCCGATCCAGATCCAGGCCTTCGTGGCGGTCACGCAAGCCAGGGCCGCCAGCGCTGCCGCCAGCTTCAAGCGACCCCGCACTGCAGCCAGCCCGGCGCCAGTTAGGAGGGTGGTCATAAGCGGTTCGACCACCACCGAGCCGGACGTGAACAGGAATACGGGATTGAGCGCAAGCAGCGCTACTGCCAGCCGACCTTGGCGGCCACTCGGGGCCAGCGCGTAGACCAGGGCGAGGGTGGCGACACCCAACGCGGCACCCATCGCCTTCAACGTGCCCAGCGACCAAAGACCGAACAGCTTTAGCACCGTTGCCGCAAGTAGGTGATAGCCGGGCAGCCACGTATCCTGCATGCCGAAGATCGGATCCTTCAGCTGCCCAGTCGACGCCAGGTTCGCGGCGATCAGCCAGTGGCCATACCCGTCTTCGAACGGCTCGGGCCTCTGTGCGGCCAGCAGCAAGAGGGCGCCGCAGAGGGTCATCAGCGCCATGACAGGCCCTGCTGAGCGCAGCCGCGCGAGGGCCTGACGTCCCAGACCGCGCAGCGTCACGACCTCGAGGAAATCTACCGCGGTCAACCCGGCGACAATCAGGAACCCAAGAGCGAAAAGCGTCGAATAGATCGCCACCAGCCACTGTCCCTGCGCCGCCGCGAACGGCACCATCGTCAGCGCCCCGGCTCCCAGCACAGCTTCTCCAATCGCTCGCGGGTCGCCGACGCGGACGTAGGCCTGGTCGCGCCACTCCTGCCCGCGCTCGACTATGTGGTGCTTCGGGGTGCGCACGAACTCGCCGCCGCTGCGGGTCGCACGGAACATCGCCAGCATCGCAGTGAACGACATGCCGGCACCTGCGAGCTGACAGAACAGCGCCGGAAAGGCTGACCACCAGCGCCGCCCTCGCCTGGTCTGAGCGACGACGAAGCCGATCCATGGCGCAACGCCCATCATCACGAATAGAACCCCGACGTCCGCGAGCTGCCAGGGCAGGGTGGGTAGGTCGGTGGCCGCCAAAAGCAGCGGGTAGCAAGCCAGCTGGATCAGCATCACCGGTCCCACCCCGTATGCGAGCAGGTGCATCGAGGCCTGCAGCTTGACCCCGGGTCTGACTCGGCTTCGCAGAACTGGGACCAGCAGGCGGAATGCAGTTTGAAAGCTGCCTGTCGCCCATCGTGACTGCTGGCGGCGATATGCGTCGAAGGAGACGGGCAGCTCCTCCGGCACGACCAGGTCTTCGAGGTACGCCGCGCGCCACCCGCGAAGCTGCGCCCGGTAGCTGAGGTCCAGGTCCTCGGTCAGCGTGTTCGCGTTCCAGCCGCCGGAATCCTCGATCGCGCTCCGCCGCCAAACCCCCGCGGTTCCTGTGAAGTTGGTGAAGTAGCCGTCGGCTGAGCGGACGGCCTGCTCGATGAGGAAGTGGAAATCGAGAGCAAACGCCTGCAGGCGTGTGAACCACGAATAGCCCTCATCCAGGTGACCCCATCGCGCCTGGGCGAAGCCGATGCTGGGATCCTCGAAAACCCCGAGCGTGCGGCGGAGGAAGTCGTGCGGAGGTATGAAGTCCGCATCGAAGATCGCGATGAAGGGGCACGTGGTGAGGGCCATCCCATTCGCGAGTGCGCCGGCCTTGAACCCGCTGCGCGAGGCGCGCCGCACTTGCGTGACGGCCACGCCTCGACGGCGCCAATGGAGAATGCGGTGGGCGACGATCGAAACGGTGTCGTCGTCTGAGTCGTCGAGGACCTGGATCTCCAATCGCTCCCGAGGCCAATCCAGCGAGCACACAGCGTTCAGGACCCGATCGACCACGTAGCGCTCGTTGTAAATCGGCACCTGGACGCAGACCCTGGGTTCGTTGCCGTACGCGATAGGGGGATGGCGGCGCGGCTGTATGCGGGTCGCTCGATAAGTAAGGAAGAGAATGTTGGCGCCAAAGGCGAAGAGAGCGAGGCTGGAAGCCGCGATGATTCCAATCGCGATTGGCGTGATCACTTCAACCGCCCTCGTCGAACAAGGTGTAGGGACGCATGGTCGACCGAACGAACGCGACGCGCGCGAGCGCATCCGGGTGCCCCCGACGCGTCCACTGCATGTACCGCCACGCCGCGCGCCCGATGTGACGCGCGGCCTCATCAAGAAACTCTGGAAACAGAGAGGTCGGCAGGCGCCACGGCGGAGGATCGATTTGCATCGGCGCCTGCTTGCTGGCCATCTGCGGAAAGTGGTCGAGAAGGGCCGGGTTGGAATCGAGAACGTCGTCGACGGCGTCCCGGCCGAAGACAGGCTCGGCGACGAGCAGCTCGTAGGCCATATCCATGTCTTGCCTCTCGAGCGGGTGGCACTGCGACACCTCGAGGATCAGGTTCGCTGTCATCAGCCGCGGGGCGATCGGTCTTCGCGTGAGGTCGTCGACAGGCTTGGCGCGGTGCGCCAGCGCATGCAGCAGCCCGAGCACGTTGACCGCGACATAAGCCAGGTGGCGGTGCCCGTCGTCGACGATGAGATTGAGGTCGACGTCGTCCGAGGCTCGAAACCCCCCGCTGGCCAGCGAGCCCGCCAGCGAGACACTGCGGACGAATGGAGCCACGGCGACGAGCGCGCTGACGAAGCGCGCGGTCATCGGTACGTAGGCGGCGGCGTCCGAATCGTGCGCGGCGGCGCGAGAGCTGATCTCGCGCACGCGAGCCACCTCGGTGCGCTCGATGACGAGGCCGTCGGCGACGGTCAGGTCCCGCGTGGCTGCAACCGCCCAGAGGACCTCGTCTGGCGAAAGCGGGCCGCCCAGGCACAGGCGCCCGAGGCGGGACGGCGTGAGGGCGTAGCCCCGACGCTGAACCAGCGCCACCGTTTGCCTGACCCGGTCCGCCGCGCTCGTATATCGGGCGGGGGAATAGCCGACAGCCACCTCAATGCCTCCAGGAGAGTGCTGACGCGGTCAACGGGAATACGGTCACGGGTTACGCAGGATTGCGCCGCCGTACGGCGGCGGACCGCTGTTTTCCGGCATCATCGGTGGTGGCGCAGGCAGGGTCTTCTAATTCCAGGGGTGTGACATGACCGCGGACGGACACTTCAAAGTCCCAACTCCCGTAAATGAGCCGATTCGCGCCTATGCCCCCGGCGATCCGCACCGCAAGAGCCTAAAGGCGAGGCTGGCCGAGCTCACCGACGCGCGAACCGACGTGCCTATGCAGATCGGCGGCGAGAGGCGTTGGGGGGCGTCGAAGGCCGAGATCCGGTCTCCGCACCGCAAGGAGCTGTCGATCGCCCAGGTCGCGGTTGGCGGAAAAAAAGACTTCGCCGACGCCATCGAGGCGGCGCTCGACGCGCGGCGAATGTGGGCGGCCACCTCCTACCAGGAGAGGGCAGCGGTACTGCTCCGCGCCGCCGCTCTCCTGGCAGGGCCGTGGAGGGACACCATCAACGCCGCCACGATGCTCGGCCAGTCGAAGACCGTTCACCAGTCGGAGATCGATGCCGCCTGCGAGTCGGTCGATTTCTGGCGCTACAACGCCTACTTCGCAGACCAGCTCTATGCGCAGCAGCCGGGCAATGACGGCACCGCTTGGAACCGCCTTGAGTACCGACCCCTCGAGGGCTTCGTCTTCGCGGTGAGCCCGTTCAACTTCACCTCCATCGCCGCCAACCTGCCGATGGCCGCGGCCCTGATGGGCAACACCGTCGTCTTTAAGCCGGCGACGCAGACACTGCTGGTCTGCCATTTCCTGATGGAGCTGCTAAACGAAGCGGGGCTCCCGCCTGGCGTCGTCAACATGGTGAGCGGAAGCGCTTCCGAGATCTCAGAGCAGGTGCTCGCCCACAAGAGCCTCGCCGGCATCCACTTCACGGGGTCGACCGAGGTCTTCCACGGCATGTGGAAAGAGGTTGGCGAGAACATCGACCACTACCGGACATACCCACGCCTTGTCGGAGAGACCGGCGGGAAGGACTTCATAGTTGCGCATCCTTCGGCCGACCCCGAGGCACTGCGCACGGCCATGATCCGCGGAGCCTTCGAGTATCAGGGGCAGAAATGCTCGGCGGCTTCGCGCGCCTACATCCCGCAATCTCTATGGAAGAGCATTCGCCCAGAGCTCGTCGACCTGGTTGACGCCATCCCTCAAGGCGACGTTGCGGACTTCCGCAACTTCATGGGTGCAGTGATTGACGGCAAGGCTTACGCCAAGCACATGGGTGCTATCCAGTACGCGAGCAAGGCGGAGGACGCCAAGGTCATCGCCGGCGGCAAGGGCGATGACAAGGTCGGCTGGTTTGTGCGACCCACAGTCATCGAGACCAAGAATCCTGACTTCAAGCTTCTGCGCGAGGAGCTCTTCGGCCCGATTCTCACGGTCTATCCGTATCCCGACTCGAAGTTCGAAGAGACGCTCCACCTGTGCGACCGGACGAGCCCTTACGGTCTCACCGGCGCGATCTTTGCGACCGATAGATCTGCCATCCGCAAGGCTTCGGAGACTCTGGTCAATGCAGCCGGGAACTTCTACATAAACGACAAGCCGACAGGCGCCGTGGTCGGGCTGCAGCCGTTCGGCGGTGCGCGTGCGTCGGGCACCAATGACAAGGCGGGCTCGTTCCTGAATCTCATCCGCTGGACGAGCCCTCGCACCATCAAAGAGACCTACGTGCCGCCCACCGACCACCGCTATCCGTACATGGACGCCGAGTAAAGCTCTGATCTACCGCAATCCCTAAGGGGCGTGCGACCTCGCGCGTCGGCGAATCGCAGGCAGGCGCTTGGCGGTTTGCGGAGGGATCAGGCCGGCACGGGGACTGAGGCATGAGCTCCATGCGGTGGCACGAGGCTCAGCAGGATTAGGACGAGCAGCTCGCCGGCGATGACGGGCAGTGGGCCGAGGACTGGGATGGCTTCGGCGGCGACCACCAGCGCGACGACAACGATCCAACTCCAGCTGGGTCGTGGGGAGGTGCGCAGGAAGAGCCAGCCGGCAAGTCCGAGCATAACCAGGTCGTCGAGATGGAGGTAGGGGCTCGCGACGAGGCCGCCCACCAGCGCCGGAACATAGATCCACTCATGGCCCCAGGCGCGGAGCCGAAATGCGAGGGCGAGAGACCAAACCGCGAGCAACACCTGGACGGCCCTCGCCACGGGTATGTTTCCGACCAGCGCTGCGATCGTCAGCTCGCGGTTCACGGGTACGCCGGCGGCGAAGCTCAGGCGCTCCTGATACGTTGCGATGCCGGCAGGGCCCACGACAAAGGCCGCGACGAGAGCCAGCACAGAGATCGCGACGACGCTGCCCCAGAAGGCCCGGTAGCGTCCGCTGACGAGCAGCGCGGCCGGCACGAGGAAGGCCAGCTGAGGCTTCAGGACCAGCGCGCCGAGGGCGATACCCGCCCAAAAGGGCCGGCCCCTGCGCAGCAGCGCGTACGAGCCGGCCACGCCGAGAGCAACGAACAGGCCTGGCTGGCCGAGCTGGAGACCGTAGATGACTGGAAGCCAGCCGATGGCCGCCGCCAGGTGAATCAGTCGGGTGCGCCCGGTGCCCGGCGCCGTCAGGTACCAGGTCCAGGCCAGAGCGACGAGAAGCAGGGCGCTCCACACGAAGTAGGCGGCCTGAAAGGGCAGAAGGGTGAAGGGGGCGGCGAGCCAAGCCACGGGTGGGGGGCTGATGTAGCGAGCGAGCTCGGCGATCTGAATTCGCGAGCCGAGGGAGTCGAGAGCCTCCTGCTGCAGCCGCAGGTCATAGATGGATTGCCAGCCGTGGCTCACGCCGATCTTGGCGGCGGCGTAATAGAAGGTGAGGTCGTTGTGAAAGTTGTCCGACGTGTAGGCCTGCACCCACTGATAGAGATCGAAGGCGGCGAACAGAATGGCGGTGACAGCGCCCGCGGCGGTGGCGAGGTTGCGGCGGTACTGAGCTTCGCCCATTCGCGCCGAATGGTAGTTCGCGTACGGTTACCTGTCGTGGCGGTGACCGGATTCGAGCCTCGAACGATCGAGCTCACAGAGGGGTCGAAGGTGCTCGTCCGCCGAATCGTTCCCGAGGACGAGCCGCTTCTGCATGAAGCGGTTGCGGCAATGTCGGAACGCACCGTCTACTTCAGGTTCTTCTCGCCGATGAAACGAATGTCAGACGCGCTAGCGCACCGGCTCGCGGTGGTCGACTACAACGACAGGTTTGCATTGGTCGCGACTACGACAAAGCCGGGCAATAAGGAGCGAATCGTGGGCGTGGCCCGATATGACCGCGTTCCCAATACGGAGGTCGCTGAGACCGCAGTTGCCGTGATCGATGCATACCAACGTCGCGGGTTGGGCAGCGCGCTCCTGAGCATCCTGGGCAAGGTGGCCCGTGAGCATGGCATCAATACCTTCACGCTGATCGTCCTGCCGGAGAATCAGCAGATGCTTGGACTGCTGAGGAAGATGGGTTGGATCCATCGCGCGAAGCTCAACGGCGGCGTCTACGACATCAGCTTCGAGCTGCCTGCATCCGAGTAGGGCTTACAGGCGTTCGGCCGCCAGGCGAACTCCAAAGCCCAGGAGCACGACTCCTGTCGCGCGCTCCATCCATTGCCGGACGCGCGGTGCTGTGACGAATTCGCGCATGCGCGTCACGAAGAAGCCGTAAAAGTTCAGCCACGTCCAGCCGATGACAGCGAAGATCGACCCGAGTAAGAGCAACCGTGGGAACAGCGCCTGCCCCGGCGTGACGAACTGCGGGAGAAACGTGACGAAGAAAACGCCCAGCTTGGGATTGGATATAGCCGAGAGAAAGCCCTGGCGGAAAATCACATGGGCAGCTGCGGCAGCAGGCGCGCCGGACAGCGGATCTGTGTGCCGCCGCCGTGAGTCGATAAGCGTCCGCGTACCCAGATAGACGAGGTAGGCGGCGCCGATGAGCTTGAGAATGAACAGCAGCTCGCCGGAGGAGCGCACCACGGCTGATACGCCGGCGGCGGTGGCCGTGGTCCAGATCACGAGTGCGAGGGCGATACCGGTCGTGGTCAGGATGACGCCGCGCCTGCCGTGGGCGAGCGCATTCTTGGTCACCACCGCCATGTCGGGCCCTGGAGTCACCGCCAGCAGCAGGGAGATCCCGGCAAAGGCCAAAAGGGTCGCGTCCACAGCCAGAAGAGTCTGACTCTTTCGAATCTAATCACAGGGCTGACAACTCTCACTCGTGGCGGGGAGAAACCGCTAAGCCCAGCGGAACTCCTGGAACAGGTAGTCGAAGGATTGGCCTTCGGGAATGCCGTACGTGAAATCCTTCGTGTCGGACGGGTCGAGCGCAAAGATCACGACGCTTGTCTCTCCGCGAGTGCCTGCAACGACGGCGAACCGGACGGGCGTGGCCGTGGTACCCGACCCGATCAGGTTCGCTGAATAGATCGCACCTTGGCCGTCCTGGACTCCAATGTGGGCACCTTTCAGATCGGTCACTTTCGTGACGCTCTGCCACTTCGATGAGGGAAGCGCGGCTACAGTGCTGTCGATCAACTGGCCGAGAGATGGACCCGCTTTCGACCCGACCACCGTGAGTAGTCCATACCTGGTGCTAAGCGAAATTCCGTTTGCGTCCTGGGTGCGCATTTTCCAATTCGAGCTGTAGTCGACGTTGTAACCGAAGGCATTGCTGTGGAAGGTGTTGGCTTCCGGTAGGGGAGCGATGACCTGAGGGCCGCAGTTCGACGTGCAAACCGGGTGGGTGCCTCCGAAGGCCCTCGACAGGGCGATCGCCGAGATCGCCACCACCGCAATCGCCAGGATGGCGATGACCGCACCGATGACCATGACCTGCGGCACCTTGACCCGTCCGGCTGCTGGAAAGGCGCCGGCCTGTGCGATGCGATATCCATACGCGGCGGGAGGGGCCATTGGTGGCGGCGCCATCGCTGCAGCTACGGCAGGCATGCTTGAGAGCGCCATCTGCGGCGCTCCGCAGCGTCCGCAAAACACCGCTCCAGAAACAAGAGGCCCACCGCACCGTCCGCAATACCTGACCTGGGTTGCCATCAGACGCCCGTCACCTGCGGTCGAGAGTGTTTCGACGAGGCGGTGCGGTTCACGCCGCAGGCCGGGCAGAAGAGCATCGTCGGCGCGACGCGGTGGCACTCCGGACATGGCGCGTCAGGCCCGATCTCATGAAGCGCACCTTCCGCGAGCAGGGCTCGGTGTATCACCAGCCGGAGGTAGAGGAGCAGGATGACTGCCGCCACAGCTGTGACGACCACCAGCACAACCAGATCCGGAATGACAAAGGAGAGTGTGCCGACGATCATCTGGGCGCCAAGCGCCACGATCAGCGTGCTGAGGATGCTTGCGTACCAGGCCCCGCGAAGGCGTCGGAGGTCATATCGATGGAGCCACAGAGATGCGGTGATCAGCCCGGTGGTGCTTGCGTTGATAAGAGCGATCAGGATCCCGGCCTGCAGCAGCCGCAGCGCCCAGTCGATCGCCGATCCCGTCCCTAACAGCGGGCCTGCGATGAGGGGCCACAATGCAGTGAGGGAGCTTGCAAGCGTGAATCCCAGCGCCGACGCTGCGCCGAACGTGAGCCCGTCCAGCGGCTCCCGCAGATTGCTTCTGAACTGATATAGGAATAGCGGCCCGGCCAGCATGAGGACCTGTGCAGCGATTGGCACGACCATGGCGGCCAGGAGGAACCCCGTGCTGCTGTCGCCGTTGACGGCAAGTTGCCCGGCAGCGGCTCCGAGCGTTGCTGTGAAGGCGTAACCGAGCACCGCCCCCGCAACCATCGTCACGCCGACCACCAGCCATGGCTCGCTCTCATACACCTCAACCTCATAGAGGTACAGGAGGTACAGGGCAGGTAGGAGGAAGACGGCGACCGCCGTCGCCGGCGCAAACAGGTGAAGCCCGGCGAGCAACACAACCAAGGCGCTACCGCCGACCAATGACCATCGAAAGGCGCCGCCGCGCCGGTGGGTGAGGTGTGGAAAAAGAGTCGTCACGACTGAGAGATGTACGACGGACTCGGATGGCACGGCGGCGAAGGCGTGGCGGCGCGTGGCGCTGGCTGAGGTGAGGTGCGCGCCGCAATGGCCGCAGAAATCGCCCTCGGGCACCGTCATGGCGCAGTGCGGACAGAGCACGAGGGGCGGCCGGTTCGTCATGCGCCGCCTCCTTTTATGTAAAGGATCCAGGCCTTGTCGAGTGCAGCCGCATCCATGCTTCCGAGGCCGGTGGCGAAATCCCAACCGGGTATTGCGTCGCTTGCGAGGTTGTTGCCACCTGTGACGTCGTGGAACGGGGGCGCGGGCAGCTTTGACGAGTTCTGAGCCATCCAGTACAGCGCGGGATTCGCAAAACCCGCCTCCCGGAGGCCTTTCTTCTTCAGGTCCTGGTTGATCAACGCCACCGTGCCGGCCCACAGAGGGGCGGCCGCCGACGTGCCGCCACCCTGTCCGGACTGGCCGTCGAATATGAAGCTGAAGCCCGAGGCCGGGTCGGCAACGCCGGCGACGTCCGGTACCTGTCGCATTCCCTGGCCGGCGGACTGGGCTACACCTTTCTGATAGGAGGGGAGGGGGTAGTACCGGCTGGCGCCGCCACCGGTACCTGCTCCTTCGATCGGCCCGTTCCACGCCATCTCTTTGAAGTACTTGCCGTCGACCGCCTGAAATGCGGTGGTGCCACCGACCGCTGTGATGTTTGGCAGCGCCGACGGAAAGTCGACGCTCAGGGTCTTCCCATCGCCGCATCCATAGGCGCCGAGGTCGCCACTGGCGACGAAATGAGACATTCCCTGCGCCACCGCCCGGTCCTGAATGGAGGCAACCAGGTCGCGATGTCCGCTCGGGACTCCCGCCTCGCACTGCCCGATGCTGTCGGAGATGATCGAGCCGAGGTGATCGGTAACCAGCTGATCGAAGGCCCTGTCCGCGAGCGCTAACTGCGGTCCGGCCAGGTATATGACCAGCTTGGCTTTGGGAGCTATCTCGTGAATGATCTCGAGGTCCATCACCGTCTCACCGGCTGGAGCCTCTGGCGTGCCCCAGTCGGGATCACGTTTGATTGTCAGCAGAGGCCCAAACGGCGGCAAGCCAAATTTGGCAGCGAACTTGTCAAGGTCATTCATATTCGGGAGGTTGTCGATCTCCGGTAGAACGATCGTCTGGCCGGATCCATCGAGCCCTTGACTGCGAAGCGGAGCCAGGTTGTAGAAGGCGAAGACGTCGGTGGGCGTCAGGCCACCGGGCTGGACAGCATGGCTGAATGCCTTCGTGTAGTCGTCGAGCCCTGTGACGCTGCGGACTATCCCGGTCAGCTGCGCTGGAATTCGAGGTTGGTCGAGCGCCGCGTAAAAGGTGGTCCCGTTGGCGAGCCGGTAATTGTTGATGTCGACGTGAAGGAGAGAGGCAGCCGCCGGCGCAGGCCCGTCGGCGGCGATGAGGCCCGAGCTTGGGGACGATGTGACGTGAAACCCGCGGCCTATGAGCAAAGCCATAGCGGCGTTTACGAGCGCTGGATCCGGACTGAATTCGCTCTGGTAGTGGGCGGGGCTGACAGTCTGCCCGGCCGCCAGCAGGGCAGCGAGTCGCTGTGGGTCTCGGCCCTCGAGACCAAGGTTGAGGTACACCTCGGTGTCGGCGTCTGCGGGGCCGAGGGGTACAGCCTGGCGGATTGCTTCCGGCAGGGTGATGGTCCGCGGCGATGGATTCGTCACATATGCCGGGGTTATCGGCTGTTCCGCCAGCGGCGCATTCGCAGGCTGTGCTGGACCACAGGCCGCGGCGGCAATGGCCCCGGTGATTGCGGCGGCTAGCAGGAAACGCAATCTCACTGCAATCTAGCTTCCCAGACCTCGGTCTCGAATGCCAACTTAAAGCCCAGCTTTCTGTAGGCATCGAACGCTCCGGTGCGGTTCTGGCCGTCCACGTAGAGGGACGCATGGCGAGCGCCGGCACCTTGAAGCCGAAGCAACTCTTCGGCCACCAGCCAGGACGCCAGGCCTCGTCGCCGATGTTCCGGCAGGGTGCCGACCGAGCTGATGACCCCGACCGGCTGCGGCCTCGGATCCGCCTTGTAGAGCTCGATCTGGCCCAAGGTCAGCGCCGCTGGAGCGCCGCTCGAGGTCACCGCCATCAGGCTCAACTCCGCCGGTCGACCGGCCATCAACTCATCTTGGTCACGCGGGGTAAAGCGCCAATGGTCGGCGAATGATCGGTTATGGGCCGCGGCCCAAGCATCGCGGGGCGCCGAGGTGGCATCGTGAAGTCGGTATCCGGGCACCGCCGAGGGTGCATCTGACTGGCCGGCGAAAGGTTTGTCCATTCGCCACCAGGGGCGGACGAGCTCGAGATCCAACCGGTCTAGCCCATCGCTGTGGCCGCGGCCTCTCCAGACCATCGCAGTCGCCGCCCCGGCCGCTTTTGATAGGCCGATGCCCCACCGCGTCAGGTCCACCAGCAGCTCGGGTCGGTTTCGCGCAGCGGAGGCTTCAATGATTGTTAAAGTCCCGGTCGGTGCCGTCCGGCTGGAGACGAGAACCGCCCCTTCGATTTTCCCGCCCGGGCCTTCGACCATCCTCGAGCTCGACTCCCAATCGAACCCGGCCAGCGTCCTACGCATGCGAGCCTCGCCCGGAACGCAGTCGCGCCTGCCCGCGCGCACATCCTCTGCCCACAGGTCCAGGACGCCGGCCAGGTCATCGGCGCGGCCTTGCCTCATGCGATGGCTCGAGCCACGACCTCGTGCACCTCGGGGAGCGCCCGACGGATCTGCTCTTCAAGCTCGGACTCGACCTGGTGCGCGTGCTCCAGGCTGACGTTGCCGTCAAGCTCAGCCACGATGTGGGCATAGATACGGTGATGTCTGTCGCTGAGCTCCACGTCGACGCATCGCCGAACTTCGGGGTGTGACTCCACCACCTCGCGCATCTTTGTCGCCAGCTTGGCCCGGCGGCTGGTGACGTCCTCGCCCTGCACGACATGGGGTTCCATCGGCTCGAGGTGAATGTCGACTCGTCTGGCATCCGGCAGTTCGCCGCGAAGAGTGCTTTCCAGCTCGGCGCTGGCTTGCGAAGCCGTGGCCAGAGTCATATCGCCGGGCAGCTTCGCGTGCATCGTCAGATGCAGGGACCCGTCGTTCTCGCGTTCCACCGTCACGTTGTGCAGGTCGCGAACGCCTCCGTTGCGCGCGGCGGCGGCATGAACCCGCTCGACGAGATCGCCGGGCCGCGTCTGGCCTTCGACCGCGACTGTTAGATCCAGCGACGGAAGGGCGGCTTTCGCCGCCCGTCTCACCTCGTCGACCAGGGCTCCGGCGGCTTCCAGCGAAAGCATTCGCGCGGTCGCGATGCCGGCATCCCCGATCAGGTTCGGGCCGGAACGGCGAACCCTCACGGATCGCACCTCGCGCACGCCTCTCACGGCCTCAATGGCGTTACGAAGCTGCCGCTCCGCGCCGGCCGGGGCGCGGTCCATGAGGATGTCCCCTGACCGCCATGCCACCTTGGCAGCAGAGCGGACGATTATCGCGGCGACCAGGAGGGCCGCCACAGAGTCCGCCCAGCGCAAACCCATCGTCACGCCCACCAGGCCGATGAGAACCGCAATCGTGGCAAAGACGTCAGACAGCCGATTGGTCGCGTCGGCCCTCAGCGCCTCGCTGTCGGCGGCCTGGCCCACCGCGCTCAGGATTCCAGCGCGGCCTGCTTCGATGATCAGTGTCCCTATCAGCAGCGCGAAGGCGTAGCCAGCCGGGTTCACGGCTCCGCCACCGGCGGTCAGACGCCGGACAGCTTCGAACGCAATCCCCAGGGCAGTGATGATCATGAGAACTCCCTCGGCGAACGCGGCCACGTTCTCAGCTCGGCCATGGCCGTATGGGTGCTCGATGTCGGCAGGCTTGCGAGCGGTGCGCACAGCGGCGAGGGCAAATGCGCTCGCCGCCACGTCGAAGGTCGAATGCGCCGCCTCGCTCAGGATGCCGAGGCTTCCTGTCAGCAGGCCGACGATCAGCTTGCCCACGACAAGAGCAACTCCAACGAAGACCGAGACCAGCGCGACGAGCTCTGGCCTGCGCCCAAGGGCTTTCATCGAGCGAACTCTACGGCGGCTTTGCGGTCGTTACCTCAAAGCGGCAGCAGTGGCCACGAGCTGGCTCTCGGTTCCCAGCGCAATCACGAGGTCGCCCTCCTCCAGACGAAGGTCACCGGTTGGATTCGCATGCAGAGTGCCGTCGCGCCGGCGAAGAGCCAGCACCTTCGCTCCGGAGGGGTCAAACAGCCCGGCTTCGGTGAGCGACTTGCCCAGCCCGGTGGTGGTCGGGCCGACCAGGATTTCCTCGATCCCGATCTCGGACCCGCCATGGTGCAGCGTGTCGAGGACGTCGACGAGGGCCGGGTGCACAGCGAGCTCGGCCATCCTGTGGCCGGCCATCCGGTAAGGGGAGATCACACGGTTGGCGCCGGCCAGCTCCAGGCGCCTCGTGGAGTCAGGCCGTCCACCGCGCGAGATGATGAACAGCCCAGGATTCAGCGCTCGTGCGGACAGGGTGATGTAGACCGACCTTTCGTCCGAGTCGACTGCCGAGATCAATCCGCGGGCGCGCTCGATCCCCGCCTGCTTGAGGATGTCCTCACTCGCAGCATCGCCTTCGATGTGGAGGCGGTTTTCGTTATGCAGCCGCTCCAGCGCTTCAGGCGTTTGCTCTATCACCGCATAGGGAACCTTGTGGTGGTCGAACTCGATGGCGATCTGGGTTCCGATGCGGCCGTAGCCACAGATGATGAAGTGATCGCGCAGGTGGCTGAGCTGACGATCCAACTGGCGCTGTCTCCTGTAGATTCCGAAGTTGTTCTCTGTAAGGGCTTCGGCAAACACGCCAAAGCCGAAGAGCATCGTACCCACACCGACCACTATCAACACAGACGTGAAGATCCGACCTGCCGTCGACTGTGGATGCACCTCGGTGTAGCCGACCGTGCTGATCGTGATGATCGTCATATAGAACGAATCGAGGAAGTCCCATCGGTCGATGACCGCATAGCCGGTGATGCCAATGGCGATGACCATCGCCAGCAGCACGCCTGGAAGGCGAAACCGCAAGAGCGGGTTCGGGACGTGCGATGTCCTCATCGTTTCTCTCGGCGGCGCTTCTCCATCTTCTCGACCGCTTCCCAGTGGGCTGGGTCAGCCCAGGTGCGTGCGAATGCCTCGACCGTCGTGTCAGCCAGCTCAGGGTTTTTGTGTGGGCGAACGGCGTTGACCGAGCTCTTGATCCCGGCGACTGCGGCGGGTGGCGCTGCCGCTATTGCTTGCGCGAGATCGTGCAGGCGGCCCTTCAACTTCGCGCTCGGCACGACCTCTTCCACCAGACCGAGCTGCAGAGCCTCGGCAGCCGCCAACGGCTGACCGCCGAGAAGGACGCTGAGAGCTCGGGCACGGCCGATGAGGGACGCGAGGCGCTCCGACGCACCCCATGCGGGCATCAAACCCAGGGTGATCTGGGGGAATCCGATGCGCGCATGTTCGGCCGCGACCCGGAAGTCGCATGCGATGGCGAGCTCCGCGCCACCACCAAGAGCGTCGCCGTTGAGACCCGCTATGACAGGGATTGCGAGCTGCGGTATCCGGTCGAGGGTCGCGCGCATCCTGTGTGCCATGGCAGCCGCCTCCGACTCGGAGCGCATGCCCTCGAGCTCCTTGATGTCACCGCCGGCACAGAACGCCTTCTCGCCGGCGCCGCGAATGACGAGAACGCGCGCGCGCTGAAGCCTCACCGTCTCGAGCGCCTCGTCGAGCTCGTCCATGGTCTGAAGCGCTAATGCGTTGCGAGCGCCCGGCCGGTCGATCACGAGCATTGCCACACCGCCGACGACCTCGAGATGGAGGTCACGCATGAGCGACTCCTTTTACTGGCTAGCCGCCACCGCCGGGACCTTCGAGGCCTGGCTTGGTCATCTTTGCGAGGTCCAGGACCTTGTTGAGGTTCGCCTCGGAGATGCCTTTCGCACGCGCGAGCTGTCGGATCGACTTGCCCGTGCGCATCGACTCCTTGGCGACCTTTGCCGCCTCGTCGTACCCGATGATCGGATTCAAAGCGGTGGCGAGCATCGGGCTGCGCTCGACCAGCTCGGGCCCTCTGTCGGTCGCCTCCAGCCCTTCGATGCAGCGCTCGGTGAGGTTCCGCGCGGAGGCCGCCAGAAGGGTTATCGACTCGAGGGACGTGACGCCCGCCACCGGCATCATCACGTTTAGCTCGAAGAGGCTGCCGGACTGCCCGCACAAGGCAACGGTCACGTCGTTGCCGAACACGCGCGCGACGACCATCGTCAGCGACTCGATGATCACCGGATTGACCTTGCCCGGCATGATGCTCGAGCCGGGCTGGGTTTCAGGCAGCCGCAGCTCACCGAGCCCCGCAATCGGCCCCGAGCCCATGAGCCTGACGTCCGACCCGATCTTCCACAGCGAAACGGCGATCGTGCGCAGACCGCCGTGTGCCGCGACCAGGACGTCGAGTGTCGCCTGTGCGTGGAAGTGGTTTCGCGTTTCATGGATGGCGAGGCGCGTGGCTTTCGCCAGGCGCGCGCAGGTCATCCGGGCGTATTGCGGGTGGGAGTTGAGGCCGGTACCGACCGCCGTACCACCGAGGGGAACCCTGGCCAGCTCGTCGATCGCGGCCTGCGCCCGGCGGATCGATTCCTCCACCTGCCCTGCGTAACCCTTGAACTCCTGGCCGAGCCTGATCGGAGTGGCGTCCTGAAGATGGGTGCGTCCTGTTTTCACCACCGGCCAGAACTCCTTGCTCTTGGCTTCGAGAGCTCGCTCGAGCCGGCGGAGGGCCGGGATGAGCTCATCGGCGATCGCCACTGCACACGAGATCTGGATCGCTGTCGGGATTACGTCGTTCGATGACTGGCAGAGGTTCACGTGGTCGTTGGGATGGACGGCCTTGGACCCGCGTTCCGCGCCCAGCATCTCGATGGCCCGGTTGGCGATCACCTCGTTGGCGTTGGTATTCGTCGAAGTCCCAGATCCGGTCTGGTAGATGTCGATCGGAAATTGGCCGTCGAGCTTGCCATCGATGACCTCTTGCGCCGCAGCCGTGATCGCGCGTGCTCGCCGCCTCGAAAGCAGGCCGACCTCCTGGTTGGTCTGGGCGGCGGCCTTCTTGATCAGTCCCAATGCCTGTATGAACCGGCGTGGGAACGGCTGGCCGGAGATGGGGAAATTCAGCACTGCGCGCTGCGTCGAGGCGCCGTACAACGCGTCCGCGGGCACCTCGACCTCACCCATTGAATCGCGCTCCACTCTCACTTTGAACGCTGCCACGTGCGCGATGGCTGCAGGGGTGCGTCGGGTAGGCCTTTGCGATTGCTTGTCTGGCACTCACGGAGATTCTAGAGTGGCTGTGGGATGCGATTGGCGGCCGTCGATGTCGGAAGCAACACCGTCCATGCGCTTGTGGCCGATGTGGTTCGCGGGCGGCTGGTCGACGTCGCCCATTACGTCGAGATGCCGGAGCTCGGCGCACAGGTCGCTCGGACCGGCGCCATCGGACCGCGCGCCCCGACCGCGATTCGCGCCGTTCGATCGGTCGTCGCGCAGGCGCGCACACACAACTACGAGGCCTTGGTGGCCGGCGCGACCCAGGCGGTCCGTCAAGCCTCGGATCGGCAAGAGTTTGCTCGTGCGGCCGGCGACGCCATCGGCGTGCCGCTCCGCATCATCGGCGCCCACCGCGAAGCGGAGTTGAGCTTCATGGGCGTAGCTTCCAACCACGCAGGGCGGCGCGAATGGTTGATGGCCGACCTGGGGGGCGGTTCTATGGAGATCGTCGTCGGCAATGTTCGCAAGATGGTGCGGTCTGCCACGTTGCCCATCGGGTCCGGTGTTCTGGCCAGTACGCACCTTTCGGACCCCCCCAAACCCGAGGAGCGCGCCCGTATGCGCAGGGCCGCGCTTCGTGAGCTCGCTCACGCACCCGATGCCGACGTCGAGCGTTTGGTGGCCACTGGCGGGACTGCGTCGAACCTGCCGCAGGTTCTGGCGAAACGCAACCCACCCACTGTCCTCACGACAGCCGACCTTCTCACCTGCGAGGCTCGCCTCGACGCCGGAAAAGCCGCCGAGGTCGCGATCAAGGTCGGGTTGCCGCCCAATCGGGTCAAAGCCATGCGAGCAGGGGTCGAGGTGCTGCTCCTGCTGCTTGACTGGTATGGCCTCGCGGTCCTCCACGTCAGCCACCAGGGCCTGCGCCACGGCATGTTGCTGGCTTACCTGGAGCGGGGCGAGGACTGGTGGAAGTAGGTGGTGGGTAAAGTGAACCTATGGGTTCCCTAAGCGATCGCAGCGCAACGCTGAAGGTGGCGCTGGCTCTCACCTGTGTCGTCCTGGTGGTAGAGCTCGCGGGGGGGCTGGCCTCCCATTCGCTAGCCCTCCTCTCAGACGCGGGGCACGTGCTCACCGACGTCTTCGCGCTCGGCCTTGCCTGGTTCGCGGTGGCGCAGGCCAGCCGGCCAGCCGATCAGCGGCGGAGCTATGGGTACCACCGCGTGAGCATCCTGGCCGCGCTTTTCAACTCGGTCGTCTTGATCGTGATCGTCATCGCAATCGGTTACGAGGCATTGCGCCGTCTCGCCAACCCGGAGCCTGTGCAGGGCGGCATCGTCATCGTCGCGGCGCTGGTCGCCATCGCCGTCAATGCGTATGTCGCCTTTGGCCTGCGGGGAGACGCACACAACCTGAACATGCGCGCAGCGCTCATGCACGTGACTGGTGACATTGGAGCATCAGTCGCCGTCGTGGTCGCGGGCGCTGTGATCCTGATGACAGGCTGGCTCCCAATCGACCCCCTGCTTTCGCTGGCGATCGCGGTTCTCATCGCCTATGGCGCGTGGCGGATCGTGCGCGAGACGGTGAACCTACTGATGGAGGGCACGCCACGCGAGATCGACCTGGCTGCGGTGACCAGCGAGATCACCGGCACGAGGCTGATTTCCGGCATGCACGACCTCCACGTATGGGCACTCTCATCGGATGAGATGGCGCTGAGCGTTCATGTGGTCGTAGACGACCGCCCCTTGGGGGAGGCCGAGCACGTCGTGAGAGACCTGGAGAGCAGGCTCTGCGCTCGATTTGCGATCGGGCACACGACTATTCAGGTCGAGAGCTGCCACCCGTGCGGGGAGATCAACCACGGCGCCGGCGAGCACAACCATCCGCACGATCAGGTGCGGGTGATCAGCTCAGGAGCGCGTCCTCCCGCTGCAGGATCCGTCGCGCCACGGCGATAGCCGACGCGTATGTCGAATCCATTCCGCGATAGCTGAGCCCTCGCGCCCCAAGCGTGCGCGCCTGTGTGTACGGCGTGTCTGATGCGTAGTGCACGATGCCAAGGTCAAATGTGACCTGCGCCATGTTGACGCTCTCGCCGAGTGGGTATCGATCGGGCTGGGCGATCTCGTAGCAAGCGTCGAGGTACGGACCGGCCTCCATCTCGACCACTGTGTAGCGTCCGTGGTAATAGAAATCGAGGTAGTCGCGGTTCTGGAGGAAGGTGCCACGGACCGCGACGGCGCGCTGGTTGTCGAGGGCCGAGCCATAGACGAGGTTCGGCTGAACGTCGGCGGCGGCAAAGCAGTTGTCCAGCCAATAGGTGTTCCCGGAGTGCTCGTTATGCACCACGTTGGGGATCATCACGTCACCGACATCGGCGTTGAGGGTGGCGGCCTTGCCCAGCACGTAAACGCCGGCGATCCACGCCGCCTGCTCAGCCACCTGGCGGAGGATGTGGTACGCGGCCATGCCGAGCGGGTAGTCGACGTTGAGGATGCAGGCACCGGACGCGCGTAGCTTCTGCTCATCCACGCGTCCGACCCTGGCATCGATCGCCGAAGGGTCGAGCTGTGACAGCTTGAAAACCTGGGCGGCCGAGTCAACCCCCGTTCCTCTGGCAGCGACGTGCCGGATTCCATTTGCGGCTTCCATCTCAGCCCTGCGCTGACGCTGTCGCTCTCGATCCGGATGGAAGTCAAAGAGGTGACGGGCGCTGTAGTAGAGCCAGTTGTCGGGTGAGGCTCGGCTGGACCCTGCTTCCAGCTTGCGCCGCTCCTCATCGAGCTCCGGATGGTTGCGGTGAACCCAGTCCCTGATCTCTGTATCGAACTGCCGCGCCACGCCGGTGAGGACATTGATGAGGCTGTGAGCGTTGGACGACACGAAGTAGATCGGCGCTTCGCGAACTCCGAGCTCCTCCATCGCCGCCGCGATCGGCAGCCACCAGCGGCTGGCGTTGCGCGCATAACCCAGGTGTGTGCCGCCAACAAGGCGCAACACGATCTTGCATTCCTCGCGCTTGATCAGTGCGACGGTCTCATCGAAGCTCTCGCCCCAAGCATCGCGCAGCCGGCGCCAGTCGTCCTCGCTCGCGCCCGCCGCCACACGCGCCTGCTCGCCATCAAGCCCAATGTCCTGCAGCGCGGCGTGGAGCTTGTTCCATTCGATTTGATAGGCGACAAGTGTGGGCACGAGATCGTCGATGTCAGAGTTCGAGGCGATGAGCACGGCGAGTGTGGTGCCATCCTGGTACCAGCGGCGCCGTCGGGCGGGCGCTTTCACTGCCTTCCAGCTGAGAATGTCGGCCCCAAGGACTGCCTTGAAGCCCTGCGGGCTCTGGCCCATCACCACGTGGCGGCCGCGGCTGATGGCCGCCGGTAGGCGCCGGACCGCATAGATGAGTGCGCCCATGTCGGACTGCGGCTCGGTCGCTAGCGGGTGCAGGACCGACCCCATGCCCAGGTGGGCTTGCACGAGTGACTCGATCTTGATGTCGCCCGAGCTCTGAAGCATCGTCGTGTACGTACGCACGTAGAGCTCGACGGCGTGCCTGCCGGTCCACCCAACCTTGGGAGGCGATTCCATCGTGCGAATATAGCCCTCCGGTCGCCCGCGGCTGGATTTACAAAACGTTGACGCCGTGATGCGGAAACGCCGGCGCCGTTGGGTGTGTAGTTGATCTCGTGATCAACCGATTGGCCCACCTCACCTTCTTGCGCGTAGCCGGTCTCGCAGCCGGCGCTGCTGCAGTCTCTGGCGCAGCGGTTCTCGTCAGCGCTTCGGCGGCTGGATACAACCTCCCCTTCCTAGCCCCTTCCACCGGCCCGTCCCAGGCTTCCCCGGCTGCGCTCGACCGGCCGGCCGGCACGCCGTCGGCACTGTGCACTGACTTCTTAACTCACTTTTCGGCCGACCTGAACATGAGCGAGGCGACCCTGAACGCCGCCTTTGAGAAGGCGGTTGGCGAGACGCTCGCCGATGAGGTGAAGAGCGGGAAGCTGACCCAGGCGAGGGCAGACGCGATCAAGCAAGGGCTCGCGGGTAAGGCGCCCTGCGCAATCACTTCACATCTCCAGCCGCGACCCGGCCTAGGGGCTTTCCGTCCTGCGTTGCTCAGCGCGGCAGCTTCGTCGCTTGGTATCAGCGAGGTGGCGCTCAAGGCAGACCTTCGCAAAGGCATGACGCTTTCGCAGATCGCGAACGCCCAGCATGTGACCGAAGCCCAGTTTCGCGAACGATTGATCGCCAAGCTGAAGCCCGTGCTGGATGCGGCAGTGACCAACAAGAAGCTCACTCCCGCCAGGGAGCAGGCGATCATCAAGCGCCTGCAGACAGGACCGATACCGCTGTGGGACAAGCCCCTCCGTAAGCCTTCGGCAACGCCGGCCACAACCACGCCGAGCGCTTAACAACGCCGGCTCGAGCTGATGGCCACGGCCATGGCCTCTACCAGCGAAACGTCAGTTCACCGACCTGGACGCGCCAGCTGGTGGTTCATTCCTCGGGCTGAGCACCGAGCCGCTTCATCAGCTCTTCCAGGAGCTCGCGGGTCTCGGGGTCGGACATGAGCTTTTGCTGCATGTCCTCCGCGGACCGGCGGATCTCGGGGTCGCTCAGCAGGCGCTCGGTCATGCCCTGGAATCGTGAAGCCATGTCCTTCATCGCCGCTTCCTGTGCAACCTGGATCAGGATCGGCTGGCTGGCGGCGGCCACCACGGCCTCGGCCTGGGCGCGCACCATCTCGATGCCCTTGCAGCCAAGGCACTCGCCCTTAAGCCCGCAGTGACAGACCTGTGGCCGCAGGCGGTCGAGAGCGAGGTGGAGCTCTGACATGTCGGTGGGGCCGGGCATGGGCCCAGATTACGCCGGTTCTACGCCGGCCTTTTCCTGCCTTCGTACATTGATTCGATCTGGTCCGAGTACTTCTGGGCGACCACCTTGCGCTTGATCTTCAGCGTTGGTGTGATCTCGCCCGCTTCTTCTGTAAAGGCGCGAGGCAGGAGGGTGAAGTACTTGATCGCCTCCCAGTTCCCGACCCTCTTGTTGACACCGTCAACAGCCTTGTCGATCAGCGCGATCACTCGTTCGTCCTTGATCAGGTCGTCTGGTCGACCGGGAATGCGCCTTGTCACCGCCGCCCAGTCTGGAACGATGAGCGCTGTCACGTAGGGCCTGCTCTCCCCGATGATCACAGCCTGCTCGACCAGGTCGTCTCGCTGGATCTCGAACTCGAGCTGCTGAGGCGCGACGTACTTGCCGCCGGCGGTCTTGATCAGGTCCTTCTTGCGGTCGGTGATCTTCAGGAAGCCATCCGCATCGATCTCGCCGATGTCACCCGTGCGGATCCAACCGTGGTCCAGAGTCTCTGCCGTCGCCACCGGGTTCTTGTGGTAACCGAGCATGTTGCCAGGGCTGTTGATGAGGATCTCGCCGTCCTTTTCGATCTTCAGCTCGATCCCAGGGAACGGTTTGCCCACAGTCAGGAAGCGATGCTCGGTCAGAGTGTTCGAGCAGGCGCCTGACGACGTCTCGGTCATGCCCCATCCGTTGAGGATGGGCACTCCGATCGCCCAGAAGAACTCCTCGATCTCGCGGGCGAGAGCGGCTCCGCCGCTGATGAAAAAGCGCAAGCCCCCGCCGACCAATCGATGGCGCAGCGGCCCAAGCACGAGGTTTTCGGCGAGCCGGTGCTCAGCCTTCAGGATCGGCCCTGGGTTTGTCTCGTGTGAGAATCGCGTGCCGACGCCAACGGCCCAATTAAATAGCGCGCGCCGAAAGCCCGGCGCTTCGCGAACACGATCCATGACGCGGGAGTGCATCTTCTCGTACACGCGCGGGACGCTGAGGAGGATGGTCGGCTGCACCTCTGCCAGGTCCTGGGCAAGCCGGTCGACCCCAGAGAGCCAGGTTTGTCCACCGAACATCACCACGGTGAGGGTGCCATTGATGCGCTCAAAAACATGCGAGTACGGGAGCCACGAGAGCGTGAAATCGTCTTCGCTGAGAGGGTGCACCTTGATAACCGCACGCGTCACGTCTACAAGATTGCGATGGGCAAGCTCAGCGCCTTTGGGATCACCTGTGGTGCCAGAGGTGTACACGATGGTGCACACGTCGTCGGGTTGGATCTGCTCGAGCCTCTCGAACACCTCGGGCAGACGCTGCGGGGTCAGAGCCAGCCATTCCGCGACCTCGAAGTCCATCGTCACGATGCGTCTCAGGGTCTCTGTCGTCGTCAGCTTGGAAGCCATCTTCGAATCCGACGCGATCGCAAGCACGGCATCGCAGTTCGCCGCGATCCCCTGCGCCACGTCGGGCACCGTCCCCGAATAGATCGGTACCGACACTGCGCCCGCTGCTTGAATCCCAAAGTCGCAGTAAAGCCATGCGAGGCTGTTGGGTCCCATCAAGAGCACGTGGTCGCCGACCTGCACGCCGGCCTCCACGAGCGCCGACGCAACCGCCAGCGTGCAACGCCTCATATCCGCCCAGGTGTCGACCTTCCAGGCTTTGCCATCCGGGTAGTGGAACAGCGGCCGCTCGCCATAGCGGGCGGCCTGGCGGAAAAGGACGCCGACAGTTGTCCGGTCGGCGATGGCGTCCGGATTCAGCTGCCGGTCTGCAGTCCCTTCATCCGATGTCCGCATGGACATCGAGGTGTTTACTTGACCGCTTTGACGGTCAGAGTGAGCATGCCCGACGGCACGCTGACGGTTATCTTGTCGCCCTTCTTCTTACCCACGAGGGCGCGGCCGACTGGCGACTCGACAGAGATGCGGCCGGCCGAGGGGTCGCTTTCAACCGCCCCGACCAGGTGGTATGTCTCGGATGACCCTTCCGTATCCACAACGTCGATGGTCGAGCCCGGGCCGGCGACGCTGGAGTGCGACTCCTTGATGATCTGCGCCCTGCCGATCATCTCCTGCAGCTCGTAGATGCGATTGTCGAGGAGTCCGACCTCCTCCTTCGCCTGCTCGTACTCGGGGTTGTCCTCGATGTCTCCCGGCTGGAACGCCTCCTTGAGTCGCTCGCCCGCTTCGGCGCGCTTCTTCAACGCGACCTCGAGATCGCGCTTCAGCTTCTCCAGCCCCTCGGGCGTCAGCAAAACCGGTTCGTTCAGATCCATATCCCAGCCTCGGGCCAACAATAATACCCGCCATATGGATCCGACCGATCTGCGCGCCGGGCTCGCCGAGAAGCTCGCGGCGAATGAGCCGATCGATGCACAGGCTTTCAATGCCGCGTGCTTCATGCTCTCGCGGGCTCTTGAAGATCTAGACCTGACGGTTGCCGAGGCAGCACCGCTCATCCGGCGCCTGCTGAGGGTGGCAGGCCGTGTTGTCATCGACACCGGCGCCGCAGCCGCAGCCGCGGACACGTGGCCGAATACCGAGGAGATGGCGTTGCTCTGGATCGACGAGGCGCTCCGCGATCTCGGTTATGAGGTGCGTCCATCGCCTGAGGGCGGCCGCGAGGAGCTGAAGCGCGCCGACGCGCGGGGTTAGTTGATCAGGCGTGCGGCGGGCGGGGCTGGCGCGTAGTTCGGGTTGAAGTCAATGCCGACAGCAGCAGAGCCCGACACCTTGGCCGTATACGCGATCACCTGACCGGCCAGCGGCGAGCGGCTGCCACCGCTGATGGTCCAATCGGCCGACGGCGTGTAGATGGTGCCGATGAACTGGGTCGAGGCGCCTCCGTTCAAGCTATTCGAGCAGCTGCTGCCGGGCACCTGATAGATGACGATCCAGTTGTACTGCTCGCCCGCGAACACGTAGGTCGCGCCCTGGGCGTTCTGGTCGAGGCAGGAGCCGTTGGGGAAGTAGAACTGGACAGCTCCTGGCGTCACTTTGGACGACTGGCAGGGGGAGATGGGGTTGCCAGGGTTCGGTGAGGGCACGCAGTAGTTCTCGTTCGCAACGTCGCCGCCCGTGTAGGGCGGGTATTGAAGTGCCATGTCCGCGTTTTCCTGCGACAGCAAGCCTGCCGGCGGCGGGCAGCTGCTGAAGCACTGCGGCGTATTCTCGTCGTCAGGGGGGCGGCAGTTCGTATTGCGGACCTGGGCGAAGCAGGCAGCGGACGGGTTGGGGATCTGCCTGTCGTTGAGGTCGTAGACGCTGGCGCCGCCGGCCGGTGTGCCACCGGCCGCGGCCGCACCAAGCGCCCAGACGGGGCCGCTCGGATAGGTGCCCGTGGGGACGCCGTTGTTGAAGCCCGGGGCGTTGTAACGAGCCACCCAGCCGAAGTTGTCCTGGACGCCGTCGCAGCCGTTGGGATTGATGTAGACGTTGTAGTACTGCGCGCCAGGCGCGTTCTGGGTGATGTTGACAGTGATCCCGATGTTGGAGGGGGTATGCAGGGCGCCGACCACTGTGTTTGGTGTGAGTTTGCAGGCGGATGGAGCGCTCTCGCGCCGACAGCCGGGCGCCGCGAAGCATGGGTTGGGCGAGATGGTCGGGTCGAGGAACTGGTCGTATCTCAATGAGGTCAGCTCGACGCCCCACTTCTGGTTTCGGCTCAGGGTGTCGCTGACTCCAGAGTGGCAGACCGCCGGGGTCAGAGGCGACAGGTCCGTGCAGGCCGGCCCGGCAGTGACCGTCTGGGCGGCGCCGTTCAGAACCGAGAAGTGACCTGCGCAGCCAGTGCTGTTCATGTCCCAGAACTGGGGGTTCGCGACGGCGGTAGTGGCGGGTGCGGCCGCGCTCTCCTCGTCGGGAGCCTTCAGCTCGTTAGAAAGCAGGCTGCCCGTGGCGTCGGACTTGTAATTGCTGGCCCACGTGTACACACCGGCGGTCAGGAAGGCGCAACTGGCCGAGCCGCCCGTCAGGTGGAAGGTGCCAAATGTACCGGGACCCATCTCGGTGTAGGTCCCGCGGTTGTAAGGCGAATAAGCCCCTGCGGCGGGATAGTAGATGTGTGACGGAGCCAGGTAGCCGGGGTCCGGTAATGCCGGCGCGGGAACCACGGCGGTGCCTTGCGTATCACCTGCGGCGCATGGTGGAGGATAGGGAATGAAGCCTGGGGTCGCGTTGTAGCAGTAGTACTGCGCGACGTTGCAGTTGGATCCGGCCGCCCCATAGCAGTTGCCGGCCTCGTGGAGGTTGTTGTCGATGCATGCGGTGCCGTTGGTGTAGGTATCGCCGAGAATCGTCAGCTGTGCGGCGCCTGTGAGCGTCAACGCACAGTTGCCGTTGCTCAATGTCAGCAGCGCTGGCGTCTGGCGCTGGTTGCCGACGATCGCGGTCGCGGTCGCGTTGATCGTGACATTGACCGGGCCGCCGAAGATCTGCATGAAGGCAAGCGGCAGGCCATGGGTAGTGCTCAGCTGAAACTCGTAGCCGTTGAACTGCGTGTCGGTGGCCACGGTGGTCAGCACGTATCCCCCGGGGTAGGTCGTCACCCAGGTGTCCTGCCGAAGGTTGCCGCCGACACCAACGTTGGTGAACGAGTGGACGTCGGAGGTCGGTCCTGCATACAGATGAAGGTTGGTCGCGTAGATCTGCTTCGCCTGCGGAATTGCGCTGCCCGTGAGGTCCTGGAAGTTCTCGTACCAGTCGCCTGCGGCAAGCGCCGCTGCGTCGACCGCTGACTGCTGGTCGCGCCTGTCGACGTAGGCGCGGCCTGAGTCGATGGCCAGGCCGAGCATGGCAAAGAGCACCATGATCAGCAGGGCGATCAGCACGATAGCCTGGCCTTCCTGGAGGCGTCGCTGCGCGCTCTTAACGCGAAGGTCACGGGCGGCAGACATTGCGCGAGCCCTTGCCCGCGACGGGCGCGCTGGCCGCGACAGACGTCTAATTCGAGTATTCGGCACGGTAGACCGCATAAGCAACAATGACGATCCTGTTGCCAACTACTTGCTGAATAATCGGCGTGATCGGTGAGAAGTTGAACCATAGCGTCACCTTGATCGGCTCGTTGCCGACCGCAGGAGTGATGGTGTTGCACCCAGGTCCTGGGGCCGGCAAAATGCCCAATCCGCCGCGCGGACCATTGGGCACCCCGTTGCCTGCTGGAGTCGGATCGGTGATGAAGATCCAACCGGTGTTCGAGGCCGGAAGCTGAGCCGAGCCCACAGGGTTGCCGCCATTGGGGATCGGGCCGTTGGGGCACGGGTTGGCGAGCACCTCGGTGACGGCGTGCACCTGCACCGCCGTCGCCACATCGGCGTCGGTCGGCCACGTGTGGGTGGCTCCGGTGGGGTCGATGAAGTACGAGGCCCGAACCGCCACCCGTGCGCCTTCATTGGCCGCTTGCTGGAGCGTGATGTAGAAGTAAAGGCCACGGCCGAAGTCGATGATGCCGAATGTCAACAGCAGGATCACGGGCGCAATCAGCGCGAACTCGGTGATGCCCTGAGATCGCTGGCTCCGGAACCAGCTCATGAGTGTTTTGGTCATGGTTGTCCCTGGATCGTGAAGTGCTCGTTGTAGACGATGGGTATGCCGCTGCCAAACATGTTCTGGATGAACGGTGTCACCAGAGCGAAGTTCATGACGATCGACACGTTGATGTCGCCAAGCCGATAGCTCGAGTCGACCGGAGCGGTCGGCAGCGTCCCCGTCTTGAAAACCCCACCGGGTTGCGTGTAACAGATGTACACGTTGACGCGGCCCGTGCTCGCGGGCACCGCCGCAGATGAGTACGGCTTGTTGTTGAGGGCGTTTCCATCGGCCCCGACGAGGCATCCCGCCGAAGTCACCTGGGTCGGAAGCGGGAGCGTCACGCCGTCGAACCCGGCGCCATTCATCGCCTGCCTGACGGCGAGCATGACGTCCGCGTCGTCAAGGTACTTGTTGGTCCGGGTCGCGGTATCGAACCA
>JBDUAO010000170.1:0-4554 GCA_040004595.1 Candidatus Dormiibacterota bacterium | reverse complement strand
GTGGAGAGGGATGCCCCATAGACGACCGCGTCGGCATTAACAGTTCCAGTGATCGACGCTGTGACCGTTACAGACCCGGAGGTTGTGCTGGTGACCGTCATGCTCGCATTGGTTGCCGTGCCATTCCAGTTTGTGAAGCGCGGTCCCGAGTCATGGTGCACAGAGCCGACCACTTTGGTGACGTTGTACACCCAGCCGTACTGACATCCCACATAAGCGAGCGCCGGTCGGGCACTCAGCTGCCCGGTCGCGGCCCCGACAGCAAGGGCGATCGCCAAACCCGCGCTAATTTGCGTTAACCGCCTGCCAGCTCCCTGCCGTAATCGCTGCAGCATCTGGGGTCCATCGCTCATCTCTCAAAACCTCTCCTAGTGATCCTGGCCAGTTGTTTGGCATCATCAGGAGGTGGGAGGCAGGTGGGCAACATTTTGTGAACCGGCGGTTCACAACATGTCAGTCGCCAGGCGTCAGGCCGAAGCGCTCCAGGGTTCCGACCATGCCAAGCAGCTGGTCGATCGACTTGTCCGCGGCATGAGCGGCTGCAATGAGCACCGCAGCGGGCACGCGTGACTCCCCACGTTCCCACGCGTAGACAGCGCGGCGGCTGAGTGAATACCACCCCAACTCAAGGCGAATCTCGTTAGCAAACACTTTCATCGGTGGCCGGAGGCGTCGCGCGACCTCCATCGCCATTGCCACCCTGCGGTCGAGCGGCTGAGTCGAAAGCTGGAGGGGAGGCTTGGTTGACCGGTTCGACGGCGCCGAGTGTTCCATGATCGCAATTTGCGCATAGTTTCCAGGCTGGAATCCTCAGCGCAGCCTCACCGTTTCCTCAACTTTCCCTGAGGTTGGTCCGCCGCCTGGCAGCAGCTCATGCCGGTGCATCCCCGATCGTTTGCATCCGGAACGTCGGATACTTCTTTCGTGCCCACGCTGCAGTCGGACGACGCCTTCGCCGAGGTCAAAGCCAAGGTCGACCTGGTCAAGGTGGTGCAGGAGCACCTCCGCCTCACCAAGCGCAACAAAGAGCTTTGGGGACTTTGCCCTTTCCACCAGGAGGACAGCCCGAGCTTCAAGGTCAATCCCCAGATGCAGACGTGGTACTGCTTCGGGTGTCAGCGCAACGGCGACGTCTTCACCTTCGTCGAGCTGATCGAGAAGACCGACAAACGCGGCGCACTGCAGATGCTGGCGGAACGCGCAGGGGTGGAGCTCAAGCGGCTCAGCCCAGAGCAGAAGGAACGCTCCGACTCGCGTCGCAGATTGCTCGCGATGTTGAAGCTCGCGGCCCAGTACTACGAGTACGTCCTATGGTCGACGCCGGCGGGCGAGGTTGGTAGGCGGCTGCTCACCGAGCGGGACGTAGGCGAGGAGACGGCGCGCCGCTTCCAGCTGGGGTACGCGCCGGCGGGCCTTGGATTCGCCGAGTATTTGCGCTCGAAGAAGCGGTCCCTGGCGGATGCGCAGGAGGCCGGCCTCCTGCGGCGCGATGGCACCGACTTTTTCGCCCAGCGCCTCGTCATCCCCATCCGGGACGAGCGCGGCCAGCCCCTGGCTTTCACCGCGAGGACCGTCCGCACCGATGAGCAGCGCAAGTACATCAACTCGCCCGAAACGCCCGCATATATAAAAGGAAGGGTCGTTTTCGGCCTCGACCTTGCCCGCGACGAGATTGCGACCCGGGGCCACGCTGTGCTGATGGAGGGGCAGTTCGACGTCATCACCGCTCACCAGTTCGGGGTGAAGAACGCAGTCGCGAGCTCCGGCACTGCGCTCACCGATGACCAGGTGCGTCTGCTCAAGCGATTTACGGACGAGCTGCTGCTGGTCTTCGATTCGGACCGGGCCGGGCGCAGCGCCGCTTTCAAGGCAGTCGAGCTGGGCTCGGCACATCAAATGCGAACCAGGGTCGCCTCGATCACGGGCGCGAAGGACCCGGACGAGTTCTTGAGGGCAGCCGGCGCGGAGGCGGAGAAGAGCTGGGAGGCGCTCGGGGCAGCGGCTCTCTCGGGTTGGGAGTTCTGGATCAAGGACGCCCTTACCGGCCTCAATACAGCGAACCCGAACCACCTCGAACAGGCGGCTACGAGGGCGCGCGAGGTGCTGGAACGGATTCCAGATCCCGCGGTCAGGGAAAGCTACAGGGAGCGGGCGGCGGGGTGGCTGGGCGTGCAGCCCCACCTGCTGATTCCTCTGCCACCAACCGAGAGAGGGTCACGAAGGGGGTCGGAAGCCGGCAACAACCGTCCAAACGAATCTGGAAACAACGGCAAAGCCGGTTTGAACGCGGGGGTACGGGGGAAGAAAGTCACAGTAGCCAGATACCTCGTGCAGCTGCTGGCGGTCCGGCCGAGTGCCTTCGAGCGGGTGCGAACAACGCTAACACCTGAGGAGTTGGACGAAGAGGACCGTGGTCTGTATGTCCGGATGTTGGAGACTTATGAGCGTAGTGGTGCCTCCGGGCTCGAAAGTGAGCTGGCCGGGTACCCCGCGGAGGAACAGGACCTGATACGGAGGGCGTGGGCGGCACCGCCGCCAAGTGTGGACGACGATCTTGCGGTGGAGCTGGCCGAGAGGATCCGGCTCGATCGCATGAAAAGCCGTGAGAGTGCAATAATCCGCGAGCTTTCCGAGGCGGAGAGAGGGCGGGACATACAGGGGGTGGCGCGACTTGAAGCAGAGGCCAGAGAGCTCGCCCACGCCATCGGGGATTTGGAAAGGAGAATGTCATCATCGCGCGAGTAGCTAAGGCGCCGACCAAAACGGGGACGAGGGCCGGCAAGGCCGAGACCAAGCCGGAGCACAAGTTCGAAGACGAGCTGATGGCGACGGCTGAGCAGCTCATCGTCAAGGGCAAGGAGCAGGGCTACCTCACACCCGACGACATCCTCCAGGGTTTCCCCGAGATCGACGCCGAGCCTGACCAGATCTTCCGCATCTTTGCCGCGTTCAAAGAGATCGGCATCGAGGTCACGGATGGCGAGAAGGATTTCGAAGAGGTCGAGCAGATCGACGACGAGATGCTGCTCGACATCGAGATGATGGACTCGGTTTCCCTCGACGACCCGGTGCGCATGTACCTCAAGGAGATCGGGCGGGTCAGCCTGCTGACCGCCAACGACGAGGTCGAGCTTGCACAGGCGATCGAGGCGAAGCCGCTTCACGACGCGCTGAAGGCGCTGAACGTGGTCGAGGAGATCGACAGCCGCCAGCGCTCGGTCGAGGAGATGCTGCCTGACGTCATCGAGCGTCTCGCGACGGTCAAGCGCAAGGGTCAGCAGGCGCACATCGCGCTGGAGCTGCTGGGCCTCGCCGACCTGGGCAAGTTGCAGAACCTGCTGGATGCCGCGGCCGCAGAGCGCAAGCGCCAGGCCTCCAACGCCGCGAAGCCCCGAGTGCGCGCCGAGGCGCTCGAGTCGTATCGCATCGCGCGGTACCGGCTGACCGAGCGGTACGAGCGCGCCTACGAGGCGAAGCAACGACTGACCGAGGCCAACCTGCGGTTGGTGGTGTCCATCGCCAAGAAGTACATCGGCCGTGGCATGTCGTTCCTCGACCTCATCCAGGAAGGCAACATGGGCCTGATCCGTGCGGTCGAGAAGTTCGACTACCACAAGGGCTACAAGTTCTCGACCTACGCCACATGGTGGATCCGTCAGGCCATCACACGCGCCATCGCCGACCAGGCACGGACGATCCGCATCCCTGTCCACATGGTGGAGACGATCAACAAGCTCGTCCGCGTCTCGCGGCGCCTGCTCCAGGAGCTGGGGCGAGAGCCGAGCGATGAGGAGATCGGCGAGGAGATGGGGATTACCCCCGAGAAGGTCCGCGAGATCGTGAAGGTGTCGCAGGACCCGGTGTCGCTGGAGACGCCCATTGGCGAGGAGGAAGACTCGCATTTGGGCGACTTTGTCGAGGACCGCGAGGCGGTCTCGCCATCCGATGCGGCGTCGCTGACGATGCTGCACTCGGAGGTCGAGGACGTCCTCGACACGCTGACACCCCGGGAGCGGCGTGTGCTGCAGTTGCGTTTCGGCCTGATCGACGGCCACCAGCGAACGCTGGAAGAGGTGGGCAAGAGGTTCGGCGTCACGCGAGAGCGCATCCGCCAGATTGAGGCCAAAGCGCTGCGCAAGCTGCGCCACCCGTCGCGATCCAAGAAGCTGCGCGACTACCTGGAGTAAAAGCACGGGGGAGGCAGGCCTCCCCCGTGGTACCCCCTCCGACGGGCACGGGGGAAGCAGGCCTCCCCCGTGGGACCCCCACCGAGTGGCACGATGCCTGGAGGCGCTTGGTTGGTGACACGCTGGTGGACGGCCGGAGTAAATCCGGCCTTCCGGCCACCCATCCTCCGATCTGGAGGATGTTTATCCGGCAAGTTGAAACCAAACGCTTTTTGGTGACGTCTTTATAGGCGACGGTGCCATGCAACAGCTCGCAATGAGTCGCGTACAGAGTGGCGAGGCCGACTTCGATGCCCTGATCGGCCCCCACTTGGAGGCCGGCTATCGCACGGCATTGGCCATCCTCCGCAACCCCGACGAAGCGCAC
>JBDUAO010000169.1:0-4555 GCA_040004595.1 Candidatus Dormiibacterota bacterium | reverse complement strand
GAAGTTGAAGGCATCGATCAACAGCGCGAGCGCGGTCAGCGCCGCGAGACGTGTGGCGAGCGCCGGAGTCCACAGTCCGCGCGCGCCAGCCCGAAACGCGAATGCCTGGCCGGCGAAGCCGGCAGCCAGCCTCGCTGGAAGAATTCGGCGAGCGACCGATGAACGAGCGATCCGCGGCCCCACCAGCGCAGTTCCGAGGACTGCCGTAAGCAGCGCGACCGCCAGAGCGGCTGCACCGAGCAGGCCTCTCGGCGCGCTGACCGCACCAGTGGCGGCAATGACCTCGAGGACCGCCAGGACGATGGCGACGCCGGCGAGGTCGCAGGCTTTGTCGATAACGATTGTCGCGAGCGCAGAACCCGCCGGCACCCGGTGCCGGCGCCACAGCCACCAGGCCCTTGCGGCGTCGCCAGAGCGGATGGGAATGACGTAATTGAGCAGCCCGCCGGCCGCACTCATCGCGAACGCGCGCACCATGCCCACCGGCGCAAGAGGCCGTAGGAGCAGCAGCCAGCGCCGAGCTCTGATGACGCTGGTGACCAGGAAGAGAAGGATCATCAGAACCACCGCCGGCCAGCTCTGCACGCGTGCGTGGCTGGCTACTTCGGGCAGCGAGACAGTGCGAAGCCAAAGCCAGAGAAGAAACAGGCCAACCGCTGTCTGCAGACCGAGGCGCAGCCAGCGCTTCAAGCGAGCAGCTCAACCTCTTCGGCGTGCGGGGTCACAAGGATGAACCGCTGCACGAAGATCCAGAAGGCGAAAAGCCAAGCGACGACCAGGATGGTGCCTCCGTAGTCATGAAAGAGGATCGCCGGGGTTTGACCGATCGTGGCTGCAATTCCGGCCACAGCGGCAACACGCAGCAGGTTCAACAGCATCGTTCCAGCAATGCCGATCACCACGACCTGGATGCGCGCCTCCAGGGACTGCCGGCCTCGAAGCCCGGACATGAAGCTGAGGCCCAGCAGGATCAAGCTCTGCCAGCCGATGCAGTTCCACGAAATGAAGAGCGTGTGCATCGACCCGGCCGAATCCCAGATCACGAGATGGCTCCCGGAAGCAGCGGCGTGCACCCCGACTGCTCCAAGCAGCCCAACCACCATACGAGCCTCCATCGGAACGAGGCCCTGCAGAGGATTGTTCGCGCCCATGGCGAGCGCCCACGATGTGAGCAGATCGTCAAACGTGGTCACGAAGGGCAGCAGCATGAGCAGCGCGCATGTGATCGCGATCAGGGTCATGTTCAGCCCGTCGCGGTCCTGCCGGTTCATGCTCGGACCCTGAAGAAAGAGAGCAGGCGCCGCCTACCTGTTATGAGCGGGATCGCCAGCGCCAGGGCGGCGAAACCCAGGACCGACTCCGGGACCACGAAGGTTGGGGTGATCAGCTGCGCGTCGGCGACCCCAGCGACGCCGTCATATAGAAAGGAGGTGGCGCCTCCGGTGCCGTGGGCAAGGCTCACGATGAGGCAGAGAGTGCCCCCCGCCGGAATCGTCACTGTCTGGCTCGCGCTCGTGTTGACCGTGACCGGACTCGTCGTGTTGATGCCGTTGGTTCCGTAGCTCGTCGTCCAGGTCGCGCCGCCCGTTGGGATCTGCACAACGCAGACGCCGCCAACCAGGACGCCGGCGCTGAGGCTGATCGTGTCCTTGGTGGCACCAGTCCCTCCGCTCCAATAAAACGTGAAGGACCAGGTGCCCGTGATCGTTTGCGCCGACGGGCTGGGGGTGAACGAAAAGGTCGACGTCGTTCCATTCGAGGTTAGCGAGCAGGGGGTTACGCGCACGCCGGTCGTGCGATCCATCGTCGAAGGCGTGCAAGCCGGCGACACGCCGGTGCCATGCAGATATAGAGAGTTGGCCGCCGACTCCACGACCTGTACGCCTGTCGAACCCCAGGCCAACGCCGCCACAGCGAGTCCGATGGCGCCGACCGCCACCCATCCAATCCGGCGATTCGCCCGCGACTGGCTCGCGGGCACCGAACGCATGGCTGTGGTGGACGATCCAGCTGAGCGTCCTCCAACCCGCCGTTCTTCGCCAACGGCCGCGCGGTGGCCGAGGAGCCATCGCCGAAGCAGCTGCAGCCGCCTGAGATGATGGACCTCGTCGGTGATGCGTCCGGTCTTCGGAGTACGGAACCAGGGACCCTCCTCTTTGCTGAGGAGGCCCTTGAATGCGGCCCAGCCCTGAAAAGGCACGAGCGCAAACGACAGGACCACAGCACCCAGGACGCCCTGGAGGTCGCGAGGCGGAGCCTCTTCCAGGATGAGGCCGCCCAGGTTCATCAACGGCAGGGCGAGGATGTTTGAGAACAGGAGGGCCCAGCCGAGGGTCGCGGTCCAGCCGGGCACGTGAGTGTGGAAGAACACCTCGGATAAGAGCCACGCGAGCGTGCCGACGATGAAGAGCCCGGCCTGCAAGTAATAGGTGGTGTCGAACAGGAACTCCACCTTCTCGAGAAGGGTGACGAACGGCGACAGCATAATCGGCAGGAAATATCTGCGGACGTTGTACGTGTGGCCCTCCGCCCAGCGCATGCGCTGGCGCGCCAGGCGAGAGAACGTGCTCACGCACTCGGCGGGTGTTTCGGCCCACGGCGTGTATGCAACCTTGTAGCCCCGCGCGTAGAGCTTCAGCGTGAGCTCCCAGTCTTCGGTGATGCTCGTGCCCCAGCCGATCTCGCGTAGCAGGTCCGCCCTGATCATGTACGCGGTCCCCGCCACCATCTTCAACGAGCCCACGGCGTCCTGGAAGGGCCGCTCGATCATATAGCTGCCTGCATACTCCGCTCGTACGGCTTCGGTCAGCCAGCTCTCCGATTTGTTGAGCACGTGCCATTGGTAGCTCTGAACCGCGGCGACGTTCTCGCGCCGCTTGTATGCGGGCTTGGCGTGCCCATCCTGGTCATCAGGTGCGTGATGCCCGTTCGCGTTCTCGTTCCCGTCCTTCCCATTCCCGTTCTCGTAATAGAAATGAGGCAGGAATCGGTCGAGTGCATCTGGGAAAGGAACAGAGTCGGCGTCGAAGATGACGACGTACTCCGCGCGCGGATCCATCACCTTCAGGGCCTCGCGCAGCGCGCCGCCTTTGTAACCCGCACGGCTGTTGCGATGCAGGATCTTGAATCTCGGCGCGTTCACCCAACGTTCGAGGATCTGCTTGGAATCGTCGGTTGAGTCATCGACGACGATGACCTCGTACTCGGGGTACTCGAGGTGGGACAGCGCGACCAGGAGCCGTTCGATGACCCGTCTCTCGTTGTAAGCGGCGACGTGGATCGACACGAACGGGTGATAACCAAGGTCGATGTGATAGCCGTTCTTCAGTCCGGCCCGATGCTTGCCATTGCCACCTCGACCGAACGCCAGCGTCGTGAGCAGCACGATGACGGTGCTCAGGTAGTACTTGACCGCATAGGCAAAGAACACGGCGCCGAGGAAGAGACCGGTGAACGCGAAACCGTAGCCGAGCCAGTCGGCACCGCTCTGGATCTTCGATTGAACGACGAGGTCGGCGAAGCCGCGGATGAGCGCGATGATCGGCGTGATCGCCAGGATCACAGCCGCCACCAGGATTCCGTCGAGCAGAGCAGTCCAGAGCAGAAGGCCGCGGTCGGGTCTTTGACGAAGCCAGAGGACCTGGCTTCCGAGCAGGATGAGCCCGGCCAGGGCCAGCACCGTCGCCAAGCCGTAACGGGTCAGCGGTTCGAAGAGATCGAGAACCATGACCCCCACGGCGGCGGCGAGCAGCACGAACGAGCCGCCAAGGCCCATCGAAGCCCTGCGCAAGGATTCGCCCTCTCCGTTACGCGCTTGCATCGCTCGCCCCATCGCCGGCGCCCTGGCCGCTTCCGTTTGAATGAGTCGTGTTGATCGAGAGATCGGCGGCCGAAAAACGCCGGTGGCCGCCCGGCGTGATGGTTGCCAGGCAAACGGTGCCCTGCTGAACCGCCCGCCTGAGCTTGTCGACGCTCAGGCCAAGGGTGCGCGCCGCCACCCCGGTGCCCACCAGCCCGCTCGCGCTTGGGGCCAGCTCCCGGATTCGAACCTCGGAAAACCGATGGTGTCCACCCGGCGTCACCTCGTCGGCCTTGAGGTACCCCTCACGGCACGCTCTGATCACCGTGTGCTGGCTGACGCCGAGCAGGCGCGCCGCCTCGCGGCTGCCGATCAGCTTGGTACCGCTCATCAAATCGGGCGCGGCCGCTGAGGCGTATGCCTCCACATCTTGTAAGCGAAAACGATGGTGCCCTCCAGGCGTGGTTTCAGCAGGCATGAGAGTTCTCCGCACCACGGCGCGGAGAACAGTTGCCGGGCTGACGCCCAGGCGCTCGGCTGCCTCCCTCGAACTGATCAATCTGTGCAAGACGTGTACAGGACTAACGCAGCATTATGACAATCGGATCACGCCTTCGGGACCCCTTGGTATTCCCCTAGCGAAATTGTCGCTATTTCGTTGAAAAGCCAAAGTTTTGAGCTATATTGCTCACGGATTCCGCGCCTGCACTCCTCTAAGAGGGCGAGCTACCAGCCGCCAGGGCCCTCAAAGGGATG
>JBDUAO010000168.1:0-4557 GCA_040004595.1 Candidatus Dormiibacterota bacterium | reverse complement strand
GCATTCTCGCCAAGCCGCGGCTGCTGCTGCTGGACGAGCCCTCGCTGGGACTGGCACCGCAGATGGTGGACGAGGTGTTCGATGCGATCGCGGAGATTCACAAGGACGGAACCACGATCCTCCTGGTCGAGCAGAACGCTCTGCGCGCGCTTGCGATCGCAGATCGCGCGTATGTCCTCGAAACCGGACGCATCCTGCTGTCAGGCAGCGGCGATGAGCTCCTCCATAACCCCGCCGTCCGCCGGGCTTACCTGGGCGGGTAAAAAAAAGACCCCGGGCCGTTAGGCCCGGGGCTTTGATTGGTCGTTTAACCCTTAGAGGGTACGAACGCTCTTCGCGCGTGGCCCCTTGGGGCTCGCCTCGATCTCGAAGGAAACCTTCTCGCCACCCTGGAGGCTGTCGAAGTCGCCTTCGGTGCCGCTCCTGTGAAAGAAGAATTCCTTACCGTCTTCGGCTGCAATAAAGCCGAAGCCACGGTCCGCGACCAGTTTCTTGATGGTGCCTGTAGGCATTTCCATCTCCTATCTCTCGAACGAATGGCCAACTCAACTCGGCGGGCCTGTTCGAGAAACGGAGCCTGCGGTGAGCGCCTGCACTGTGCCGGCAACCTGAGTATACCCCAGACCGGTTGTTCCCAACCCTGGGGCGGCCTGGGGGCCTGTTTAGCGGGTCCCCACTCGTTGGGGCCTGGGCTCCATGGAAGTCCGGCGCGCCCGCGACTGGTCGACCTCGGTGAGGTGGCGCTTTCGGAGCCTCAGATGCTTCGGGGTCACCTCCAGGAGCTCGTCATCCGACAGGAAGTCGAGCGACTGCTCCAGGCTCTGCCTGGAGGCCGGTGTCAGCCGCACCGAGATGTCCGAAGTGGACGAGCGGATGTTGGACTGCTTCTTCTCCCTGCAGACATTGACCCGGATGTCTCCCGGACGCTTCTGGATGCCGACGATCATGCCCTCGTACACCTCTTCCCCGGCCTCGATGAAGGTGGTGCCGCGCTCCTGCGCGCCGGCCAGCCCGAACGCCAGGGTGTTGCCTGCCGAAGAGGCGGTCAGCGCGCCGTTGCGCTGCTCGCGGAAATCGCCGGCCCAGGGCCGATAGCCGATTCCGATCGAGCCCATCAAACCGGTGCCTGCTGTCAATGTCAGGAAGCTGTTTCGGAAACCGATGAGGCCGCGGGTCGGGATCAGGTACTCGAGGCGAACGCCACCCTTGGAGTCGTAGCTGATCTCGATCATCTCGCCGCGCCGCTTGCCCAGCGCCTCAGTGACGGCACCCAGGTTCTCCTCGCGGACGTCCACAGTCAGCCTCTCGAGCGGTTCCATCCGCTGGCCGTTGATCGTCTTGACGATGGCTTCTGGGCGGGAGACCTCGAACTCGTAGCCTTCCCTCCGCATGGTCTCGATGAGCACCGCGAGGTGAAGCTCGCCGCGGCCGCTCACAAGGAAGCGCTCGGCTGCCTCGGTATCCTCGACGTGCAGCCCCAGGTTGACGTCGAGCTCCTTGTAGAGCCGCGCCCGCAGCTGGCGGGTGGTAGAGAACTTTCCCTCCCGGCCGGTGAACGGCGACGTGTTGACGCCAAACGTCATCCGGACGGTGGGCTCGTCGATCTCGATTCGTGGCAGAGGATCCGGCGATTCGGGGTCCGCCAGCGTATCGCCGATCGCGACAGCATCGAGACCGGTGAGAACGACGATGTCGCCGGCGCTGGCGGTCGTGACCGAGACGCGGTCGAGGCCTCGGTAAACGAGTACCTGCACGACCTTGGCACGCCGTGGCTCGCCAGTGGCGGTGAGCACGGCAACAGTGTCGGCCGGGGCGATGCTGCCTCGCGAGATACGCCCGATGGCCATCGGCCCTGTGTAGTCGTCATAGGCTCGGTTGGCGACGAGCATCTGGAAGCCTCCCGGCTCGATGACCGGAGCAGGGATGTGCTCGATTATCGTTTTGAAAAGAGGCTCCAGGTCAGGGGTCAGAGCATCTGCCTGGTGACCGGCTCGCCCTTCCTTCGCCACCGCGTAGATAACCGGGGCCTCGAGCTGGTCAGCGTCCTCGGCGAGCTCCAGGAACAGGTCATGGACCTTGTCGAGTGCGGCCTTGGGGTCGGCGTTCTTGCGATCGACCTTGTTGATGACCACGATGATCCGCAGCCCCACCTCGAACGCCTTGCGCAGAACGAAGCGTGTCTGCGGCATCGGGCCCTCGGCCGCATCTATCAGCAGCAGGCAGCCGTCAGCCATGTTTAGCACCCGCTCCACCTCGCCGCCGAAGTCGGCGTGTCCGGGCGTATCGATGATGTTGATGGTCACGTCGCCATGTCGAACCGAGGTGTTCTTGGCGAGGATCGTGATCCCCTTCTCGCGCTCGAGGTCGTTCGAATCCATGATCAGCGTGCCAACTTCCTGGTTGTCCCTGAACGTGTGGCTCTGCTTCAGCAGGGCGTCGACGAGCGTCGTCTTCCCATGGTCGACGTGAGCGATGATCGCCACATTGCGTATGTCGTGTCGGAGATTTGTCATAAGGCAGTACTGATCACCGGATTGGAGGATGCCGGCACGGTGCCTGCAGCAGGACTATACGGGCCTGACCGCAAACCCCGCCCTTTCCCGTTCGCGCCGCGATCCGCTGGGAGCAACAGCCGCCGAAGTAACATCCGATCCGAGATGAGTGTTCCCAAGATTGCCGGTCGGCTAATCCTCACCGTGCTCGTGGCCGCCTGGATGCTGGTCGTATCCGCCCCTGCGGGCATGGGCGACGAGGACTGGGTCATCTCCTCGTTCCACTCGGACATAACCATCGCCCCGAGCTCCATGCTCCTGATCACGGAGGACATCCGGGTCGACTTCGGCTCGCTGAGCAAGCACGGCATCTTCAGGACCATTCCGCTGCGGTACCGATTTAATGACAAGCAGGATCGCTACTACCTGCTCGATGTACGGTCGGTGACCGACGGAGCCAACCCGCTGCCGTACGACGACTCCGTGAGCAGTGACAACGAGGTGATCAAGATCGGCGATCCCAACCGCCTCGTCTCAGGGGTTCAGCGATACCTCATCACATACACGGTGGCCGGAGCGATGAACTCCTTCTCGGACCATGACGAGCTGTTTTGGAACGTGGACGGAGCGCTGTGGCCTGTTGCTAAACAGACGGTTACCGCCACGGTGCATTTGCCGCCCCCGGGCGGCTACCAGAAGAGCGCCTGCTACCAGGGTGCCCCAGGCTCTACCGAAACCTGCCAGACCACCTTCGTGCATCAGCTCAATGCGGTCGACGTGGCCGGCTTCACCTCCACACGAAGCCTCGGTTCGGGTGAGGAGATGTCGGTCGTTGTCGCGATCAACAAGGGCGTGGTCGCCGTGCCTCCGCCGTTGCTGGAGCCGCGCCAGAGGCAGTTCCCGCAGGACGCATTCGACGTCACGCCGTTGACCGTCGGGCTGTTCGCCCTCCTGACGCTGCTCGGCCTCGGCCTGGTTGCCTGGAACTGGTGGACCCACGGCCGCGACCGTGCCTACCTGACACAGCATTACCTGGCGAGCGCTCCGTCGGCAGCGACGCCCTCACCGGCCGAGCCGGAACGGACTCAGCCCCTGTTCGCGCAAGACACATTGGTGGTTGAGTTTGGCCCGCCACAAAACCTGCGACCCGCCGAGCTCGGCCTCATCCTCGACGAGAGCGCCGACACCAAGGACGTCACGGCGACGATCGTCGACCTCGCCGTTCGGGGTTACCTCACGATCGCGGCGAGCCCGCACCAGGTCGAGTGGACGCTTACATGGAAGGCAGGCGGCGACGCAGCGAAGCTGCTGCCGTACGAGAAGACGATCCTCGACGGCTTGTTTGCGGGGCGCACCAAGGTGACGCTCTCCGACCTCAAGGGCACTTTCGCGCCCACCTTGAAGAAGGCTGAGGGCGAGATCTACGCCGACGCGCTCTCGCGCCGGCTCTTCACCAGCAGCCCGACCCAGGCGCGCGCGGCCTGGGGCTGCCTTGGCTTCGCATTGGTGCTGGTGGGCTTTGCTGCGACCGTCGCTCTGGGCCTGGCCCTTGGCTGGGGGCTCGTCGGCCTGGCGATCGTCATCACCGGAATCGCACTCGCGGCCACGTTCCCCTTCATGCCCCAGCGTACGGCTTCCGGCCGCGCCCTTCTTCAACACACGCTCGGCTTCCGCCTCTACATGACCACCGCGGAGAAATACCGGCAGCAGTTCGCCGAGAAGGCCCAGATCTTCACGCAGCTGCTGCCTTACGCGATCGTCTTCGGCTGCGTAACCCAATGGGCGAAGGCCTTCGAGGGGATCGACACGGCTACGGCCAACAGCGGCTGGTATGCGGGCAACGCGCCGTTGCAGGCCGCGCTGCTCGCGAGCAGCCTGGAATCAATGAACGCGAACATCTCGAGCGCTATCACCTATGTCCCGCCGAGTTCGGGCAGCTCGAGCGGATTCGGTGGAGGCGGCTTCTCGGGTGGTGGCGGTGGAGGCGGCGGAGGCGGCAGCTGGTAAAGAATGAGAGGGGACCCGGATGGTCCCCCCTCATCGGCGGGCGCTTCGCGCGCGCCTG
>JBDUAO010000060.1:0-15591 GCA_040004595.1 Candidatus Dormiibacterota bacterium | reverse complement strand
TCCAGGTCGTGGAACCCTGATGGGACGCCGATGACCCCCTGCCCGCTCTCCATCTGCAGCGAGATCCGCTCCATCGCCGGCCCCAACAGGTCGTAGAGCCGCGCCAGCTCGCGCTGGTCCCTGTCGTCGGCGACGCCGAACACCAGCGACTGCGCCTTGTTGATCGCCTCCTCCGCCTCCACCGCATCGTCGTAGCCGTACCCCGCGATGTTCGATCCCGCGGAGATCAGGCGCCGCTTGTACGCCTTCTCCTTGACGATGCGTCCGTAGTACTCGATGTTCGCCGCGGTCGGCACCGCGCTCGGCATCGACGCGAGCTGCGTGCGCCCACCGATGCGGTCGAGCATCCCCATCGTCTGCAGCTGCGCGGCGAGCGTGACGTTGTCGATGGGCTCCCCTGCTGCAAACAGGTCGAGCGCGGCCCTGTAGACCTGCCCGTTGTTCTCGCGATAGAAGTCTTCTGGATGCAGAAACTGCAGGACCTTGGCGACCGATAAGGGGTCGAGAAGAATGGATCCGAGCACCGAGAGCTCGGCGTCCTGGTCGTGAGGTGGCACCCTCCCCGGTGAGAGAGGGATCGTCTGCATGCTTCGGAGGTCCCCTTATCTGTCCTGGGTGACGATCACATTGACGTGCGCGTCCACGTCGCGGTGCAGCTTCAATGGCACCTGGTGCTCACCCAGGGTCTTGATCGGCTCCTTCATGTCGATCTTGTGGCGATCAATCTCCACCCTGTGCTGCGCCTTCAGCGCCGCGGCGATGTCCTGATTGGTAATCGAGCCGAACGCCTTGTCCTCGGCGCCAACCTTCAACCGCACCACCACCGTCTTGTTGTTGATCTCATCGGCCAACCCCTGCGCCGCGACCCTGTCCTTCGTCTCCCGCTTGACAGCGGCATCCTTCAGCCTCTTGGCCTCCGCCTCGAAACCCCGGCTCGCCGGCACCGCCAGCTTTCGCGGAAACAGGAAGTTGCGCCCGTACCCGTCGGTCACCTCCTTCACATCGCCCGCGCTCCCGATATTCGGGACATCCTTGGTCAGCATCACCCGCAATTTCGTCCTAGCCCTCCGATATCTTTTGATAAGGATCCCGCCGCCAGATCCGCCGACGAAGCCTGTTGAAGAGCCGCCCACTTCCCTCGCGAGCCGCGCTGAACGTCTCGCGGAAGTCGCGGTCGAAGGTGCTCTCGCCCGCCTTCAGCGCTGCCTCATGCTCGCGCCGGATGTCCTCGGGGCACGCCTCGACAAAAGTGCTGACTGCCAGCACCCCAAGGGCCAGCATGTCGAGCTCGCCCATCAGCGGCACCCAGGCGGGGAGGTCGATCGGGCTCACGATCAGCAGCAGGGCGCCAAGCAGCACCGCCTTGGGGGCGGCCGGCACCCGGGGGTCACGCAGCAGGCAATAGGCAAGCTTCCCATGCCTGGGCACGTCGACCAGCAGCTCTTTGGCACGCGAAAGTATCGGATGCATGGGGGCCGGAACAGCCTAACGCGTTTCGGCTGCGAGGGGGGAGCTACTTAACTTAGCCTACCGCCATGACAACGGGGGACCCGCCCGCCGTTCTGCCGGCACAGCCAAACCTGGGTTGGGCCAGACACGCCGCTCTTGCAAGCTTATGGTTCGGCTTCAACTTTCATTGGTTGCCGATCGGCTTCGTCCTCATTCAGAGCCAGCTTCGCGACCTCGTTCCCCACGATTCGTTTGGCACCTCCCTGGGGCTGATGGTCGGTGCGGGCGCCATTTTCGCGGTTGGCGTGCCGCCACTGGTCGGGCAGCTGTCCGACTACTTCTACACGCCGTGGGGACGCCGCCGTCCAGTGATTCTCGTCTGCACGATCCTCAACGTCGTCGGGCTCGGAATCATGATGACCGCAGGCACCTACGCTCAGCTCTTCATCGGGTACCTCTGGATACAACTCTTCGCGAATGCCGCCGGCGCGGCTTATGCGGGCGTGATCCCCGACGTCGTCCCCGACCACGAGTTCGGCCGAGCCAGCGGATTTCTTGCTGTCATGAACATGGCCGGCGGGCTGGCAGGCGTCCTGACGACGTCGGTCCTCGCGGGCGCACATCAGCTGCTTTGGGCATATGCGGTTATCGGTGTCGTGACGGTTCTGACGATGTTCCCTGCGCTCGTTGCGTCGAAGGGCGAAGGAATGACCCGCGTCCAACACGGTCCCCGAAGTCCAATCCTCGAAGCGGCGCGCAAGTTCATCGCGCCGATCTGGAGCGGGGACTTCGGCTGGGTGATCTTCACCCGCCTCATGGTCACCGCCGCAATCACGATCGTCGCCTACTTCCTTTCGCCCTTCTTTCACGACATCGTCAAGGTGGACAACGCTGACCAGTTCACGTCCAACTGGCTGGGGATCGTGTTCGTCGCTGCAATCCCGTTCGGTATGACCGGCGGCATGCTCTCGGACCGCCTTGGCCGCAAGATCTTCGTCTATCTGAGCGGGGCAGCACAGAGCCTCGTCGCTCTCATATTCATCGCGTTCTACCCAACGCAGATCCCACTCGTGCTCGCCCTCGGAGCGGTCTACGGCCTTGGATACGGTCTCTACTACGCTGTCGATTGGGCGCTGGCCTGCGACACGCTTCCCGATCGATCGAAGTCGGCCAAGGACATGGGCCTGTTCCATGTCGCCCAGACGCTGCCGCAGACAATTGCCCCAGCCATCGGCGGCTTCCTGCTCGACTACTTCAACCGCGTGTCGCCGAACTCCGGGTACCGCGCCGTCTTCGCCAGCGCGATCGTTTTCTTCCTGTTGGGAACCGTGTTCGTCAGCCGGATCAAGAGCGTGCGCTGAGCGGCTCGCGCCGTATCGCCAGCAGGGCCGCAGCCCAGATTGCGGTGATGCCAAGCACGCCGAACTCTGCCATCAGCCTAAGCTCAACCATGTTGGCTCGACCGGACACCAGCACCAGCTGGAACCAGTTATGGCCAGGACCGATGAGCGCCCAGCCCAACGCAACGAGCCCCAGCACCACCCAGTCGCGATGGCGCACCGCCCAGACGCTGAGCACGAGGATCGGCAGCAGCAGCAGCACGAGGTGGGTCCCCCAGGAGTAGCTGGCCACCAGCGGGCCGACCGCCACCACGGCGGCGGCTTCCAGCATCCTCCCCACCCGATCGTCCCGGGGCCTTTTCATCACCCAGAACGTGATCGCCAGCGCAGCGAGCGCGATCGCCGTGGTGATCACGCGGGTGAGGGGGCTGGTGTCCCTCACAGCTCCCATGAACGTGCCCGGGTCGATGAGCCGCGCCACTGTGCCGCCCGGCGAGTGGTTCTCGAACAGGCCGGTTCCGCCGGCGAGCACCGGAGCCACCTTGAAGATGTACTCAGCGAGGTACTGGGGCACCGCGACCAGCCACAGAACAGCGCCCGCGACCGCCGCCGCGATGACCATTCGCCAACGCCTTCCCCACAGCAGCAGCAGCCCGAGTGGAGCTTGCAGCAGCTTGATCGCCACAGCGATGCCGAGCGCCGCCCCACCCCACCAACGGTCTCCCGCCACCCAGGCCATCAGCCACACGCCACTCATCGCAAGCAGGACGAGGTTCACCTGTCCCTCATCGAAGTTGCCGACCACGGGCTCGAATCCGATCACGACAAGGATCAGGAGCAACCCGAGCTGCCAGTCGGTGACCCCGACGGCGCGGAAGGTGGTCCACAGGAACACGAGCACGGCAATTTGCAGGACACCGGTGAGGATCGCCAGCTGAATGTGAGGGTCGGCCCCCACGAGAGGCTGAAGCATCCAGGCGACGGGAAGGGGCGTTACGTACTGCGCGCCCGCGAGGGGTAATGGAGTGAAGGTCCCTGGAGTGGGCGAGCAACCCTGGATCAGGCAGAGGTCGTACGGATCGCGTCCTGATGCGATTCGTGCTGCCGCCGCCAGGTAGTTGGCGCTGAAATCGGCAGGCAGCGCTCCGGACAGCGCCGGCAGGATCAGCGTGCGCCAGATGTAGACGGCTGCAATCGGCGGCGTCGCGATCGCCAGAAGCAGCGTGCGAAAGCGGCGATTATCGAGTGGAGACCTACGAGTTGACGTCACCTCGCCGATCACGGATGCGATTATCCGTTGGAGCGACGATCAGACAAATAAACGAGGCGGCGCCTGCAGCGGACACCGCCTCGGCCGGGCACCGTCGGGTGACACGCACTTTGGTTACTGCGCCTTGCGGCCGTTGCCTACTTTTGGAGGCCAACCCTGCGTGGACTGCGGCGGAACCGGCGTCGCTAAAGATCAATTTGGCCCTTTATAACGTGACTGTCAAGTGGTCCGTTTTTCCAGCACAGACAACCTTGCGATTCGAGGGGTGTGACCTCAATCTGGAGGCGCACAATGGTGCGAGAAATCCGCGCGGAGGTGGCTCGCAATCTTGGACAAACCCAGCTACGTTCACGGCGCCAGCGCTGTCCCCCTTCTGGGCGAGACCATCTTCCAGAACCTGCGCCGAACGGCTGAACGCGTTGGCGAACGCGAGGCGCTGGTGGTGGTACACCAGGGTTATCGCGCCACCTACGCGGAGCTGGTGGAACAATGTGAAACGATCGCGTGTGGCCTGGTCGCCCGCGGGGTCCGCAAGGGCGATCGCGTTGGGATCTGGTCACCCAATCGTTTCGAGTGGGTCGTGGTGCAGTACGCGACGGCGGCGATCGGAGCGATCCTCGTCAACATCAATCCGGCGTACCGCACCTCGGAGCTGGAGTACACGCTCAATCAGTCGGGGATCAGCTTCCTGATCCTGGCCGCGCGCTTTCGACAGGCCGATTACGTCGCCATGCTCGCTGAGGTCAAAGGCCGTTGTCTCGAGCTGAGAGAAGCGCTGGTCCTGGAGGATGGGTGGGCAGCGCTCAAGCGCGACGCCGAAAGGACCAGCATTGATGAGCTACACCGGATCGAAACGACGTTGCAGTTCGACGATCCGATCAATATCCAGTACACCTCAGGCACCACCGGGTCTCCAAAGGGCGCGACGCTGACGCACCACAACATCCTCAACAACGGCTACTTCGTGGCCGAGGCACTGAAGTATTCAGAGGTAGACCGCGTGTGCATTCCGGTCCCCTTCTATCACTGCTTCGGCATGGTGATGGGAAACCTGGGATGTACCACCCATGGAGCGACCATGGTGATTCCCGGCGAGGCCTTTGACCCCGTCGCCGTGATGGAAACGGTAGAAAAGGAAAAGTGCACTTCGCTCTATGGCGTGCCGACGATGTTCATCGCCGAGCTTGATCACTCCCGCTTCGAGGAATTCAATTTCAGCTCGCTGCGAACCGGCATCATGGCCGGTTCACCATGCCCGGTTGAGGTGATGAAGAAGGTCCAGACCGTGATGCACATTCCGGAGATGACCATCTGTTACGGGATGACCGAGACGTCTCCCGTATCAACTCAGTGCGCGACCGACGACCCGCTGGATCGTCGAGTCTCGACGGTGGGGCGCGTGCACCCGCACGTCGAGATCAAGATCGTCGACCCTACCAGCGGCGCCGTCGTGGACCGTGGCCAAACCGGCGAGGTTTGCACCCGCGGATACAGCGTGATGCGGGGTTACTGGAACAACGAGGAAGCGACTCGGCAGGCGGTTGACGTGGCGCGCTGGATGCACACCGGCGACCTGGCGACCATCGACGAAGAGGGGTACGTCAACATCGTGGGACGGATCAAAGACATGATCATTCGCGGCGGCGAGAACATTTACCCGCGAGAGGTCGAGGAGTTTCTTTACACCCATCCCGATGTCGCCGACGTGCAGGTGATCGGCGTGCCATCCGAAAAGTACGGCGAAGAGGTGATGGCCTGGGTGAAGCCGCGCGAGGGCTCTGAAGTGTCCGGCGAGGAGCTGGCCGCCTGGTGCAAGGGCAAGATCGCGTCCTTCAAAATTCCGCGGCACTGGAAGGTCGTCGACTCGTTTCCAATGACGGTCACGGGCAAGGTGCAGAAGTTCAAGATGCGCGAAGCAGCGGTGGAAGAGCTGGGCCTGGAGAAAGCAACGGGTATTCGTACCGCCTGAAATCGCTCGCCGGCGCGCGCCCAGCGCCCGCCGATGCATTCAGTGAGGCCCATCCTCAACGCCGCGTGCGCAGGGGGTCCATCCGGGTCCCCTCTCATGCCAGGCTTTCGTATGGAAAGGCGGCCGCAAAAGGTTCGTAGAGAAGCAAAACCTGGTCGATCGGCATGACGTCACGCAGGAAGATGGCGCCCGCCGCGACGCCGGCCGAACCGACGATGCCTGACCCGTCGTGAGGAGCGTTCTGCTCCGCCCCCTCCTGCGCCGCGCGGAATGAGTTGGTGCGCCCCGTCTGGTTGGCGGTGGCGATCGCCAGCTTCCAGGCGGCTGAATAGAGCCCCGGCGGGTCGAGCGCGTCAGGCACAACCGCCGGCATGGCACCCAAGACCCCCACGGCAGGCGCAGCTTTGGGTGGGTCGCTCAACACCTTGGCCACGGATGCCACCTCTGCCAGGGCCTCGCCCGACAGCGCCGGCAGCTTCTGAAGAAAGGCGGCGATCTGACGGTCGACCGACGGCGGAGGCTCGTAGCCGGGCCCTGGCAGCACGGTCGCGAAAGGCCGGTAGATGGCCGCGAACTGAAGCGGGTAGAGCTGCTCCCTCACCAGTATTGCGAGGGCGACGACCTGCGCCGATTCCAGCGCCGCCGCGGCCGCGGGCTCGGGCAGCGCCTTGCTGATCGCCTGCTTGATCTGAGCGACCCTGAACCCGCTGGTGAACGCGTTGACCATGGCCTCGTCAGCCCCAGAGAGCAATGGATCCAGCAGCTGCTCCATCGCGGTGTTGGTCGGCCGTTGGCGCGACAAGATTCGCGCCAGCGCGATCCAACGCCACTGCTCGACGGTCAGTGACTTGCCGGCAGCGGCGAGGAACTGCCCGGCTTCGCTGGCGCTCAGGCTGTACCCGGGCGCGCCACCACCTGTTCCGGCAGCAGCTCTTTGACTCGCAGCTTGTCGATTGGGTGGTATGCGTCGACGATGCGCATGGTCCCCGAAGCGGAACGCAGGACCATCGACTGCGTGTACGCGTACACCACGTCATACCGAACGCCCTGGAGCAGCTCGCCTGAGGTGATTCCCGTGGCGGCAAAGAAGATGTTGTTGCCCGAGCAGAGGTTGTCGATCGACAACACCTGGTCGGGTTGATGTCCCTCCTTGACAGCGAGATTGCGCTCCGCGTCGTCGCGAAGCAGCAGCTTGGCTTGCATGTCACCCCCGATCGCCTTGATCGCGCATGCAGCCAACACCCCTTCCGTGGAGCCGCCGGAGCCCATCATGCAGTGAATCCCGTACCGCGTCTCCAGTGCCGCCTCGAGCGCGCCGCCGACATCGCCGGCGGGTATCAGCTTGATGCGCGACCCGACATCACGGATCTCGGCGATGATCCCCTCGTTCCGGGGTCGTTCGAGCACAACCACCGTGAGCTCCTGCGGGGGAAGGCCTTCAGCCTTGGCGATTCGGACGAGGTTCCACTCGACCGGCATGTTGAGGTCGATGACCCCCTTGGCACGGCGGCCAACCACAAGCTTCTGCATGTAGTGCACATGTGTCGTGAACATCGTTCCGCGCTCGGCGAGGGCGATGACCGAGATGGCTCCAGGCAATCCGGCCGCCGTCAGGCTGGTCCCTTCGATGGGATCCACCGCGACGTCGAGCTCGGGTTCGAGACCGTTGCCGATCTGCTCACCGAAGTAGAGCATCGGCGCCTCGTCCTTCTCACCTTCGCCAATGACGACAGTGCCTTTCATGTCGACCGACGCGAGCGCGTTGCGGATGGCCTCGACAGCGCGTCCGTCCGCGCCCATCTTGTCGCCTCGACCCTGTAGTGGTGCTGCGGCCAAGGCCCCAGCCTCGGTCACCCTGAGCAGCTCCAGGGCTAGGTTTCGGTCCATCTCCTGGTCCATTTAGTTACGCCACCCTCGACGGGTAGCGTATCCGAATCCCTAGCCGATGCCGCAGCGCCAGGATTGGTCTCTAGAAGAACTCACCCCACATCTTCCTCACCCGACCGACGGGGTCGGGGACGCTCCTGATCGCCACGGGGGCTGGGCGCGACGCCGCGTCGACGACGATCTTGTCCTCACGCTCGGGGACACCCTCCGGGTGGACCCGGATCACACCGTGGTGAACGCCCCCTTCCAGGACGACCAACGCACCCACCTTGGCGTCGCCCTCGAGGCGTCCGGTGCTCGTGATCTTCAGACGGCTGGACGCAACGATGTTGCCGCGCACAAAACCTGCGATCGTCACCCTGTCGCTGCGGATGTCGGCCTCGACATGCGCTTCGGAGCCAATCCAAAGGTCACCGTCGCACTCGACCTGGCCGCTGAAGTTGCCCAATATCTGGCCACCGCTCTTCAGCTGAAGTTTGCCCGACAATGCGTCATCGGGGCCCAGAATCGTCGATTTCGGCTCAATGCCGAAGGGGTCGGGACCCCCGTTACTCCCGGAAACTGCGACCGTCTCCACCCCAATGTCCATCTGGACCTCCCTTACCCAGCCCCCCAGCTGTCCTCTGGCAGCATAGCGGCTGCAGAGCCGGGTCGAAACGTCCACCTTCAGAGGTCGGGATGTGACCGGATGTACGCCAGGACCGCTTCGCGGGTCGGCTCGATCTCGCCGTCGATGATCAGCTCGCCCAAACGTTCCTTGATGCGCCCCACGTCCGGCCCGGGCTTCAGACCCCGCTCACGCATGATGTCCTCCCCGTCGATCGGGGCAGCCAGCCGGGTCGGCTGCTCCGACAGGACGCTTGCCAACCTGGAGGCCAGCTCGTCGAGCTTCTCGGGTTCGGGATAGGCGGATGCCCCAATGTCGGCGCGGGCGAGCGCCATCAGCCTGTCGATTTGATCGCCGGCGTCCCGGGCCAATCGCCGGACCGCGCCATCGCTCCACTCCGAGCGGTAGTACACCGGCCTGAGGTGCAGCCGGACCAGCGTGGCCACCTCATCGATGTTCTTCTGGGAAAAGCGAAGCCGCTCCAGCGCACCTCTCGCGATGCGGGCGCCAGCCTCCTCATGGCCCGTGAAGGCCCCGTCCCGGGTCGCGGTGGTCGGTTTGCCCACGTCATGAAAGAGCGCGGCCAGTCTCGCCACGAGGTCGGGCGGAGCGAGTCCCACGGCCAGCAGCGTGTGGCCGAATACGTCGTGGGTGTGATACCCACCCTGCTCGACCCCCTTGCCGGCGGTCACCTCGGGCAACACGACCTCGAGCAGGCCACCGGCGTCCAGCAGCTCCAACGCTACCCGTGGCCGGGGGGAAACGAGCATCTTGCACAGCTCATCGGCGATGCGTTCCACCGAAACCACCGGCGGAGCCAGCCGGCCGCTGAGCTGTCGCATGGCCGGCATGAGGTCCGGCGCCAGCTCGAATCCAAGCTGGGCCGCAAAGCGCACGGCGCGCAGCATTCGCAGAGGATCGTCACTGAAGGTCTGGATCGGGTCGGCGGGCGTCCGGAGCAGGCGCGACTCGAGGTCTGCACGTCCGGTGCCGAGCCGATCCTCGATGTTGCCGTCAAAGTCCATCAACAGCGTGTTGATGGTGAAATCGCGCCGCCGGAGGTCCTGTTCGAGCGTCGCCGGCTGCACATTGGGCTTTCGGGAGTCGGTCTCGTATGACTCGGACCGCGCCGAGACAAACTCCACGAGGTGGCCGGGCAGGGTCACCTGGGCGGTGCCGTACCGCTCGAAGATGACCGGCGGGACGGCGCCGGCCAGCTCCGCAAAGCGCTCGGCAAGCTGACGGGCCCCGCCCTCCTCGACCACAACGTCGAGGTCAGGCTGCGACCGGCCGAGCAGGTGGTCGCGCACATAGCCGCCAACCACCCATGCCTTCAGTCCGTGCTCAGCGGCGGCTCGCTTGAGGAGACGCAGCAGCTCCCGGTCGTCTATTGGTTGATCCGCGCCCACTCGACCGCTCCCACCTGCCCGGCGCGATCGCCGAGCTGAGACCGGCGCAGCACCGGCCGTCGGGCGGGTCTGATGAATGGAGATGAGCGCAATGTCTCCAGCAGCAGCGGCTGCACCAGGGCCCACGAGCGCGTCACCCCCCCACCCATCACGAACACCTCTGGATCGATGACGTTCGTGAGGCTGATCAGCGCCTTTCCCATGTATTGAGCTGCGCGCTCGACCACCAGGCCGGCCGCCCTGTCGCCGCGAGCTGCGGCGGCGAACAGCTCGGCCGCGGGATGGCCGGTCTCTCTTGCGAGGTTCGCGCCCCCGCAGAACACCTCGAGGCAGCCGTGCTGCCCGCACTGGTCGAGCGGACCGTTGGCATCGATGATCATGTGCCCGACCTCGCCCGCCGTCCCGTGACCGCCGCGGTGCAGCTTGCCGTCGATGATCAACCCGCCGCCAACGCCCGTGGACCAGGTGATGTAGACCATGTTCCGGGTGCCACGGCCGGCTCCGCGGTGGTACTCCCCGAGCCCTGCCATATCGGCGTCGTTGGCGACGTGGGCGGTGGCGCCTGTCGCTTCCCTGAGCATCGCCGCAAGTGGAACGTTGCGCCAGCCCGGAAGGTTGGGCGGGTTGACGAGAACGCCGCGTTTGATGTCGATGGGGCCGGGCGCGGCGATCGTGATGCTCTGCACCTTATTGCGGCCTCGGTGCCGCTCAATCTCCGCCGCCGCCCAGTCGACCACCCTCTGTGGGGTCCCCAGCAGCGGGGTCGACGTCTTGAAGCTTGCGATCAGCTGGCCGTCAGAGCGGGCAAGTGCAACGCGCACCTGCGTTCCGCCGAGGTCGATTCCAGCTAGCACTCCGCAAACATTAACGGCGAGCCGCGCATCAGGACGCGATCAGCTGCTGTCCTCGAAGCGCGGCCAGGATCTCCATCGGCGCCCGGGCGCGGTTGAACGTGTAGAAATGCAGGCCTGGAACGCCTCGCTCGAGAAGTTCCGCGCACTGGGCGATGCAGTGCTGAACTCCGAGCCGGCGGACCGCGTCGTCGTCGGGCTGCTCGTCGATTGCCAGCTGAAGCGCTTCGGGGACCGTGGCCCCGGACATCGCTGTCATGTGGGCGAGCGATCGACGGCTGGGCACCGGCATCAAGCCCGGCACGATGGGGACGTTGATGCCCGCAGCCCGCGCGCGCTCGACGAGGTCGAAGTAGAAACGATTTTCGAAAAAGAGCTGGGTCACCAGGAAATCGGCGCCTGAGTCGACCTTCAGCTTCATGTAGCGGAACTCATGGTCGAAGTCCGGGCTCTCCGGATGCTTCTCGGTGCTGCATGCGGCGCCGATACCAAATCCGTAACCGTTGCCGCGCACGAAAGCCACGAGGTCGCTGCCATGCAGCAGCTCCGGGCCGGCCGGAACGAAACGCTCGTTCGAATCCTGCGGGTCTCCGCGCAGGGCCAGCACGTTGGCCACTCCTTCCCGCTCCATCCAGTTCAGGATCTGCCGCGTCTTGTCGGCCGAGTTCGCGCAGGTGAGATGCGCCATCGCCTCGATGTGGTACTGCCGCTTGATCCGGGTCACCAGCTCCAGCGTCTTGTCGCCGGTGCGCAAGCGGTACGTGACGGAGACCCAATCGGGCGCGTGCCCGGCCAGCGCGGCGATGGTCCGTTCCAGAACGTCAACCTCAGTCTCATCACGGGGCGCCATGAACTCGAACGAGATCGTGGGCCGGCTGCGACCCAGCAGCTCGGCTATTCGCATGGCCGAAGGTTAGCGAAAAAGGACACGCTGGTCGCCGACCCTGCGAGTAACCCTGGCCGCGTCGAGATGCTCGAGCAGCGCCAGCACCGGCCGGCGGCTCGCCCTCATTCGATCGCGCAGCTGCGCCACCGTCACCGACCCATTGGCCGCGATCAGCTCCTTGACCATCGCGACCCCTTTCGCGTAGGCGTCCTGTGTGAACGCGATGTCGTCATTCACGCGCACGATCGCACCGCTTTGAGCCAGCGCACGCACGACTTCCGCACCCGCCCCTGCCTGCTGCGTCGCTTCCTGCAGGGACGGCGGAGCGAAGGGATCGTGGGCGAGCAGCTCGAGAAGGCGCCCGGCAGGCCCATCGGACGCGTCGATCGCGACGCGGTGATCCGGCGTCGCGACAGCGCCTTGCCTCTCCTCCAACCTGTGTTCGGCGAAGAGCGTTGCGAGTGCAGCGGGAAACGAGCTCGGGTGCAGCCGGAGGCGACTTCTGAGCTCCTCGCGAGCCATCCCCGGACGAAGAGGGTGAGCGACGTGATAGCCGGCGACCTCTGCCACGGCATGATCCGCCAGCGCACTCCACGCCTCAACGGCAAAGAGCCAATCGCCGACGCGTTTTGCGTCGAGAGCGTTCATGTCGGACTCGGTGGACGTCGTCGCTTTCAAAAGAGCGGCGACCCCGACCCCTCGCGGGTACTTCCGAAGCTCCTCCTGCAACACTCCACCCGCCGCGCGCCGGTCGAGGGATTCGCTCACCGCAGCGTCCTGCCTCGGATGCTTCCTGGGAGCCACGTCGACAAACCGGCCGCCGGCGATTGTCATCGCCGGGCTGGGTGCTCGCAAAACGAAGCGGTCGTTTGCGCTCGCAGCGATTGCGCGCTCGAGGTACAGCTGGACCCATCCCTCGTGACCTGGCTCGATGGCGTCACCCGCGAGGACGATGACGCGACATCCCACCTCGGTGGTGCCTGTGTGAAGCAGGACCTCTGCGCCGTGGCGCAACGACCGCGGCGCGGACGCCAGGACGCGGACGTGCGCGTCGATTCGCCTCGTCGACTGCAACATCTGCGGAGGCGAGAGGACATCGCCACGCGCCACCTCGCTCTTGTCGACCCCGCTCAGGTTCACCGCCACCCGGGTCCCTGGCGACGCACTCTCAACGGCGCGGTTGTGCCTCTGGAGGCCTCTGATCCGTGCCACTAGGCCGCGTGGCACCACCTCCAGCTCGGCGCCGACGTTGAGATTCCCGTCGACCAGGGTGCCGGTCACCACGGTGCCGAATCCGCTCATCGTGAAAACGCGGTCGACGGGCAGCCGCGGGCGCCCCACGTCAGGTCGCGGCTCCGCGCCGTCGAGCAACATGTCGAGGGCATCAACCAGCGCCGGCAGGCCCTGGCCTCCCAACGCGGACACCGGGATCACCTGCGCTCCAGACAGCGCTGTGCCTGCGATCGTTTCGCGGACCTCGGCGGTGACCAGCTCGAGCCATGCCTCGTCGACAAGGTCCGCTTTCGAAAGCACGACGACGCCTCGACGAACCTCCAGGAGGTCGACGATCTCGAGGTGCTCGCGGGTCTGCGGCATGACGCCTTCGTCCGCAGCGACAACGAGCAAGACGGCGTCGAGTCCGTGGGCACCGGCCAGCATGTTGCGCATGAACCGGGCATGGCCCGGTACGTCAACGATTCCGATCTCACGGCCGCTGGGCAGCGTCATGTGGGCGAAACCGAGGTCGATGGTCATGCCCCGGCGCTTCTCCTCGGCGAGGCGGTCCGGGTCGATGCCGGTCAGCGCGGTGATGAGCGTCGATTTGCCGTGGTCGATGTGTCCTGCGGTGCCGACCACGAAGCCTCCGGCCCCGCTCGAGCGCCCGGCGCTTGCGGTCAACGTTTCAGGCTCCGCGCGGCGACCTCCACTGCGTCGATCAAGGTCTCGTCCTCGCCCCTCAACACAGTCCGCGGATCGAGGCAGCACGCGTCGTTTTCGATGCGCGCGATCACCGGCGTCTCGCCACGCCGAAGAGCTGTCGCGAGGCGCGAGGCGGGCCCTTCAAGGGCGACCAGGATGGTGGGGACGCCGTGGCCGGGCACGGAGCCTCCGCCGACTGCCGACTCGCCAGGAATGAGGCGCGATGCCACTCCCCGGTCCTCGAGCTTCACCGACCACAGCGCCGCGCGGCGCCGCACCTCCTCGACGGGGACGCGCAGCATCCTCTGGATCGGGATCTCATCGCCGCGGCCTGAAAGCCGCTGCTTCAGCGTCGCCTCCAGGGCAGCGAGGGTCAGCTTGTCGATGCGCAGGGCGCGCGCCAGCGGGTGTTTTGTCATCTTGCGAACGCCCGCCGCGCCTGCCTCGGTCGCAGCGAGGATGATGCCTGCCTGAGGTCCGCCCATGAGCTTGTCCCCTGAGAAGGTGGCGATGTCGCAGTGCTTGAGCGCTTCGGCGATGGTTGGCTCATCGGCGATCGGCTCGACGGCGCCGCTGCCAACGTCATCGATCAGGAGCAAACCGCGCGCTCGAGCGATGCCGGCCATCTCAGCCAGGCCGGCGGATTCCGTGAAGCCCTCGACGCGGAAGTTCGACGTATGAACCCTCAGCAGCGCGGCCGTGCGCGGTGTCACCGCCTCTTCGTAGTCCGCGGCCCGAGTGCGATTGGTGGTCCCGACCTCGACCATTCGTGCACCTGACATGCGCATCACGTCAGGCATGCGAAACGAACCGCCGATCTCCACGAGCTGGCCTCGAGACACGATGACCTCGCGGGCCTTGCAGAGTGCGGTCAGCGTCAGGAGCACCGCAGCCGCGTTGTTGTTGACCACCAGCGCGGCTTCGCAATCGAACAGCGCAATGAGCAGTCCGGCGACCAGCGCCGAGCGTTCGCCCCGACGGCCGGTATCGAGATCCAGCTCGAGGTTTGTGTAGCCGGCAGCTGCCGCGGCCACCGCGTCGACGGCCGCCCGTGAGAGAGGGGCGCGACCCAGGTTGGTGTGGAGGATCACGCCGCTGGCGTTGATGACCCGGCGGAGCTCCGGCGCCATCGCCTTGCGAAGGCTGGCCTCCACCCGAGCCAGGCGCTCCTCGTCCGACGCAGCAGCTCCGTTTCGCTCAGTCGCCACCTGGTCCCTCAGCGCCGCGATCACGCTGGCTCGCCCGAAGTCGGCCACCAGGGCCGCGTACGCCGGGTGATTGATCAGCGTCCCCACGGCAGGCAGGGATCCAGGCCCGCCAGCCCCGGAATTGCGTAGCCGCTGCATTGACCCAATGAGATTAGGCTCGCCGGGGTGTAAAACGGCGACATCACCAGCCCCAGCAGGTTGGCGCCCTGGAAGAGCTGAAAGAGAAAGAAGATGACGAACAGCGCGATCCAGATGTCGCGCCGGCGCGCATAGACGTTGTGGAAGAACCGCGGATTGCGGCTGCGGAACAGGGTCTCGACGACCTCCCAGCCGTCAAGGCCGGGGATCGGCAGCAGCTGGAACGCGAAGATCGACAGGTTCAAAAAGACAATCACGAAAAGCGTTTTGCCAATCAGCCCGGTGGACAGAGTGAAGGTCGATGGGAGTCCGGCGGCGGTCAGAAACCGCCACAGCGCGCCGAGGGCGACGGCCACCACCAGGTTGGCCGCGGGGCCCCCGAGCTCATGCACCAAGCGCTGGCGCACAGAGCTGATCCGGTTCGGCTGAACGGGGACGCGCCGGCCCCAACCGACGAGCGCAATGAACACGGCGATGACGCCCAATGGATCCAGAAAACGGCGCGGGTCGAGTGTGAAGTAACCGAAGTAGCGCACAGAGCGGTCGCCCTGGAAGTACGCGGCGGCCGCGTGGCCCATCTCATGGACCGGGATGGCGATCAGCAGGGCGGGCACGAGCAGCAGCGCCGCCAGCACGAAGGCGACGAATCCGCTCACT
>JBDUAO010000167.1:0-4600 GCA_040004595.1 Candidatus Dormiibacterota bacterium | reverse complement strand
GAGGTCGACCTCAGCTGGACCGCCAGCACGGACAACGTCGGGGTGGCCGGTTATCGCATCTACCGCAACGGCGCACTGGTCGGGAGCTCTGGCACCACCGCGTACGCGGACACAGGCGTTCAGCCGGCGACCAGCTACAGCTACTACGCGGTTGCCTACGATGCGGCGGGCAACGTATCCACGGCTTCCAACACAGCACCAGCCACCACTCCGCCTCCAGACACGACTCCGCCGAGCGCGCCCTCCGGCCTCAATGCCGCCGTGGCAGGCCCAACCGAGGTAGATCTGACCTGGACCGCCAGCACTGACGACGTTGGGGTGGCCGGGTATCGCATCTATCGCAATGGGACCCTGGTGGGGACCTCGCTCACCAACTCCTACGCGGACAAAGGCCTTCAGCCGGCTACCAGCTACAGCTATCTCACTGTCGCTTACGACGCGGCCGGCAACTCGTCGGCAGGGTCGAATACGGCCGGCGCGACGACTCCGGCAATTCTTGATACGACTCCGCCGAGCGCTCCCTCTGGAGTTGCCGCGACTGCGTTCAGCCCAACTGAGGTCGACCTGAGCTGGACCGCCAGCACCGACAACGTCGGGGTGGCCGGCTATCGCGTGTACCGCAACGGCGCGCAGGTGGGGAGCTCCGCCACCAACTCATACGTGGATACAAGCGCTCAGCCATCCACCGCCTACAGCTATTACGTGGTCGCTTACGACGCGGCCGGCAACTCCTCGGCCGCATCGAACACGGCAACCGCCACGACTCCGCCTCCCGATGCGGGGCCGCCGGACATCTTCGCCGATGGTTTCGAGAGCGGCAACTTCTCGGCCTGGACCGCCGCGACGAACATGGTGGTTGAGACGGCCACGGTCCACAGCGGATCCAAAGCGGTCGAGAGCAATGTCACCATCGCTGCCGCCAATATGCACAAAACTCTGCCATCGACCTACAGCACCGTCTACATTCGCGTCTGGTTCCGCATCCACACCTGCAGCACGAACGTCAGCCTGCTGTCGCCCCGGACAGCGACGAACGTCTCCCTGCTGCACCTCTACATGGATTGCACGAGCAACAAGCTGGGGCTTCGCAACGACGTCACTCTCGTCAACCGCGCTCTCGCATCGCCGATCACCCTGAATGCGTGGCACTCGGTGGAGATAAAGGTGGTCGTCGGCGCCATCGGGGGTTTGACCCAGGTGTGGCTTGACGGCGTTGATCAGACCTCACTTGACAGCAACACCGACAACCTGGGCTCGGTTAATGTTGGCGACGTGCTGATCGGCGATTCCAGCAGCGCCAGAACATTCGACGCATTCTGGGACGACGCGGCGGTTTCGACCGTGTGGATCAGCGGCTAGGCGTGGAGTAGCTTCGTCGCCATTTCCAGGCCGCATAGTCACAAAGAAGAACGCGCTGGTCATCGGGCTTGTCGTCCTGGCAGCATTGACTTTCGCTGGCATCGTTGGGCGTTTGACGGCTCATCCCGCGAGCACCGCCTCGCCTCGGGCTGAATACCCTGGCCTGACTGAGCTCGGCGCAACCGAGGTCCAATGGAGGGCGCAACACAAGGTGGACCCGAGTGAAGGCAGCTCGAGCTTCTTGCCTCGCAACCTGAATGGGCTGGATCGCTTCGTCAACGTTGCTTTCGAGGGTGGTCGGGTGTACGGATTCATCATGCAGTTTGATGCCAGGACGCTGGACGAAACAGAAGCCAAGGTCATTGCGCGAGGGGAGCTGCCCGCGGACGCCAATCTCGTCTTCGAGAGTCGAAAGTATCTGAGCTCGCCGGACATTGACGATCAGTGCGACCTGCTCCAATTTCAGAGCGCAACGATCGGATCGATTGTTACAAGTGACCGCCAGGGTATCGTCACCATCGTCATCTGGAGTCCAAGCCCGCAGGGACAGGTGAGCAAATACGACAAGGGCAGCATCACTTCCATCAACATCGTCGCCACTGGGTCTCTTGGCGATATCCCGATAGAGTGCTGACCACTTTTCGCGCAAAGAGCGACCAGTCGCTGCGGCGATAGCAACGGAGGCGGATTCACAGCCGCTGGGATCACGTGCGATGACATTGCGTTGACAATCGCTTGTGAATGCGGATGCGTGCCCAGGTTCCCCACCGCTTGCGTCCTGGCGGCCCACAAGTTATCCTCGGCGCGCAGAGCGCTGCCATGATCGACGTTGATCTGACTGGCGTCTGTGCAAACCGCAGGAATTCTTGATGACGTTCGTTACACAAAAGCAAATTAGAAAAGCACAGATCCAATTCGAGAAGGAGAGGAGCGATATGAGAATTCGCGCCGAGGCCCACCTGTGATGATGCACCCCGGTCTCTGTGACTCCCGCGCTACGAGTCACCAAACCCTCTTTCGCGCAACCTGCGCGCCCATTAAGTCCAGCTGGTCAGGGGGTCAGTGAGGACTCCCCCCGCTTACGCGAGGCGCCCACTCGCAGCTGTATGCCGCCCGCCCAAGCGCGTCACCTTGGCCGGCCTAGTAGCCGATCGAATCCTGAGCGTCGCGGAGGATGTTTTGTTCCCGAGCCGCTCGACCGGAGCCCGCCGGCTGAAGGGTGCCTTGACCGCGCTCGCATTGGTGCTCATGGCCGGAGGCAGTGTGGCAGGCCAGCCTGCCACGCCGGTTTCAGCGGCCGCTGTGCCGCAGTTCGACCACATCTTCCTGGTCGTGATGGAGAACCACGCCTACTCCCAGATCATCGGCAACACCGCGGGCGCGCCCTACATCAACAACCTTGCCAAGGAGTACGGACTCGCCACGCAGTACACCGCGATCACGCATCCCAGCCTCCCCAATTACCTTGCTCTGGCGGCGGGTTCGACACTGGGCATCACCGGTGACTGCGCCCCCGTCGGAACCGGTTGCAGCGCGCCAGTACCGATCAGCGCGCCACATATAGGCGACGCCCTGGAATTGGCCGGCAAGAGTTGGAAGTCCTACCAGGAATCGATGCCCATGCCCACCACTGGTTGTCCCGGCCTTAGTGGCAGCGGGACGTACGCCCCCAAACACAATCCTTTCGTCTACTTCGCTGACGTTCAGAACAACGTCGCGCGCTGTCGTAGCGTCATCGCTCCGTATACGCAGTTGGCGACGGACCTCGCATCTGGCACGGCGCCTAATTTTTCCTTCATCACTCCGAATCTGTGCAACGACACACATGACTGCTCGATCACAACTGGCGATAACTGGCTCAAGGCCGAGGTGCCGAAGATGTTCGGCAGCACGGCGTTCACCCGCCAAAAGTCGCTGCTTGTCATCACGTGGGATGAGGACGACTTCACCTCGGTGAACAAGGTCGCCACGATATTCATCTCTCCCAATGTGAAGCCGTCATCATCGACCGCGGTTGCCTACAACCATTACTCGCTGCTGAAGACGATCGAGCAAGGGCTCGGGGCTGGAACCGTCGGCACCTCAACCGCCGATGTGACGGCGACCGCGATGACGGACTTCTTCGGAACGCCGATAACCCATGGCGCGCTCACCTTCCCGATACGGAGCGCTTTCTACTACCCGTGGTTCCCAGAAACATTCAGCGGAACGCCCAATCCGTTTTCGGTGTATTCGCCGACCCTGGGTTACTACAGCTCGGAGGATCCCGTCGCACTCTCGAACCACATTCGGGCTATGCAGTACGGAGGCATCAAGCTTGGCATCTCGTCCTGGTGGGGCCCCAACGGGCAAAGCTCGAGCAAGACCGATTATCGATTGCCACTGCTTTTGCGAATGGCTCAGATGCGCGACATCCAATGGGCGATCTATTACGAGAAGGAGGGGCAGCCGACTCCCCCGACGACGGCTCAGGTCACCTCCGACCTCCAATATCTCGGGGCAAACTACGCAACCGATCCAGCTTGGCTGAAGATCGGCGGCCGCTTCGTCGTGTTCGTGTACAACACAGAGGCGGATCCATGTCCGGTCGCTCAGAAGTGGCACGACGCAAATGCTGCGGCCGGCAACATTGCATACGTTGTGCTGAAGGTGGCCGCCGGCTCAGCCAACTGCGCCTTCCAGCCGGACGACTGGCATCAATACAACCCTGACGTGCATTCGAACCAGACAGGGAGCTCCAGCTTCGGCGTTAGCGCCGGATTCTGGAAAGCAGGAGAGGCTGGACCGAGGCTCACCAGGGATTCGACCAGGTACGCCGCCGACGTCGCGGCGATGGTCGCGTCAACCACGACGCGCTGGCATCTGGTGACCACATTCAACGAGTGGGGTGAGGGCACCGCCGTCGAGAGCGCAACCACGCCGACCGCCACGTGCACTGCATTCATCCCCGCCCAGCAGTGCGCATGGAATAGCGCATCTGGCTACGGCCAGTACCTCGATATCCTGCACGCGCGGCCGGAAGGTTCGGCGCCTCCGTCTCCGTCTCCAAGCCCATCTCCGTCGCCTTCGCCGAGCCCGTCGCCGTCGCCGTCTCCGTCGCCGTCGCCGAGCCCGTCGCCCTCGCCGAGTCCGTCACCTTCGCCGAGCCCGTCGCCCTCGCCAAGCCCGTCGCCTTCGCCGAGCCCGTCGCCTTCGCCGAGCCCGTCGCCCTCACCGAGCCCATCGCCTTCGCCGAGCCCAT
>JBDUAO010000166.1:0-4607 GCA_040004595.1 Candidatus Dormiibacterota bacterium | reverse complement strand
CGAAAGCGTGCATTCGTCAGGGCCGAGTAATCCGCGCCTTCTCGATCGCCTCCCACACCCGCATCGGGTGCAGTGGCATGTCGATGTGCCGCACACCCAGGTGCGACACCGCATCGATCACGGCGTTCTGAACCGCCGGCGTCGAACCGATCGTCCCGGACTCTCCGATCCCCTTCGCCCCCAGCGGGTTGAGCGGCGTGGGCGTCTCCATCTGCACTGTCTCGACCTGGGGAATCTCGCCGATCGTCGGGATCACGTAGTCGATGAGGCTCGTCGTGAGTGGGTTGCCGTCCACGTCGTAGACGAACTCCTCGTACAGCGCCTGCGCGACGCCCTGCGCCACGCCACCGTGGATCTGTCCATCTACGAGCATCTGGTTGAGCACGGTGCCGCAATCGTCGACCGCTATGTGCCGCACGAGCTGCGACTGCCCGGTCTCCACATCGACCTCGACGACTGCTACGTGGCAGCCAAATGGAAAGGTCTGATCGTCCTGCTCGAAATCAAAGGCAGCGATTAAGGTCGTCTCCGCCGCAAGCTCGGCCCAACTCAGCGCATTGGCGGGGACGCCCGCGACGCCAAAACGCCCGTCCGCCGTTCGCACGATGTCCTCGAGGCTCGCCTCCAGTCGACGGCCCGCCTCCTCCTTCGCCTTCTCGACGAGAGCGATGCAGGCCCCCCGCACAGCGCTGCCGCCGAGTTGAAGTGATCGCGACCCCGATGTTCCGGAACCGCGCGCCACAGTGCCGGTGTCGGACTGCACGACGCGGATGCTGTCGATGGGGACGCCGAGCAGCTGGGAGGCCAGCTGCGAGTAGGCGGTCTCGTGGCCCTGCCCGCTGGCGGTGGTGCCAACGGCGATCACGATCGAGCCGTCCGCCTCAGCCCGCGCCTCCCCGAACTCGGTCGTGTTCAAGACCGCCGTCATCTCGACGTACGAGCAGAGACCGATGCCAAGTTGAAGCCGTTCGCCCCGCTCACGCCGTGCCGTCTGCTCCATGCGCAGCTCCTGATAACCCGCGGCCTCGAGAGCGAGGTCCAGCGCTCTCGCATAGTCGCCCGTGTCGTAGGTGAGCCCGGTGACTGTCGTGTACGGGAACGGTCCGGCGATCAGGTTGCGGCGCCGCAGCTCGGCCGGATCCATCCCGAGCTCGGCGGCCAGCATGTCCATCGCCCTCTCGATCATCGCAATCGCCTCCGGCCGCCCCGCGCCACGATAGGCGGACACGACAGCCGTGTTCGTGTACACGCACCGGCCGCGCCACCGAATGTGTGGGATCGCGTAAGCGCCGGAGGCCAGGAGCGCGGTGAGCACCAGCTGTGGCGGCGCCAGGCCGGCATAAGCACCGGCATCCGCGATCACGTCGGCCTCGAAGCCGACCAGCTTGCCGTCAGAGGTGGCGCCCAGCGCGACTTGCTGCAGGTGGGCGCGCCCGTGCGTCATCGCCACCATGTTTTCCGTTCGATATTCAAACCAGCGCACCGGGCGATCGAGCTTTTTTGCAATGGCTGCGATCACGCTCTGCTCGGGATAGGTCATGAGCTTGGCCCCAAATGCGCCACCGACGTCGCCCGCGATGACGCGCACGCTCGCCTCCGGCAAGCCGAGCGAATCGGCCACTGCGCCTCGCACGCCAAAAGGCACCTGGGTCGAGGTCCACATGCGGATCCCGCCCTCCCCATCGGGCTCCGCCACCACGGCATTGGCCTCGATGGGAACCGCCGCGAGCCGCTGGTTGACGAACCGCGATCGCACGATCACGTCGGCGCCTTCAAGAGCACCCTCATCGCCCAGGTCGAACTCGAACGCAATGTTGTCGCCCTTGTCGGGATGCACGAGCATCGCGCCCGGCTCGAGCGCCAGGATCGTGTCGACGAGGGCGGGCAGGATTTCGTAGTCCACCAGCACTGCCGCCGCGGCATCGACTGCGCTTTCCCGCGTGTGCGCCACCGCCACGGCAACGGCGTCCCCGACGAACCTGACCTCGTCGGCGCACAGCCGCGGGCGCGGCGTCTCCGATTCGAACGCAATGTCGGATGCCTGGAACACACCGACGACTCCCAGCAGCGATAGCGCGCCGCTCACGTCGACGGATGCGATGCGGGCATGGGCGTGTGGCGAGCGGACGAACACAGCGTGCAGGCAGCCTGACGGCTGCACATCGTCTGTGTACTTTCCGGCCCCCGTGACCAGCCGCGGATCCTCGCGCCTCCTGACCACTCCGTGCAGCGCCGCGCTCACCGCCATGGCGCGAAATATAGTGCTCGACCGATACTGGGACTCGCATGAGCGAACGCGGAAAGCGGTGGGGGGTGCTGCCGTCCTACTGGAGCTGGCAAGGTCAGCTCAACGAAACGACGGTCGAAACTGAGGATGCAATCCTGCGGGCGATGGGTGCTCTTGGTGAGAATCCGCCGCGCCCGCGCCGCCTCAAGCTGCCGCCCGACCCGTGCGCAATCGCTCCAAATCGTGCTTGGGGTTGGGCAGTCCAGCTTTACGCAGCGCGTTCACGCGACAGCTGGGGCATTGGCGACATGGCCGATCTGCGGCGTCTTGCCAGGTGGTCCAGGAAGCAGGGCGCCGAGGTCCTGCTGCTCAACCCGCTCGGCGCTCAGACCCCGATCCTGCCTTACGAGGCGTCCCCTTACTACGCCTCCTCGCGTCGCTTTCGCAACACGATGTATATCCGCGTCGAGGAGGTCGAGGGCGCAGAGCAAGTCGCCGTGGAGCTCGAACCATTGCGCTCGGCCGCCCACAGACTGAATGACGAGCGCCATATCAATTACGACGAGGTCTTCCGCCTGAAATCCAGAGCACTCGAGGCGATCTTCAAGGCCGCGCCTGACCCGCCCCGCCTGGGACCGTGGGCGCACAGCAAGGGACAGGCGCTGCTCGACTTCGCCACCTACAACGCCCTGGCCGAGGAGCATGGCCCCGCGTGGCGCAACTGGCCGGTCGATCTGCGCCATCCCAAAGGCTCCGGTGTCGACGCCGAGCGACGGCGCCTCAGCCATGGCGTCGCCTTCCACGTCTGGCAGCAGTTCCATGTCGACCGGCAGATGGCACGCGCGGCGCGGGAGATCGGTCTGATCACCGACGTTCCGGTCGGCTTCGCCTCAGATGGCTTCGACGCCTGGCGCTGGCAAGACCTACTGGCGGCCGACATGCGGGTTGGCGCCCCGCCTGACGAGTTCTTCCGCGAGGGCCAGGACTGGGGGCTGCCTCCGTTCGACCCGTGGAAGCTGCGCCGCGCTCGCTACGAGCCGTTCATTGAGGCGATCAGAAGCGCGACCACTCACGCTGCGGGCATCCGGCTGGACCACGTCATGGGACTGTTCCGGCTTTTCTGGATCCCGGCCGGCATGGGCGCCGCGGGTGGCGCATACGTCCGCTACCCTGCGTCCGACCTCCTGGCGCTGCTCTCGCAGGAGAGCCGCCGCGCCAAAGCGTTCGTGATCGGTGAGGACCTGGGCCTCGTCGAGCCTGCGGTGCGAAGGCGGCTCAGTCAGCGCAGCGCCCTCTCTTACCGACTGCTCTGGTTCGAGGGGCCGCCCCCGGACCAGTGGCCGAAGAACTCGGTGGCGGCGGTTGCCACCCACGACCTTCCTACGCTTGCCGGCACCTGGAACCTGACCGAGCCAGACCACCGGCAGCACCGCTTGCGACAGAAGCTCGTCGACCTGACCCACGCCTCCGACGGCACACCGCCGATCGATGTCGCCGCCACCACCTACGCGGCGCTGTCCGCGTCCCGCTCGCGAATCGTTTTGGCCTCGCTGGAGGATGCGCTGAGCGTGGAGGAGCGGCCGAACGTGCCGGGCACGACCACCGAATTCCCGAACTGGAGACTCGCTTTGCCGCAGTCGTTGGAGGCGATCGAGAAGGCCGAAGGCCCGCTTCGCATCTCGCGAGCCCTGCAAGACGGCAGGTTGCGCAAGCGGCCCTAGTACGATGAATCGATGATCGCCGCCCGGTCTCGACTGAAAGGCACGGAGCTCGATTACTACCCGTTGACCGCCCTGACCAAGGCCGGACTGCCCGACGGATCCGCGCTGCCGATGACCGTGAAGGTCCTGCTCGAAGGCCTGCTCCGCCTCAGCGAGGCAGGCACGACCGACGAGGCCAACGTCAGAAGCCTCGCCGCCTGGCCCAAGCCACCCCCAAACGATTCCGAGCTGCCCTTCCTGCCCGCGCGCGTCCTCATGCAGGACTTCACTGGAGTGCCCGCGGTCGTCGACCTCGCCGCGATGCGCTCGGCGATGCAGCGCGCAGGCAAGGACGCCGGCAGGGTCGACCCGCTGGTCCCAGTCGACCTTGTGATCGACCACTCGGTCCAGGTCGACTCGTTCGGCCTGCGCGACTCGTACACGCGCAACATCGAGCGCGAGATCGAGCGCAACCACGAGCGCTATGCGCTTCTGCGCTGGGCACAGCAGGCCTTCAACAACTTCTCGCTGGTGCCGCCGGGCATGGGCATCTGCCACCAGGTCAACCTCGAGCACATCGCCAGGGTCGTGCAGGTCCGCGACCTCAAGGGCCACCAGGTCGCGATCCCCGACACCCTCATGGGCACCGACTCGCACACGACGATGGTCAACGGCCTCGG
>JBDUAO010000059.1:0-15650 GCA_040004595.1 Candidatus Dormiibacterota bacterium | reverse complement strand
GGCATCGGTCGAGCGGTCGCTGAGCAGCTGGCCCAGGAGGGCGCAGACGTCGTCATCACGGCGCGGACCGCCGGTCCTCTCGAGCAGACCGCCGGCGACATCGCCGCGCGCACAGGGCGAACGATCGTTGCGCTTGCCGGCGACATGAGCAAGCCCGAGGACGTGGACCGATGCGTGAAGGAGACCATGACGAGATTCGGCCGTATCGACATCCTCGTGACGTGCGCCGGCAGCTCTCCGGGCGGACTGCTGGAAGAGCTCACAGAGGAGCACTGGATGTCCAGCCTCAACCTGAAGTTCATGGGGTACGTTCGCTCGGTGCGGGCGGTGATTCCGCACATGCGCGAGCGCGGTGAGGGCGCGATTGTGCTCGTGGTCGGCAACGACGGATTGAAGCCGAGCTACTGGGAGATGACTGCCGGCGTGGCCAATGCCGCGGACATCAACTTTGCGTCGTCGGTCGCCGAGCAATACGGGCGGTACGGAGTCCGGATCAACACGGTGAATCCGGGACCTGTCAACACAGACCGCTGGGACGGGTTGGAGAAGGCTTTCGCGCGCGACAAGAAGGTCGACCAGCGACGAGCGCACGAGCTTGCGGTTTCGTCGATCCCGCTCCACCGGATCTGCGAGCCGCAAGAGGTCGCATCGCTGGTGACTTTTCTGGTGTCGCCTAGGGCGTACTTCATCAACGGGGCTCATATCCCGATCGACGGGGGGCAGCGAAAAGCGCTCATGGACGTCTGATGGGCACAGTCACCGAAGTCCTCGTTCCCGCCGGCGAAGGCCGCGCATTTGTGGTCCCGAAAGGAGCCGTCCTGGAGATCGTTGACGTCGAAGGGCAGCAGGTGGCGGACTTCATCTCGATCTTCGAGAACGACCCCAAGGAGTGGCTTTCAGCCACGCATACCCGCTCGACGACGCTGCGCCTGAACCTGAAGGTCGGCGACCGCCTGCAGACAAACTGGCGCCACGACATCTGGGAAATCGTGAGCGACGACGTCGGCATGCACGACCTGATCACCTCAATGTGCGACAGCCGCCGGTACAAGATCGACTACGGCGTCGAGAACCATCGCAGCTGCCGCAGCAACTACGTGGAAGCCCTGGCCCCCTGGGGCTACGAGGAATGGCAGATACCGGACGTGATCAACATCTTCCAGAACGCGCCGATCCGCGCCGACCGCAGCTACGGCAACGAAATCCCAACCAGCAGGCCAGGCGACAAGATGGTCATGCGCGCCCTCCTGGACGGCATCATCGCCGCGATCTCGGCGTGCCCCCAGGACCTCAACCCGTGCAATGGCTTCCACCCGAGCCCGATCCTGGCACGCATCATCACCTAGCCTCGCAGCCTCCGCCGGTCGAGCTTGCCCAATTCGTTTCGCGGGAGCGCCTCGATGAAAATGACCTGCTTGGGACATTTGTAGGGCGCGAGAACTGCGTGAGCGTGAGCGATGAGCGCGTCTTGCGCCAGAGCATGCCCGGGCTTGAGGATGACCCACGCGGTCACCTCCTCGCCCCACGTTTCACTCGGAATTCCCGCCACCGCCGCTTCGGCAACGCTCGGGTGCTTCTCGAGGACCAGCTCGACCTCGTGTGGGTACACGTTCAAGCCGCCGGTGATGATCACCTCCTTGCTGCGACCCCTGATGACGAGGTGACCGGAAATCCTGTCGCGCTGTGCGATGTCGCCGGTGCGAAACCAACCGCCGGGAGCAAAAGCCGCGGCGGTTGCCTCCGGATCCTCCAGGTAGCCCGCGAACACCTGGGGTCCACGTACCTGGATCTCTCCCTCGGCATCGGGTTCGAGCTCCGAACCGCCATCACCTGTCATGCGGATCTCGAGCCCAGGGAGAGGAATGCCGATCGTCATCGCAAGACCGCGGCTTCCAGCGTCGGCATAGACATGCGAAGTGTCGAGTCCGCTCTCCGTCGTGCCGTACCTGACCAGGGGGAACCGGCCGAGCAAGGCCGCGGCGCCGGCCGCGACATCCTCGCTGAGCGGCGCGGACCCGCTGACTGCGAGCCGGAGGTGGTTGAGTTCGGCGGGTGGCGACTCGATCTCAGACGCCATCCGCCTGTACATGCTTGGAACCGCAAACATTGCCGTGGCGCGCGACTCGGCCGCGGCCTTCAGGAGCCGCGCAGGCGTGAAGTGTGAGACGAGGTGAAGGTTCGATCCGGCGATCAGCGTCGCGTGGAGCCCGCCGAGGCCGTGCTGGTGAAAAAGTGGAAGAGAGTGCACGAGCACCTCGTCGCTCGACCATCGCCACGCGGCCATGGCGGCACGGATGGAAGAGACCAGGTTTCGGTGGGTGAGAGGGACGCCCTTTGGGCGCCCCGTCGTTCCCGACGTGAAGGCGAGAATCGCAGTTGCGCCCGGGCCCGTCCGGTTGAGCTTCGTGTCGGGTGGGTGATTGAGCAGCTCCGACAACGGGGCGTCGCCGGCATCATCGTCGCTGACGATGGCGAGCGTTCTCGCACCCCGGGCGTCGGCGAGCCGCCGAGCGGTTTCACCCCATGCAATCGCCATCGTGGCCCCGGAGGCTGCGACCAGATCTCCTAGCTCGGCCGACGTGTAGGCGGGGTTGGCGAGGGTGACGATGCCGCCGGCGCGCAGCGTACCGAGATAACAGGCGGCCCAGTCGAGGGAGGCGTGGCCGGCGATGAGGACGCGCTCGCCCGGGGTTATGTGACCGGCGATCCAGCCGGCGGCGCGCGCTGCCTTTTCGTCGAGGGCGCCATGCGTCAGGCCCGCGCCATCGACGCTGATGGCCGGCCGCGCGGGAGCGTTGGCCGCCGACCAGCGCGCAAGCCCGTGAATGGTGGCCTCCCCGAGGTCAGCGACGTAGAGATCAAGGTCGGCGATGTCGGGCAGATGCCGCTTCCACGCGGCTCGACTCCACTCGCGCCACGTCAATCCGTGCGAATCGCCCATGATCACATCATGGGTTCTGAGGGCTGGCGTTGAAGGCGCAAAGCTCCGACGGAATCACCCTCTACTACGAAGAGCAAGGACAGGGAACGCCCCTCCTGTTCGTGCACGAGTTCGCCGGAGGTCATCGCAGCTGGGAACCCCAGGTTCGCCGGTTTGCTGGGGAGTACCGATGCATCACGTATTCGGCACGCGGGTACCCGCCATCCGCGGTGCCGACGACGGTTGACGCCTATTCGCAAGCGCTCGCTGTGGAAGATGCAATCGCCGTGCTGGATGCCGCGGGCGCCGAGACCGCGCATGTGGTCGGCCTGTCCATGGGCGGGTTCGCAACCCTGCACCTCGTCCTCCGCCATCCGGACCGTGTCCGGTCGGCCGTGGTCGCAGGTGTTGGGTATGGGTCGCAACCTGAGAAGGGTGAGCAGTTTCGCAACGAGAGCCACGCCCTCGCCGATGCTTTCGAGTCGAAGGGATCGGCGAAGGTGGCCGAGACGTATGCCGTCGGGCCGGCGCGGGTGCAGCTTCAGAACAAGAACCCTGAGGCCTGGCAGACGTTCGCCAGTGCGCTCGCCCAGCATGACGCGACCGGCGCTGCGCTCACAATGCGGGGCGTCCAGGCGGGCCGACCCTCTCTCTACGACCTTCAGTCCGAGCTGAGCGCGGTGCGCACCCCGGTCCTGATCCTCGCGGGGGACGAGGACGATGGGAGCCTTGAGCCTTCGGTGATGCTCAAACGGATGATCCCGACGTCCGGCCTGGTGATCCTCCCTCGTACCGGCCACACCGTCAACCTCGAAGATCCTGAAGCGTTCAACGATGCGGTGGGCCACTTCCTCGCCGCGGTGAACAATGGCGATTGGGGCGAGCGCGACCCACGGGCGGTATCCGATTCGATCATGGGAATCGGACACCCCTAGCGGGCGACAGCACCAGGCCGCCCGGCCGCGATTCCGGCGGCCAGCTGGGCGCCGCAGATGGCAATCAACGCCAGGATGGTCAGCGTCCACCCACCGCTGATCGAATGAAGCAGGCCGCCGACCAAAGGGCCGAGCGCCGAGATCATGTAACCGATCCCCTGCGCCATGCTCGACAGCCGGCGCGCGATGATCTCGTCCCTGGCGCGGGAGGCCATGAGCAACAGGGTCAGGCTGAATGTGCCACCCGTGCCAATGCCCAACAGCGTCGCCCATACCAGCGGCAGCACCGTCGGTACGAAAAGCACGCCGCTGAGGCCTATCAGGATCAGGCTCGAACAGCCGATCACGACGAGCGGGGCGTTGCCTGTGCGCTGGGCGAGAAGCGGCGCAGCGAAGTTGCCGGCAATGCCCACCGCAGACATGACCGCAAGCACTGCACCGGCTGCAGCCGGGCTTGCGCCGTGGTCGCGATAGATGGTCGGAAGCCACGAAAGCAACGTGTAATAAAGAGCGGATTGGAGGCCGAAGAAGAGCGTGATATGCCATGCGCGCAGGTCGTGCAGAAGGCCGACGTCCGCTCCGGCTGATTGAGCGCCGGGCAGGGGACGGCGAGTCTGCGGGAGCCACACTGCGAAACCGATACCCGCCGGCACGGCCCATACCGCCAACGCCAACGCCACAGAGCCGCCCAGCGCGCTCATGAGCGGCACGGTCAATCCCGCGGCCAGGCCCGCGCCGATGGAGAGTGCCATCGTGTAGGCAGCCGTCATCTGTCCCAGGTGTTGAGGGAACCGCCGGCGCAGGACGCTGGGCATCATCACGTTCATCACGGCGACGGCCAGGCCGCACAGGATGGTGCCGGCAAAAAGCGACAAATTCGGCCACCACGGGCGCAGAGCGAGACCGGCGCAGAGTGCGGCACACATCGCCAGCAGGACTCGCTCCTCGCCCAGGCGCGCAGACAGAGGAGGTCCGGCGAAGGCCGCAAGGCTGAAGCAGATCACCGGGATCGTCACCAGGAGTGAGCGCTCGAAGTCTCCCAGCGAAAGATCGCGCAGGACAGGTGGAACCTCGGCGACTGCGACTCGCAGGTTCAATGCGAGCAAAACGATGCCCGCCGCCGTGAGCCTCTTCAGCGCGACTTCGCTCGGAGAAGCGACAGAACTCGGTCTGGCGTAAATGGAAGCGTGCCGTCCAGCACCGACAGTGCGTCTGCGATCGCGTTGGCGACCGCTGCTGTGGACCCGATCGTGCCTCCCTCCCCAATGCCCTTCGTGCCGAGCTCGTGGACGGTCGAGGGCGTGACGAGGTGCCTGATCTCGACAGCGGGAACCTCTTCGGCCGTCGGTATCAGATAGTCCATGAAGCTGCCGCTGAGCAGCTGGCCGTCCGACCCGTAGCTGATCTCCTCCAACAGGGCGGCACCGACGCCCTGTGCCACGCCTCCGACCACCTGGCCGTCGACGATCATCGGGTTGATCACGGTGCCACAGTCGTCCGCGACGACGTAACGGCGGATCTCGACCGCGCCGGTTCCGGGATCCACCTCCACCATGCACGCGTGGGTCGCATAGGGGTGTGCGGCCTGAACCGGGTCGTAGGTGACCGAGACGTCAAGCGAGTGCCCGCCGTTCTCGCTCGGGTCCACCGCCGCGAGCTGAGCCAGCGTGACGCCGGCAGGCTCGCCCTCGACGAGGATCTCGGACCCTCCAATCGAAAGTCGCTCGACCGGTTGGTCCAGACGCCACGAGGCGGCGTTGAGGATCTCGATGCAAAGTTGCTTGGACGCCCGCTGGGTGCAGGTTGCCGCAGTCACTGAGCTACGGCTCATGAACGACCCGGTTCCCCGACCGACCTTGGCGGTGTCGGTCTGCTCAACTATCACGCTTTCCGCCTTGACTCCCAGCTCGGCAGCCGCCACCTGGGCCAGCGTCGTCTGAACCCCCTGGCCGATGGCGGGACAGCTCGTCTGCACGCGCACCCGTCCGTCCTCATCGAGCCAGACGCGCGCCGTATCGGTGCCTGGAATCCCCACCATGCCGCGCGCTTTGAAAGTGGAAGAGCCGGCGCCGGTGAACTCTACGTACGAGCTGAGGCCGATTCCAACCAGCCGGCCCGCATCGCGCGCTCGCGCCTGTTCTGCCCGGGCGTGCTGGTAGTCAAAGGCGGACAGTGCGACCTCGAGCGCGGCCGGATAGTCGCCCGATTCGTAGGGATGCCCGGTGGCCGCTGTGTAGGGCATCTGCTCGGGGGTGATCAGGTTGCGGCGCCGCACGTCAGCAGGGTCGATACCGAGCCGGGCGGCGATGAGGTCCATGAGCCGTTCGTGCGTGAGGACGGCTGTGACCATGCCCACTCCGCGGTATGGACCCTCCGGGCACTTGTTGGTGCAGAGCGCCAGAGCCTCGTATTCGTAGTCGCGGATGTCGTACGGGCCGGGGATGAGGCCCGCGCAGGTCATCGGGTCGAGCAGCGGGCCGTGGGGCCTGATTCCATACGCGCCGATGCTCGAGAGGACGGTCGCCCGAAGGCCGAGCACTCGGCCATCGTTTTGCACTGCCGCGCTGAACGTGACTCTCTGGTCACGCGCGTGGTTCGCGGCCTGCAGATGCTCGGAACGGTCCTCGATCCACTTGACGGTTCTCTGCAGCCGCATAGCGATCCACGAAAGCAGAATCTCTTCGACGTAAACGTGCGCCTTGAGCCCGAACCCTCCCCCGACATCGGGCACCACGACACGCACTTTCTTCTCTTCGAGGTTCAGGCTCTCCGCGATTGCGTCCGCCACAAGATGCGGCGCTTGCGTCGAGCTCCACGTGACGACACCGCCGCTGCCGTCACCGGCCGCCACCACTCCACGCCCCTCCATCGGAGCCGCGGAGACGCGAGGGTGGACGACCTCGCCCTCGACCACCACGTCGGCTTCGGCGAAGGCTTTCTCGACGTCCCCCATGGTGCGGCGGCCCAGGAAATAGAGGTTTTTTGGCACCGATTCGTGCACCAGCGGGCCCTCAGACATGGCGTCCTCAAACGTCGCCACCACCGGCAGAGGCTCAAAGTCGACGTCGATGAGCTCGACGGCGTCTTCCGCTGCGTAGCGGCTGCCGGCCACGATCGCGGCCACGATCTCACCCACGAACCGCACGCGATCGGTGGCGATGATCGGCCGGTCGGGTGCCAGAGCTCCGGGGGTGGTGAGGTGGACATGCATGGGATCGCAGGAGCCGATGAGGTCGGTGCTGGTGTACACGGCGACGACGCCCGGCGCAAGTTGGGCCGCACTCCCGTCGATTCGATTGATCCGTGCGCTTGCGTGCGGGCTCCGAAGAAAAGCCACATGGAGCTCGCCGTCGAGCTTCAGGTCGTCGATGAATCGACCCCGCCCGCGAAGCAGCGGGTCGTCCTCGAGACGCGGAAGACTTTTTCCGATCGAATCGCCGTGCACTTCGCTGGCTCCCTCCAAGTCTTGACAGTCTGGTCAATTAGTAATACAAATCACCGACATCAGCAAGCGGGTCATTCGGCGCGACAAGATGGTGGATTCGGTGGGGGGCACATCGCTCGCGCACAGAGCTCGCGAATCGATCCTGCACTCAATTCTGGAGCGCCGCTTCGAGGACAGCCGCCTGCCGCCCGAGAATGAGCTCGCGGACATGCTTGGCGTGAGCCGTACCACGGTCCGGTCGGCGCTGCAGTCTCTCGAGCAGCACGGCGTGCTCACCCGCAGTCCCCGCCGCGGGACGCAGGTGCACGGCCGGCTGAGTCCGTCGATGGTGGCCCTTCAGCGACTCATCGGATTCAAACGGTTGCTCGAAGAACAGGGCTACACCGTGGAGACGGTGACCAGCGCAAAGATCACGATCGCGGCCCCGGATGAGGTGGTGGAGGCGCTCGGTGTGACGAAGCGAACCCCCATCTATGAGATTGACCGACTCTTCGTGGCGAGCGGCAAAGCGGCGATATGGGCAATCAACTACATCGAGACAGGGATCTTCACGGACGCGCCGAATGACAGCCAGCTGGCGCAGTCGCCATTCGACATGGGAGATCTGCTCATCGGAGGCCCGGTGGATCATGCGCTGGTTGAGCTGGTGCCACGCAAGGCGACCAAGGAGGTCGCTAAGCAGCTTGGCCTCAAGATGTCCGAGCCGTACCTGCTCCTCAAGGAATTCCATTTCTCAGAATCCGACCGCGTCCTCGGATTCAGCCTGATCCACGTCAACGACCACTTCGTGCGCTTTCGCCTCCATCGCGGCGGTGACGGCCGGTGACGACGACGGCTCATCAGATCAGGCCGGGGGTCGTGGATGGAATTGGTGCCTCGCCGCTACGCAAGGAGGATTGGCCGCTGGTACGTGGTGAGGGCACGTTCATCGCCGACTTCAAGCGACCGGGGATGGTTCACGCCTTCGTGGTACGCAGCCCCATGGCGCATGCGCGTTTCACCACCGTCGATCGCACGGCCACGTTCGCCGCTCCAGGGGTGCTCGACGTCATCACGGCTGAGGATCTGCCCGACCGAGGACGCCCGATCCCGACGCGGCAGTTCAGTGATGAGGGATCGAACCGATTCCTCCAGCGTCCTCTGGCGGATGGGGTGGTGCGCTACTCCGGCGAGCCCGTGGCAGTGGTCATCGCCGCCACGCGCTACCTCGCCGAGGACGCAGCCGAGCTGCTCGAAATCGACTACGAGCCTCTCGCCGTCGTGCTCGACGCGGACGCTGCGGTCGCGCAGGACGCGCCGCTGCTGCAGCCGGGTGCGGGCACGAACGTGGCCGGCCGCCTCGTGGTTGAAACCGGCGCGCTGCAAGAAGCCTTCGACAACGCGCACCTCGTGATCAAGCAAGAGTTCAGCGTCCAGCGTCATGCGGCCGTACCACTCGAAACCAGAGGCCTGCTCGCCGAGTACGACTCCGCAACCGAATCATTGACCGTATGGGGTGCGGCCAAGATCCCGCACGTCAACCGCACGATCTTGACTCGACTCCTTGGTTGGAAGGACGAGAGCAAGGTGCGGATGGTCGAGCTCCACGTCGGCGGCGGTTTCGGCGCCCGTGGCGAGTTCTACCCCGAGGACTACCTCATCCCCTTCGCCGCCATCCGCATCGGCAAGCCTGTGCAGTGGGTGGAGGACCGGGAGGAGAACCTGCGGGCGACCAATCACTCGCGCGAGCAGGTGCATCGGGCGGAGATCGCGATCGACCAGGATGGAAGGTTCCTCGGTCTGAGAGACAGCCTCATCAACAACACCGGCGCGTACGTGCGGACACACGGGATGACCGTCCCCGGCCTCAGCGTTTCGATGCTGCCGGGGCCGTACAGGTGGCCGGCGTACCGGGGCGAGTTCCGAAGCGTCGTCACCAACAAGACGCCCGGCGGTACGTATCGCTCGCCAGGGCGATTTGAGATCAACTTCGTGCGCGAGCGTCTGATTGACATGGCCGCCCATCGCCTTGGCATCGACCCGGTCGAGCTTCGCCGCCGCAACCTGATCGATCGCGACAGCTTCCCGCACCAGGTGGGTACTTCGTACGACGGACATCCCGTGATCTACGACAGCGGGGACTATGTGCTGCTGCTTGACAAGGCGCTGTCGGCATTCGACTACGAGAGCATGAAGCGGTGGCGCAGCGAGCCGGCTGGGAATGGTTTGCGGCGCGGCCTTGGGATTGGTTATTTCGTCGAGAAGGCGGGTCCAGCCGAGCGCGAGTATGCGCGCGTCGAGTTGAACGATCGGGGAGATGTGATGGTGTACACGGGCTCCGCCTCGGTGGGCCAGGGAGTCGAGACGATCTTCGCCCAGGTCTGCGTGAGCCATCTTGGTTTGCCGTTCGAGCGCGTCACCGTTGTTCATGGCGACACGGCTCTGATTCCTGAAGGGATGGGCGCATTCGGCAGTCGCGCCGCCATGCTCGGTGGGGCAGCCGTGATGGGGGCTTCTGAGCAGATCCGCAAACGTTTGCTGGATGCCGCTGCCGAGGAGCTCGAAGCTGCACCTGCCGACCTCATGCTGACGACGGAGGGCGTCTCGGTGGTGGGCGCCCCGGCGCGCAATGTGCCGCTGACCACGTTGCTCAGCGAGCTTGGTGGCGTGATCAAGGAGGAAAACCGTTTCGTCTGCGACCTGCTTGGCTTTCCCTATGGAATCCATTTTGCCGCGGTCGAGGTCGATCCGGCATCGGGAGCAATCCACATCCACCGGTACGCGGTGGCGTACGACATCGGGCGTTGCATCAACCCGGTCCTTGTCAAAGGGCAGATCTCCGGTGGATTCGCGCAGGGGATTGGTGGCACTCTGTTGGAGGAATTCAGCTTCGATCCGAGCGGCCAGCCTCTCTCGGCGTCGTTCATGGACTACCTGCTTCCGACATCGGAGGAGGTCCCTGACGTGGAGGTTCTGATCACGGAGGATGCGCCATCACCATTGAACCCGCTCGGCGTCAAAGGGGCGGGCGAAGGTGGCACCGCAGCGGTGGGTGCGGCAATTGGCAACGCGGTTTCCGATGCGCTTGGATCCGAGGTGACCCGCCTGCCGCTGACCCCGCAGCGAGTCATGGAGCTGGCGAGCCGATGAAGCCGGCGCCATTCGAGTACGAGGATCCTGGAACGGTGGACGAGGCCCTCGACCTTCTGGCCCGGTACGGCGATGAGTGCAAGGTACTCGCCGGTGGCCAGAGTCTGGTGCCGTTGATGAACTTCCGACTCGCGCGACCTGCGCGCCTGATCGACATCAACGGGATCGCCTCACTCAGCTACATCAAGCGCGAGGGCGAGCAGATGATGATCGGCGCCATGACGCGCCACGCGGAGCTGGAGCATTCGGAGGAGGTCAGGGAGTCGTGGCCGCTGCTGAACGAGGCGATCGGATGGGTGGGCCACGGCCAGATTCGCAATCGGGGGACGGTCGGCGGCTCGGCGGCGCACGCGGACCCGGCTGCAGAGCTACCCGCTGCTTTCGCCGCCCTCGATGCCAGCTTCCTGGTGAGCTCGACACGCGGCTCGCGAACCATCCGCTGGGACCAATTCTTCAGGTCGGAGTTCACCACCGCCCTGGCACCCGACGAGCTGCTGACGGCGGTGATGGTGCCGGCGCAGGACGAGGCAGCTGGAACAGCCTTTGTCGAGTACGCACGCCGCCATGGAGATTTCGCGCTCGGCGGTGCGGCAGTCACCCTCAAGCTCGGAAGCGACGGGCGGTGCGAAAAGGCGACCATCGCCCTGCTGTCGGCCGGCCCGGCGCCCGTGAGGGCTTCGGCCGCGGAGGACCAGCTGCGAGGCGCACAAGTCGACGAACCGTCAATCCGGGCGGCTGCGGCGGAGGCGGTCAAAGGGCTGCGCCCGACCTCGGACATTCACGGCGGGACCGAATACCGCATCTCTCTGCTGCGGACGATGACCGAACGGGCGCTCACGAAAGCGGCAGAGCGTGCGAGCACCAGGCTGCGATGAGCCGGCGGATCGTGGTCGAGATCAATGGTCGTGCGGTGGAGGGCGAAGTCGAGCCACGGCTGCTGCTTGCCGATTTCATCCGCGACAACGCAAACCTGACCGGGACTCACCTGGGCTGCGAGCATGGGGTGTGCGGCGCCTGCACGGTGCAGCTCGACGGGCGGCCGGTGCGATCGTGCCTGATGTTCGCGGTCCAGGCGAACGGCCGGCGCGTCGCGACGGTGGAGGGCATGGCACCCGGCGAGGACACCTTGCACCCGCTGCAGCAGGCTTTCCACGAATGTCACGCGCTGCAGTGCGGGTTCTGCACGCCGGGGATCCTGATGACGATGGAGGCGCTGCTACGCGAGGAGCCGGATCCGAGCCCTGAACGCATCCGCAGCGTGCTGGCCGGCAACCTGTGCCGCTGCACCGGTTACCAGAACATCATCACTGCGGTTCGCCTCGCGGCAGACCGGATGCAACGCATCGGGGTGCAAGACATCGGAGCGGCCGCGGATGGGCCGTCCTGACGTGCTTATCGACATTCATTCCCACTACATGCCAAAGGCGCTGGCGCGCGCGCTGGAGCGTCGCGTCGAGGCGCCGCGGATCGAGCAGAGGGAGGCAGGACCGTTCATCGAATATGGGCCGGGGTCGACCGCGCCCCTGACGCCTGTGTTCTTTGACCCCGAGCAGATCATCGCGCGTATGGACGAGGCGGACATCGACCACGCCGTGCTGAGCGTGTCGATCCCAGGCGTCGACTGGCTTGACGCAGTGGATGCGGAGGCGGTGGCAGACGCCTCGAACCAGGAGACGGCAGCCATCATCGCTCGCCACCCGGACCGGTTCAGCGGCCTGGCGACGGTGCCGCTGCAGGCGCCGGAGCGCGCAGCCGCGGTGCTGCGGCGTGCGATAGGCATGGGCCTGAAGGGCGCGATGATTTACTCGAATGTGGCGGGTGGCCACCTTGACGAGCCGTCCCGTCGAGTTTTCTTTGACACTGCCGCAGGACTCGATGTTCCGATCATGCTGCACCCCACCTATCCGCTTTGCGCGCCCTCGATGAAGGCAGGCGGCATGACTGAGATGGCTGGTTTTCTGTTCGACACCACCACCGCGGCTTTGCGGCTGGTGTTCGACGGGCTGTACGAGCGCCACCCGGATTTCAAGTTCATCGTCCCGCACGCGGGAAGCCTCATTCCATATTTTGTCGGGCGTATCGATCATTTCGGCCGCGTGCAGAGGCCAGGCTCGACCGGCGCGATCTCGGTCCCTGCCAGCGAGCACATCCGCAAGTTCTATGTCGACACGGTGTGTGATTGGGCGCCGGCCATGCGTCTGTGTTGCGACTTCTTCGGGATGGATCGGGTGATGCATGGAACAGACCACCCGTTCTGGCCGATGCCGCTGGGGGCTCGGCTGCTGGATCAGCTGGGGCTGAGCGCCGAGGACCGCGCCAAGGTCGAGCACCAGAATGCGCAGCGGGTCTTCCGGATCCAGGTGCCGGCGCGCGAGGCCGGCTGACCTTGGCGAGGCTGCCGTACGTGAAGGCCGGCACCTCCGCCGCAGTTGACGACCTTTACACCGAGATCGATCGCCTGGGTCGGCCCTTGCTCAACCTGTATCAGGCGCTGGCGAACCAGCCTCCCGCGCTGGCGGCGTTCCTCGGGATGTCGCGATACGTGAGGTCGGAATCGAGCCTGGACCCCGGGCTGCGCGAGCTCGCCATCCTGGCCACGGCTCACGAGCTGGGGCAGGAGTACGAGGTGGATCATCACTCGGCGGCGGCGGCCCGGGCGGGCGTTGATCATGCCAAGGTGGTTGCGGTCACGCCGGCCGGCTCGCTCGATGCGCTCACACCCGCCGAGCGTTGCGCTGTGGAGTTCGCACGTCAGGCCGCCCACACTCGATCGTGCGATGACGAGACGTTCCGCCGGTTGCAGTCTCTGTTTTCGACGGAGGAGATCGTGGACCTGGTGGTGACCACGGCCTGGTATCACCTATGCGCTGTGATCCTGGGTTCCCTGCATGTGGAGCTGGAGTCGCACACGGGGTGATCGCTCGGCCGGAAGGCGAAGGTTGGACGCTGATCCGCCAGATGGACCACGCGTTGCATTGCCGGGAGCTGGCGCGCGCATGGCGGTCGGGACCCTGCGGCGCGGATTCCGTATCGGACTCTCTCGAGTATGCAGCGGCTTATCACGACGTGGGCTGGACCGAGATCGACAAGCGGCCGGAGACAGACGGCACTGGGCGGCCGCGCAACTTCACCCAGATCGATGAGGCTCGACACACGGAGTTCTACTCCGGCGCGGTCCGAACGATCGCGAGGACGGATCCCTACGCAGCGTACTTGGTGAGCCTGCATGCGTCAGGGCTCTACAGCCGGCGATATGGCTGGACAGGTTTGAAACCGGTGGACTGGACGGCCATCGGGCCTCACGGCCATGCGCTGTTGAAAGGTGAAAGGCAATTTCGAGCTTCCCTGCTCCCATCGATCCCGCCAGAGGATCTGGAGTTCGAGGCCGTGTGGCGCAGCTTCATGCTGCTCGAGACCTTCGATTACCTTTCACTGCTGACTTGCTTCGGCTTCGAAAGCACCGCCTGCGGCCCGGTGCCAACGCTCGAAGGACGCTGGGAGCACCTTGCGGTGCGCCGTCTGGGACCGTCCGAGGTCGAACTCGTCCCCTTCCCATTCCAGGGCGACCGATTAGACGTCGAGATCGAGGCTGTGCACCTGGAGCGGTCCCGGTTCGGCTCTGACGACGAGCTCCAGGCTCAGGTCAGGTCGACGAAGCCCGAGGTACGCCGCACGGCCTACCTGGCAAGTCCCGCCTGAGTCGCACCCCTCGTCTATTAACGTGCACCTGATGCGCGCTGCTCGAATGCTGTTTGCCGTCGACCTGCACGCGGCGGGGGAGCCAGGCCGGGTCATCCTCGGCGGCATTGCCGACGTGCCTGGGAATTCGATGTTCGAGAAGAGCCGGCATTTTGAGAAGCATCTGGACGGTATTCGCAAGCTGATGCTGCGCGAGCCTCGAGGCTATCCTGCCCTGTGCTGCAACGTCGTGCTGCCGCCCACCGATCCCCGGGCGGCGGCTGGTTTCGTGGTCATGGAGCAGACCGAATACCCACCCATGTCCGGCAGCAACCTCATCTGCACGGCGACCGCCCTGCTGGAGACGGGTTACATCACGGCGACAGAGCCGACGACCGAGTTCATGCTCGAAACACCAGCCGGCCTCGTGGGAGTCATCGCCAGGGTGGAGGCGGGCAGAACGGTGAGCATCACCTTTGAGAACGTGCCCGCTTTTGCCGTTCACCTGGACGCCACGATCGAGGTCCCGCAGCTCGGGAGGGTGACTGTCGATGTCGCCTACGGCGGCATGTTCTACGCGATCGTCGAGGCGGAGCCGCTGGGCTTCCGGATCAGTCCTGACGAGGGCAAGGATCTGGTGAGGGTGGGGGAGATGATCAAGTCGGCGGCCAGGGAGCAGCTGCCGGTGTCACATCCTGAGAACCCGGCGATCAGCGGGATTTCGATAATGCAGTTCTCGGGCTCCTCCACCAAAGCCGGTGTCGGCAGGAAAAATACCGTCGTCGTCTCGAGCGGCCACCTCGACTGGGATCGGCCTGCCACCTGGACCGGGGTCCTCGATCGTTCGCCATGCGGCACGGGGACGTGCGCGCAGATGGCGGTCTTGCATGCAAAAGGCCGGCTGGGACTCAACGAAGACTTCGTCCACGAGGGCATCCTGGGCACCACCTTCACCGGCAGGCTAACGAGGTCGAAGAAGGTCGGCCCGTACTCGGCCGTGGTGCCGACGATCACCGGCTCCGCCTACATCACTGCTATGTCCAACTACATCCTTGACCCGATGGATCCATTCCCGCAAGGTTTCACGGTTGGAGACATCTGGAGTGTCAGCGGGGACAGCTGAGTGGAACGCATCTCCACATCGCCGCCGGAACGGCTAACGTGCGATGTGTCCGTAGATCGGAGGCGAGGGGGAGGGATTCACGCGCATGAGCGGTAGCAGCATCGATGACATCGCCGTGGGTTTGCGAACCCGCATCACCAAGACGGTGAGCGAGTCTGACGTTTACCTTTTCGCGGGAATTACCGGCGACCTCGACCCGAATCACGTCGACGAGGAGTACTGCCGCAAGACCAGCCTTGGTCATCGCGTCGCCCACGGTGCGTTGCTCGTCGGCTATACATCTGCGGCTTCCACGCGCATCCTCGAGGACTTCGATCGGCCGATGGTGTCCGCGGGCTACGACCGCATCCGGTTCCTGAAGCCGGTCTACTTTGGCGACACCCTGACCATCGACTATGCGATCGAGAGCATCGAGCGCGA
>JBDUAO010000165.1:0-4633 GCA_040004595.1 Candidatus Dormiibacterota bacterium | reverse complement strand
CGAGCCCAAGGTGGTCGACGGGAAAGTTCTCGTCAGCGTGGCTCTGGCAGATCCCGCGGACAGCCAGGCCGCCAAGGCGACCGTGCAGACCCTGCGAGATGCGGTGCATGCGCTGCCTGGCGCCGGAGCCCTGGTGGGCGGGACCACCGCCGTCGAGCTGGACACGCAGGTGTCGTCGCAGCGCGACCGCAACGTGATCATCCCACTGGTCCTCGCCGTGATCTTCGTGATCCTGGTCCTGCTGCTCCGCTCCCTGGTTGCGCCGATCGTGCTGGTCACGACTGTCGTGCTTTCCTTCGCGGCCACCCTCGGAGTCGCGGGCCTGGTCTTCAGCCAGGTCTTCCACTTCACGGGCACCGATCCCTCGTTTCCGCTTACCGCCTTCGTCTTCCTTGGCGCGCTCGGGATCGACTACAACATCTTCTTGATGACGCGGGTCCGGGAGGAGGCCACCAGGCGTGGCACCCGCGCCGGCGTGCTCAAGGGGCTCAGCTCCACGGGTTCGGTGATCACATCAGCGGGGATCGTGCTGGCGGCCACCTTCTCCGTCTTCGGGGTGCTTCCCCTTGTGATCTTCGCCGAGATCGGATTTGCGGTCGCGTTCGGCGTGCTGCTCGATGCGATCCTGGTCCGGACGGTGCTGGTGCCGGCGCTTGTGCACGACATCGGCCCGCGCGTCTGGTGGCCGGCGCGGCTGGCGGCCGATACTCGTCCATCGCCGGACCAAGCGCAATCGGATCTCGAGGTCGCATGAAGGAACCGAACCGTCCCAATGGGAGTCCGTCGCCCGCCATCCAGTGTCTCGAACCTGGCCGCAGCACTTAAGGTGTTTGCGGGGCTATGTTGCAAACCCCCCGCCTGCCCGACTTGGGGCCGCCACTTGCTTTCGTCGACGCGGCACGCTACAACGTACGGGAATTCGAGCGCATAACGCGCTCGGGCGGCAGGTGCGTCATGGGGGGGATCTTATGAATACCACTCCGGGTGATGTCGGACGTTCTAGCGGTGCGAAACCTATCGGTCCGCAGCCGGTCATCAATTGGGATGAGATCGAGGCCTCGAGCGAATTTCACGACCTGATGGCGGCCAAGCGCCGCTTTGTCGCGCCTGCGGTGGCTTTCTTCCTCGTCTATTACTTTGCTCTTCCCCTCAGCAACGGCCTCGCACCACAGTTCATGTCGACCGACGTGATCGGCCACATCAACCTCGCCTATCTGTTCGCCCTTAGCGAGTTCGTCATGGCGTGGGTTCTGGCCTACGTCTACATCGCCCGGGCAGGCAAGGTGTTCGATCAGCTCGCCGACGTGGTGCGCAGGCGGTCGCGGGAGCCACGGCCATGACCACGGCGCAGCTCATCGCCGGAGTGGTCGTCCTGATCACCATCGGGATAACCATCTGGGCGTCGCGTCAGACCAAGACCACGGTTCAGTTCTACGCTGCGGGCCGGAAGATCAACGCCTGGCAGAACGGCCTGGCGGTGGCCGGGGACTACATGAGCGCGGCCTCTTTCCTCGGCATCGCCGGTCTGATCGCGTTCAACGGATACGACGGGTTCATGTACTCGGTGGGGTGGCTGGTCGCTTACCTCACCGTGCTCCTGCTGGTCGCCGAACCGATGCGCAACACCGGCCGGTTCACGATGGCCGATGTACTCGCGTTCCGTCTCTCGCCGGTACCAGTCCGCTCCTCAGCCGCGGTGTCGACCATGGCCGTCAGCGGCTTCTACATGGTGGCCCAGATCGTCGGAGCGAGCGCTGTCTTCAAGCTCCTGGTTCCCTCCGTCGGCTTCTCAACCGCTGCCTGGATCATCGGTGCTTTGATGATCGGGTACGTCGTCGTCGGCGGGATGGTCGCCACCACCTGGGTACAGATCGTAAAGGCTGCCCTCTTGATGAGCGGCGCGACCATGCTCACGATCCTCGTGCTAGCGCATTGGAACTTCAACATCCTCGCGCTGTTCGACTCGGTGGCCGCCCTCAAGGACAAGGTCACCGGCCTCAACTTTACTCAGCCCGGCATCCTGTACAAGCCCGGCCATCTCGCCTGGCTCGGGATCGATTTCGGCAACAACAAGGCGGTGATCGAGAACGTTTCGCTTGGCATGGCGCTGATCTTCGGCACGGCCGGCCTGCCTCACATCCTGATGCGGTTCTATACGGTCCCCGATGCGAAGGCGGCGCGCTCCTCGGTCGGCTGGGCCATGGGTTGGATCGGCGCCTTCTACGTGATGACCACCTTCCTGGGTTTCGGCGCGGCGATCCTCGTCGGGAAGGCTCACATCTGCTTCCAGGACGCCGCCGGAGCCTGCGTCGGGAATCCGAACAGCAACCTGGCCGCACCGCTGCTGGCCAAAGCGCTGGGGGGAGACATCTTCCTCGCCTTCATCTCGGCGGTGGCTTTCGCGACCATTCTCGCCGTCGTGGCCGGTCTCACCCTCGCGGCCTCCAGCGCGTTCGCGCACGACTTCTATACCAGCGTGGTCCGGCGGAAGCACAACGTGAACGAGCGCGAGCAGGTGTGGGTGGCGAGGCTGACCGCGGTCGTCGTCGGTGTCGTGGCGGTCCTCATCGCAATAAACAACCCGACCGCCAACGCCGCCCAGATGGTTGCAGCGGCCTTCGCTGTCGCATCGAGCGGCAACTTCCCCGTCATCTTGTTCACCCTCTACTGGCGCCGTTTCAACACCTGGGGCGCCGTCGCGGGCCTGCTCGGGGGCACCATCGTCGCGATCCTCCTTGTCCTCTTCGGCCCTGGCCTCGCCTCGACGGCGGTGCTCCACCCCTGGTTCCCGCTCTCCAACCCGGGCATCGTGAGCATCCCGCTCGGGTTCCTCTTTGCAATCGCCGGCACCTACCTGGGCGAGCGAGTAGCGAAGGATCGCCTTGCCGGGGCAGGCTACGCAGAAATGGACGTGCGCTCGCAGACCGGGATCGGCGCCGAACCGAGCTCGGAGGCCGCCTAGGACCACCATGGACGGGGGGCCGGCTTGGTCCCCCTCCAGCCTGGCGAACTCTCGTATAACGCGCTTAGCATCGTCGTTACGCCGTTTTACAACCCTTGCATCAGGCGCGATACTGCCGCGTAATCAATAGGTCAGACCCACCTCGCGAAGCAGGTCAATGCTGAGGCGCAAAGAAAGGAGATGAATATGGCCACCTCGCACGAGTCGAGCTCGCAGGCGGTTACCCTTGCACGCGCCCACCTGGAAGCGTGGACGAATCACGATCTTGACACCGCCCAACGCAATCTGGCGGAGGATGTTCAGTTTTTCAGCCCGGCGGGAAACTTCGTTGGCATCAATGAGTACATGGACGCACCGCGAGGCCTGGCTCAGTTTGCGAAACAGGTGGTGCCTGGCAGTCTTCGCATCATCGCCGCAGCGGGCGACGAGCGGAATGCCCTGATCATGTACGAGGTGCGCACCGAAGGCGGCCCGTTCGGAGCGAGGTTGTTTCCCTCGGCGCAGACATGGCTGCTGGACGACAGCGGAAAGATCAAGGTCGAGCGCATAGTCTCGATCGTCGTGCCTTTGCGATTGGTATGAGCTCTCAGTGGCCGCTCGGGGCGCTCGAGCTGAAGGTGCTCGACCTCGCGCGTGAGTCGGGTTTCTACGAATGGTTTGGCCTCACAAAGCTGTCAGGTGACAACGGCATCGTCACACTGGGCGCCGGCGGAAGGCCTCTCCTTCGTCTGAAGGCCGAACGCGGGCTGCGGCGCCGCCCGCGCCATTCTGCGGGCCTGTACCACTTCGCGATCCTGCTGCCAAACGAGGAAGAGCTGGGTGGATTCTTGCGCAGGTCTCTCGAGGACAAGCTGCCACTCACCGGCACCTCGGATCACTTCGTGAGCCAGGCCCTGTACTACGACGACCCCGAAGGCAATGGCATCGAGGTATACGCGGACAGGCCGCGCAGCGCATGGACCTATCCGGGTGGGCGGCTCAACATCGGCATCGAGCACCTGGACTTCGAGCGGCTGCTTCGAATCGCGGGCAAACCCCGCCCGAAGTTTTCGGACGCGACCGTTTTGGGCCATATGCACCTCAACGTCGGGGATCTGGATCGAAGCCAGGCCTTCTATGAGTCGATGGGTATGGAGCTCACGGCAGAAGCCGGCAACGTCATGCGGTTTCTCAGCTGGGACGGATACCACCACCACCTGGGGATCAACTTGCTCGAGGGTCGCGGCGCTAGCTCGGTCGAATCCGATGTGGCGGGGCTCGCTGGGTTCGAGGCGGGCCGGCTCAGGGAGCCGACCAGGGATCCGGACGGCATCGAGGTCAGTCTGCCGACGGCTTGACGCGGCCGGCATCGCTGGGCCGGCATTTCATCGGCACTCTATCTTTGCTACCTAACATTGGCATACGCTGGGCAGTTCCTTTATCCTCGGCCAGTGGCAGATGTACTCGTGGCGCTGCAGTGGGCCACCGAAGCAGCCTTCGTTCTTCTGACTCTTGTCTCGGTGGTCGATTGGACTCGGCACCGGGATATTCGCAGCGGCCACCTCGCCCTGGCCTTGGGGTCCTTGACCGCCGTGATCCTGCTGGCGCCCGCGGTGGGGCACCTGGGCGCATTGAACCAGCTGCTGACGGACGTCACCCTCGTGGTCTTTCTGTTGTCGGGGTACGCCTTGC
>JBDUAO010000058.1:0-15979 GCA_040004595.1 Candidatus Dormiibacterota bacterium | reverse complement strand
AGACGGTACAGTTCGGTAGGTGGGAAAGAGGCGCACACAGGTTCGGCAGCAGGTGCGGAAAGTCCAGCCGAAAGCTGCACCCGCGCCCTCGTCCGGGGCAACCAAGCGCCAGCGCGAAAGGTTTGTCCAGGCAGGCGGGATGCTTCAAGGCTACTCGCCCGAGTTCGTGATCCGTGTCGGATATATCTCGATCGGGGTCGGCATCGCCTGCTTGATCGTCATCGCGGCGCTCCTCGTCTTCTTGCCTCCTGTCTATGGCTGGCCCGACGCGATCGCGGCGGCCATCGCCTGGTTGCTGCCCATCGCGCTCCTCGCGAGCTTTGTCGGCCCCGGCTTTCGCCTCGCGTTGAAAGACCGAAAGGCCGAGGCCAGGCTCGTGCAGGGCCAGCTGAAGGGGGCGGCCTCGGTGAGCACCTCGAGAGGTCTCGGCATGCTGATGATCCAGACCCGCGGCGGTGATGAGCAGTACCTGGTGCCGCCCGCGCGTCTGAAGCAGGTGCCGGGCAACCAGGTCAGTGTGGTACTCACGGTCACCCCCAACCTGCGGCACGTGCGCTCTGTCGGAGTAATGGGCCAGCGGATGGTCGGCCGCATCGAGCCGCCGGTGCCCGCGATCATGAAGAGGGTCCAGCTGATCCCGCTGCTGACGCCGGTCGCCCTGGCGCTGGCTGCAATCGTGGGAGACGATGCCGTCGCGCTCTCGCCGATCTCGCCACCATTGCTGCACGCGGCCCTTGCCGTGGTTGGCGGCGCCATTCTCGGCGGCGGCGTTTACCTGGGGTCGACCCTCCTGCAGCGCCGGATGATGGCCGAGGTCCAGGCCTTGGTCCCGAAGGGCTAGGGAGCGCCTTTTAGGCCGGCTCGTCGACCTTGGCTGGAGAAGTCGGCACCGACGCTGTGGGTGTCATGCCGGGGTTAGCTTCCTCGCTGCGAGGTTGCCTGTACGCGGTGGGCGGGTCGGAGATCGGCGGCACGAGCTTCGCTCGCTGCGGGTAGAGGGCAATCAACAACAAGCTGCATGCGAGCCCGAAGATCACCGGGCCAAAGTAAAACCTCGAACCGATGATGTAGTGAGCGCCGAGCTCATAAAACACTGTGACGAACCCATACAGGATTCCCGCCCGCACCCAGGCGACGTTGTTGGCCGGGTGGATGGCGGCTGCCATCATGCCGATGCCCAGCACCGCCGCCGCAGCCGAGGAGTTGGTCCCAATCTCGAGGTCGAGCGGCAGAAGGGCGTTGCCGAACAGTGCACGGGCCGAACCGGCCGCCATCGCCGCGCCCATCAGGACCATGACCACCGTCAGCATCAGCCTCCTCATGCGGCGACTGTATACGGCCCCGCTGCCAAACCGCTACCCGTTATCGCTCTTGGCCAAGGTTCCTGCTTCCGGACCAGGACCAAGGGTCCTGCTCCGGGGGATCGGCCGAAAGTCGCCGGATCGGCGCCCGAGGTCAAGGCGACGGCGAGCAACGGAGCGCGCATGTCGAACGACCTGTAAGCGAGTAGCGGAGCCGTCAACGCAGAGATCGGGCGCCTAGCCGGATGAACCCGACGGGTGCCTCGGGCACCGCGCAGCGCTGCCCCTGGCATTTCGGTTGAGCCTCCCGGAGCAGGACCCTTAGACTCGACCTGATGACAAACGACGTTCACATCACCCCGGAGGGCCTCGAGGCCGTCCGCAAGGAGCTGGACCAGCTCGTGACAGTCCGCCGTCCCGCCGTGGTCGCCAAGATCAAGGCGGCGCGCGAGTTCGGCGACCTCTCGGAGAACTTCGAGTACCACGCGGCCAAGAACGATCAGGGCTTCATGGAGGCCCGGATCAAGGAGCTCGAGGCGATCATCAAGAACCACGTCCTCATCCAGGCGTCGAAGCCTTCGGGCGTTGTGAACATGGGCAGCACGGTGCGGTTCAACGAGGACGGCGGGAGCGACGAGGCCTACCGCATAGTCGGCCCAGCGGAGGCCAACCCCAAGGCGGGCACCGTGAGCTACGAATCCGCCCTGGGCAAAGCCTTGCTTGGCCATCGCGTCGGCGAGGAGGTCGAGGTAAAAACCCCCAACGGGGCCTACAACGTCCGCATCGTCGGCATTGAATAGCCGGACCGCACCAACGGTGCGCGGGGACAATCCTCTTTTCAGCGTCCGCCACTGGATGATGGAGCACGGTCTCGACGCCGTCTACGTGACTCGCCCGGTGTCGATCGCCTACCTCACCGGCTTCCGTGCCGAACCCCACGAACGCCTGATGGCCCTGGCCGTCCGGGCCGGCGACGCGACATTGGTGGTGCCTGCGCTGGAGCGGGAGAGAGCTGAGACCAACCCGGAACAGGCGCCGGTCCTGGCGTGGCGCGACGGCGAGGACCCATACGCGCTCGTCCGCGAAGCGCTTGGGCCGTCCACACGGCTCGGCGTCGAGAAGGAACACCTGACCGTGCAGGCAGCCGAGTCGCTTGCCGCAGTGGTTGGCGCGCGCGAACTCCTCGACGTAGCACCGGAGATCCGCCGTCTTCGCCGCACCAAAGGCCCGGCGGAGCTGGACAAGGTCGCCCGGGCGTGCTCCATCACCGACGCGGTGGCCGAGGAGTTGATGGGTGGACTTCGCGCGGGGCAATCGGAGCTCGAGCTGGCCGTGAAGATCGGCGCGGCCATCGGCGCCCGAGATGCTGCCCTTTCATTTCAACCGTCTGTGCAATCGGGCGCCAGCTCGGCGATGCCGCATAACAACCCCTCCGGTCGCAAACTCGAGGCGGGGGACCTCGTCCTGTTCGACTTCGGCGCCGCGTTCGACGGCTACATCGGCGACCTCACGCGGATGGCTGTGGTCGGCGATCCGACCCGGCGCCAGCGCGAGATTTACGACGTGGTCCTGCGAGCGCACGACGCCGCCATCGACGCGGTGCGTCCCGGTGTCACCACGGGTCAGGTGGATGCCGCTGCGCGAGGTGTGATCGAGGCGGCGGGGTTCGGGGCTCACTTCTTTCATCGCGTCGGCCACGGCCTCGGCCTCGAGGTGCACGAGGACCCGAGCCTCGACCCGGGGTCGAGCACCGTGCTCGAGCCGGGCATGGTGTTCACCATCGAGCCGGGCATCTACCTGCCGGGTTGGGGCGGAATCCGCATCGAGGACGACGTCGTGGTCGAGACCGGCGGCTGCCGCGTGCTGACAGGCGCAAGCCGCGACCTGCGGGTGATCCACGCCTGATGCTCGCTCCGGGCATGCGGCGCACCGCGCAGCGGACGATGGTTTACAACGCCATCGTCCGGCTTGGCGGTCACTGCACGGCGGAAGAGATAGCCGCTGAGCTGCACAGGGCGAAGCCTGGATTTCCGCGCAGCACCGTGTATCGAGCGCTCGAAGCGCTCACTGCATCGGGCTCCGTTTACGCTGCTCACCTGGGTGAAGGGCCCACGCACTACGAGCTCGCCAGTGGCGACCACCACCACGCTGTCTGCCAGGTTTGCGGAGGCGTGCTGCACATCCAGGAAGAGCTGGTCAACTCGCTGGAGAGACACCTCGAGGAGTCGCACCGTTTCCGGCCGGTGCGCACCGAAGTGCTCGTCGTCGGGGTCTGCGAGGCATGCTCGCGCAATCCGGGCCGGAAGGCTGCCCGCAGGCACACGCTCGAGCATGTTCATCACGAGGGAACTGGCCGAGCCTCCTGATACAGTGACTGCCAAGCGACCGCCTCCGTCTTTCAAAGGGGAGAACCGTTGGAGCCAAAGATCATCGGCACCGTGTTGCCGGTGCTCGAGCTGAGCATGCAGCCGGGCGACAAGGTCTTCGCCGAGTCGGGTCAGTTGGCCTGGATGTCCTTGGCGATCCAGATGCACACCTCGACGTCGGCCGGCGGCCAGCAGGGCGGCTTCATGGGCGCGCTCGGGCGAGTTGTGGCAGGCGGCACCCTGTTCATGACCGAGTACTCGGCGGCCGGCGGACCCGGCCTCCTGTCCTTCGCTTCCAAGCTGCCTGGCCAGATCCTCCCCATGGAGATTGCTCCGGGTCACGGCTACCTCGTCCACCGTCATGGCTTCATGTGCGCGACGCCTGGCGTGCAGTTCTCGATTGGCTTCCAGCAAAGACTCGGCGCCGGTGTTTTCGGTGGCACCGGATTTCGCATGCAGCGCTTGCAGGGGCAGGGAACAGCCTGGGTCGAGCTGAGCGGCGAGGTCGTGTCTTACGACCTCCAACCCGGCAACACACTGCGCGTTCACCCAGGCCATGTGGGGATGTATCAAGAATCTGTGCAGTTCGGCATCACCACTGTGCCGGGGATAAAGAACGCTTTCTTTGGCGGTGACGGAATCTTTCTCGCGTCGCTCACCGGACCTGGGAGGGTTTGGTTGCAGTCCATGACCATGCAGCACCTCGCGCATGCCATCCAGGAATACCTGCCTCGCGGAGAGGCCGGCGCCAGCAGAATCGTCGACATATTGAGTGGGGGCTAGAAAGTGGAAACCAAGATCATCGGCACAGTGATGCCCGTGCTGGAGCTCAGCATGCAGCCAGGCGACAAGGTCTTCGCCGAATCAGGTCAGCTGTCGTGGATGTCGATGGCGATCCAGATGATGACTTCGACGTCGGCCGGCGGACAGCAGGGCGGTTTCATGGGCGCGCTTGGGCGAGTTGTCGCCGGCGGCACCCTGTTCATGACGGAGTACTCCGCGGGCGGCGGTCCAGGGCTGCTTGCATTCGCCGCCAAACTTCCGGGCCAGATCCTCCCGATGGAGATCGCTCCGGGCCATGGCTACCTCGTCCACCGGCACGGCTTCATGTGCGCCACGCCCGGGGTGCAATTTTCGATTGGCTTCCAGCAGAGGCTTGGCGCCGGAGTTTTCGGCGGTACAGGATTTCGGATGCAGCGACTGCAGGGGCAGGGGCAGGCTTGGGTTGAGCTCCACGGAGAGGTGGTGACGTACGACCTCCAGGCGGGGAACACGCTGCGCGTTCACCCAGGCCACGTCGGGATGTACCAGGAATCCGTGCAATTCAACATCACCACAGTGCCCGGAATCAAGAACGCCTTCTTCGGGGGCGACGGCATTTTCCTCGCCGCCCTCACCGGACCGGGGCGAGTGTGGTTGCAGTCGATGACGATGCAGCACCTGGCGCACGCGATCCAGGAGTACCTCCCCAAGGCGGGGTGATCGGCGGTATGGCGTTGGCGTTTGTTCAGGAGGTCTGAGTAATGGCGAAGTACCTGGTCGAAGCGTCCTATTCGCAGGCGGGGCTAAAGGGCGTGATCAAAGATGGCGGCACTGGCCGTCGCGCAGTGGTCGAGGCCGCGGTCAAGGCTCTTGGGGGCCATCTCGACATGTTCTATTTCGCCTTTGGCACCAGCGACATATACGCAGTGGTCGATGCGCCGGACAACATCACAGCCGCAGCATTTGCGCTGGCTATCGGAGGCACCGGAGTGGCGGCCCATCTGAAGACGATCGTCCTGCTCACGCCTGATGAGCTCGACCAGGCGGCGAAGAAGTCCGCCGGCTCCGGCTACCGTGCGCCCGGCGCGTAGTCTGCTGTACTACTCGGTCTGGCCTCGAGGAGAGACGTACCACTCGCGGAAGGAGCGGCACCGGCCATCTTTGTCGAATTCGATGACATAGAGGTTGTCCCACTCCTTGGTCATCTCTGCCCGGGAGGAGTCCTTGAAATAGGTGCTCCTGCCGTTGACCACCGCGACTTCGCCGTCGACAGCGATCGGTGCGTAGTTCGCAGTGAAGGTCCCCGGTGCGTCCTGGTCCTTCAGCCACGCGTCGACGACGGCTTGGCGCCCGATCACTGGCTCGTCGTACGGGTGGAAGGAATAGGTCACGTCATCGGTGAAGAGAGCGCCGATCGCTTCCGGCGAGTAAGTTTCCCAGGCGTGAACGTAAGCCTTCAGCCAGTCGACCACCACGGATCGTTCCATATGCACATTCTCGGACATGGGAGCTCGCGTGCCTGATCGCTGGCTGACGTTTGACTGCTTCGGCACGCTGATCGATTGGCGGCATGGGATCCGGACCACGGGCGAGCTGCTCTTTCCGGGGCGCGGAGCTGATTTCCTTAACTCGTATATCACTGTCGAAGCCGAGGTTGAGACCGAGGGCTCGTTCCGCCGCTATCGAGCGGTGTTGACCGAGACTGTGAGGCGCGTCGCCCAGCGTTTGTCGCTCGACCTCAAACCCGACGATGCGACGGCGTTGGTCTCGACCATTCCATACTGGCCGGCATTCGCCGACGTTGGGCCGGCCCTCAGCGAACTGCGGCGCGAGGGTTGGCGTTTCGCTCTCCTCACCAACTGCGACCGCGACATCATCGCGCTCACGCAGCGCCGGCTGCCCGTTGCTTTCGACGCGGTGGTGACGGCTGAAGATGTTGCAGCCTACAAGCCAAGCCCTGCGCATTTTCTTCTGTTCAAGTCGACATTCGGCGCGTCAGCCGATTCGTGGATTCACGTCGCGCAGAGCTACTTCCACGATATCCGGCCTGCCAGCGAGCTTGGCATCCGGCGGATCTGGGTCAACCGCCAGGGCGAGCCCGACGATCCCAGCATCGCCGACGCTGTCGTCAAGGGGCTGGCCGAGCTACCTGATGCTGTGAAGAACCTCTACTCGAAGTCGGCCAGGTCGATGGAAGCTCGGTAGACGCGGCGCGCCGGACCTGACTGGATCAGGTTCCCTGAGTGTTCCCGGCGGACCTCTAAGTCGCCGCCCGGCATCTGAATCGTGACCCGGTGGTCGACCAACCCCGCCCGCATGCACGCCGCGGCCACGGCGCTTGCGCTGGTGCCTGACGCGAGCGTGTAGCCGGCCCCTCTTTCCCAGATCTCGACGCGCGCGCGCGCGCGATCAATGATCTCGAACAGCTGCACGTTCGTCCTGTCTGGAAAGGCTTTGTGATTCTCGAGGTGCGGTCCAAGCTCTATGCACCGCTCCTTCGTCACGGCCTCCCCAAAGACGACGCAATGCGGGTTGCCGACAGAGACGAGCATGGCCTCAACGCGCCCAACTGGCGTGTCGAGATTGACTCGATCGGGCTCACCGTCGAATCGCGCAGGAAGGTCTGCGGCGCGGAACGACGGTCGCCCGATGTCGAGCTCGGAGACGATCTCGGCGCCGTTTTTCGCCAGCACGCGCACGTGATTGGCGCGGTCAAGAGTGGCCAGATCGAATTCGCCACCCGCCTCGTGCTCGAGGACGGCATGGGCGGCCGAAATGCGAAGCCCGTTGCCGCTCTTCTGAGCCTCAGAGCCATCCGGATTGAAGATCCTCACGCTCATTTTTCCGCGGTCAAAAGCGAGCAAGCCATCGGAGCCGAGCCCATGGTGGCGATCGCAAAGGATGGGCAGCAGCGGGATGAGCCGGTCCAGGTCGCCGGGCAGATCGAAAACGAGGTAGTCGTTGCCCAAAGCCTGGTACTTAATGAGATCGATTCGCATTAGCGCTTCAATCATCGGGGAATCGCGGTCGCCGCTCACCGGTTGTCATAAGATGAATTGACTATGCGGGACCTTGTGTGGCCTGCCCAGCGTCTGGTGCAAATCCCAGCCTGCTTCTGTAGCTAGGCCCGGTTCGTAGGCTCGCGCCCGACAAGGCGCGCCCTTCGGCCGTTGCGGTCGGATCGACATTCAATCAGTCATTTGTATTTCTGGGAGGTTTGGAATTGAGCTCATCGACGACAACCAAGGCTTTGGTCTCCACCGAGTGGATTGCCGAGCACGCAAAGGACAAGGGCCTTCGCGTGGTCGAGGTCGACGTCGACCCGCTGGCGTACGTGAAAGGCCACATCGATGGCGCGGTGGGCTGGAACTGGCGTAAAGACCTGCAAGACCAGCTGAACCGCGACGTCGCCACCAAGGAGTCGCTTGCGAACCTGCTCGGACAGGGCGGGATCACACCCGAAACCGCGATCGTCCTGTACGGCGACAACAACAACTGGTTCGCGGCATACGCCTACTGGGCGTTGAAGTACTACGGCCACGACAAGGTCCAGCTGATCGACGGGGGCCGGGTCAAGTGGGAGAAGGAAGGACGCGACTACAGCACGGAGGTCCCGACCTACCCCGCGACTGACTACAAGTTCCACGGTTCTCCGAAAGAGGACATCCGCGCGTATCGCGACCACGTCGCCTCCAAGCTCGGCAAGGCCGGCCTCGTCGACGTGCGCTCGCCCAAGGAGTACTCCGGCGAGCTGCTCGCTCCTGAGAACCTTCCACAGGAGGGCGCCCAGCGCGGCGGCCATATTCCGACGGCGGTCAGCATCCCCTGGGGAACTGCCGTCAACACCGAGGACGGCACCTTCAAGAGCACCGACGAGCTCAAGGAAATTTACGGCGGCAAGGGCATCACATCGAACAAAGAGGTCATCGCCTACTGCCGCATCGGCGAGCGCTCCGCGCACACGTGGTTCGTGCTGAAGGAGCTCCTGGGCTACCCCGACGTCCGCAACTACGACGGTTCGTGGACTGAGTGGGGGAGCTCGATCAAGGCTCCAATCGAGAAGTAGGGATGGCAACCTCCCGCGGCGTCGTGGATCACTCGGCGCTCAAGGTCAACCAGACCGGGATCGTGGCGACCGTGCTCGTCGCGTTCATCGGCTCTGCGTTCCTCAAGCCGCTGCTCATCCTGATTCCGCTGCTGGCGGTGGTGCTATTGCTGGGCACCTTCGTTCCGCAGCTCGCGCTCTTCAAGCAGCTCTACTTCAAGGTCCTGAAGCCGCGCAGCATCGTCAAGCCAAGACTGGTGCAAGACCGTCCAGAGCCACACAACTTCGCCCAGGGATTGGGCGGTGTGTTCCTTGCGGTCTCGTCGGCTTTCCTGCTTCCGCTTCCGGTGGTGGGATTGGCGCTCGCGCTGCTGGTGGCTGTGCTTGCTTTCATCAACCTGGCATTCGGCTACTGCGTCGGCTGCCAGATCTACTACCAGCTGGGCCGGGCGGGCCTGATCAAGGCCACCCCGGGGACGACCGGCGCCGTCTGATGAGCGTTCAACTCTGGGCTCTGGCGGCGGCGGGTGCTGTGGTGCTCGTTGCCGCCAGCCTGGAGCTCTGGCGATCGCGTCATGCCCGTGCTGGGGCGCTCGGGCTGACTGCCCGTTCAGTATCCACAGACATCGAGCCATACATCCTCTACTTCACCGGCGAGAACTGTTCCGTTTGTCGCACGCACCAGGAGCCGGCCCTTTCGAAGCTCGCAGGCGTGAGGATCGACAAGGTCGATGCGATCGTGGAGCGGGAGCTGGCTGACCGCTTTCATGTCTACACGCTGCCCACGACGGTGGTCATGTCCGGCGAGGGCAGGTCGTTGCATGTGAATTACGGCTATGCGCCTGCGACCAAGCTGCAGCGCCAGCTGGCAGACGCTCGCATTGGCGAGGTGAAGGCCACCGCGACCGCCTGATTCGAAGGATCGGCGGGGCTATCCTGACGTCGATGCACCGACCTCTTGCCTTCTGCTGCTTCGCACTTCTGATCGCATCGGCATGCGCGCAGCAGCCTCAATCGAGTCAAGCTCACGACCTCGTGCTGGGCGCGATCTATCCGCTCAGCGGCCCACAGGCCGAGGGCGGCAAGCAGGAGCTGGCGGGCGTCAATGCCGCCCTTCGCCTGGCGCAATCGACCGGCGCGATAAGAGTCCATGTTCGCCTGCAGGTGGTGGACGCGGCCACGCCGCAAGCGGCCAGCGCCGCAGTCGATGAGCTCGTCCGCGACTATCACGTCCCAGCAATCCTCGGCACCTACGGAAGCACGCTGTCAGCCGCGGCTTCCGCGCGATCTGAGGCCCTGAAGACCGTCTACTGGGAGACTGGAGCTGTCGCCGACCCGATCACCGTCCAGCGTCATTACGTCTTCCGGACTGTCGCCACCGGCAGCTCGCTCGGCCGGATGGCCGTCACCTTCACGCATGACGTCCTCGTCCCCAAAATGCAGCCGGCCTCGCCACGGGTCGTGATCGTGCGAGTGAACGACATCTACGGCAGGTCGGTGGGTGGCGGCGAGGAGACGCTGGCCCACCAGCTCGGCATGAGCGTCGTCGACGTCATCGAGTACGACTCGCACGTCTACGACCCGCAGGTCATCGCTACGCGCATAGCGCTGGATCGGGCCGACGTTGTCTGGGACGTCAGCTATCTGGACGATGGTGTTGCCATCTGGCAGGCGCTCCTTCGGGCAGGCGTGAAGCTGAAGGCCGCGATCGGAACCAGCTCCGCGTTCTGCATGCTCGCCTTCAGCCAGCGACTCGGACTGGGATCGATTGGGGTGTACGCCGCCGACAAGCCGGACGAGACAATCAGCCCGGCCGCACTGTCGTCCGCCGGCAAGGCGCTGCTGGCCCAGGCGCGATCGACCTACTCGGCGGCCAATGGTGGAGCGACCATGACGATTCCCGCGGTTGCGGGCTTCGTCGGGGGATGGACCTTCTTCGACAACGTGCTCAGCCGCCTGCCTGTGTCAGCCACAGCCGAGTCGATTCGCACCGCTGCACTGAATGTCGATGTGCCCTCTGGCGACAGCATCAATGGCGGAGGCGTCAAGTTCGGCCCAGCGGGCGCGCTCGACGAAGGTCAGAACACGAGGTCGGCGGCGGTCGTCGGGCAGTGGCAGGCGGTCGGCGACATGAAGATCGTTTATCCCGCCGCCTATGCCACAGGGATCCCCATCGGGATGCCGGGCTCTCCGTAGAGCGCTACCGAGCTCGCCGTTCGGCCATCCGCCGGTCGATGGGCGCAACGATCTGGCCGGCAGCGCGGGTTTGCTCTCGCCTCTCGCTGGTGCGCCTTTCGAGATCGAATCTGGGAGGCGTCGGCACCTCCAAACCGGCAAGAAACTGCTGAATCGCCAGGTTCACCGGCTTTGGATGGGTGAGGTTGCTGGCGTGGCCGCCGCCCTCGATGGTGACCATCCCACGGCAGTTGGCCAGGTCGGAGCACATGCGGTGGGCCTTTTCGATGTCGATTGCGGCGTCGGCCGTGCCATGGATCACGAGGGCAGGCGCCTTGATCTCGCCAAGCCGGTTGTGGATGTCATCGCGTGTCACCAGTGTCTGGAACGCCTGACGCAGAAGCGATCGCGACTTCTGATGCCACTTCGCGATCCAATCCTGGCTGCCGAGCCACTCGTTGCCGAGAACGATCGAGGCGATGGTGTTGGCCAGCTGGTCGTTGAGGCCCTCGGACTCCCAGACGTCGAGCATGACCTGGTAGATGGCAACCTTCTCGGGATCCTCGACCCCGGCCTGCGTCCCCATGAGGATGAGCGCCGAAACCCGCTCGGGATACCTGAGCGCGAATCGCAGCGCGACGAAGCCGCCCTGGCTCATCCCGCCGATAACCGCGCGCTCGACCCCGAGGTGGTCGAGCAGCCCCTTCAGGTCGTCGGCAAGATCCCAATAGGTGAATGGGTCATCGGTGTTCTCTGTCTCGCCATGGCAGCGCGCGTCCCAGGTGATGAACCTGGTGCCGGCCTTCGCTGCCGCGATCTGGGGGGCAAACATTTCGCGGTCCATGAGCAGCCCGTGCGCGAGCACGACAGGCTCAGTGGTTCCGCCCGTGTCCTCGTAGTTGATCCACTGGCCGTTTACTTCAACAAGTGGCATCTGGTACTCAGCCTCGCCCTTCAAGTGCGAGCTGGACCAGCGTGATGTCCATCCACCTGTCGAACTTGTGAGCGGCGTCCCGAATCGTGCCGACGACCTCGAATCCGAGCTTGGTGTGCAGCGCGAGGCCGGCGCGGTTATCAGCGGCAATGGCCGCAACAATGGTGCGATAACCGAGCCCACGCGCCTCGTTGATCAGCTCTGCCAGCAAAGCTTTGCCAATGCCTCCCCCCTGGTGGACGGGATCTACGTATACGAGATCCTCCACGATGTCGAAGCCGCGCTGGTTCCACGGGAACAGGCGCGCCCATCCAATTACCCCGCCGTCGTCAGTCGACACTATCAGTTTTGAGCGTCCGTGCGCCTCCCACCAGGCTGCGGCCTCCTCCGTTCCGAGGGGCTCCGAGTCGATGGTGGCGAACGTCTGATTCACCGCCCAGTTGTATATGCCCACAACCGCCTTCAGGTCATCCCGGGTAGCCGGCCGGATGCTGAAGGTGGTCTTCGTCCCCCTTGCCAAGGCTCACATTGGAGCATGAAAGGACGCCTCCTGTACGGCAGCCTTCTGGGCGGTCTGATACGTTCCGCCACGATGAAGTTGTCAGTTTGGCCCCAACCCCGGTGAAGACAGCACGCCGTCCCCATATGAAGACCTCAGTGCCCGGCCCGAAGGCCGCCGACCTGATCGCACGAGACGCCAAGGCGATGTCGCCCAGCTTCACCCGCGCCTACCCCTTCGTGATGGAACGGGGCGAAGGTTGCTGGGCCACCGATGTCGACGGCAACACCTTCCTCGACTTCACGGCCGGCATCGCGGTGAACACCACCGGCTTCTCCCACCCCAAGGTCGTTGCGGCGATTGAAGAGCAGGCGAGGAAATTCCTGCACATGTCAGGCACCGATTTCTACTACCGCTCTGAGATCGAGCTCGCGGAGCGCCTCGAGGCCAAGATTCTCCCCGGCACCCCGGCCAAGGTCTTCTTCACCAACTCGGGCGCGGAGGCCATCGAAGGAGCCATGAAGCTCGCGCGCTACGCGACCGGCCGGCCGAGCTACGTGGCATTCATCGGAGGGTTTCACGGCCGCACCTTCGGCGCCCTGTCGCTGACCGCCTCCAAGGCCAGCCAGCGCCGCCGCTTCGCTCCCCTGCTCTCCTCGGTTTTCCATGCCCCATATCCGTCTGTTTCTCGGGGAGTGACCACCGACGATTCGCTCGCTCGAATCGAAGAGCTTTTCAGCACCGTGGCGCCGCCGGAGAGCGTCGCCGCGGTATTCGTCGAGCCGATTCAGGGCGAGGGCGGTTACCTCGTGCCGCCTGATGACTTCCTTCCACGTCTACGAGAGCTGACCCTCAAGCACGGGATTCTGCTGGTCGCCGATGAGGTGCAGTCGGGCATGGGTCGCACCGGCCAGCTACTGGCGGTCGAGCACTGGAATGTGGAGCCTGACATCGTCTGCCTCGCCAAGGGCATCGCCTCGGGCCTTCCGCTCGGGGCGTTCATCGCGCGGGCTGAGCAGATGAGCTGGCCCCCTGGCTCACACGGCAGCACCTTTGGTGGCAATCCCATCGCTTGCTCCGCCGGCCTGGCGACCCTCGACCTGCTCGAGGAGGGCCTGATGGCCAATGCATCGAAGGTGGGAGCGCAGCTCCAGGATGGGCTGCGGGAGATCGCGTTGACGCATGAGCAGGTCACGGACGTACGCGGCCTCGGGCTGATGGTCGCGCTCGAGTTCAGCACCGCGGAGCAGGCCGCGCAGCTCGTCCAGAAAGCGTTCGAGCGGGGACTGTTGCTGCTGACGGCAGGCGCGCGCGCCGTTCGCATCAGCCCGCCCCTGATCCTCGACCACGAAGAAGCCGCCACCGGCCTGGAGATCATCGCCTCGGCGCTGGACTAACCGAACATCGCCGGCAGCTTTGCAATCGCTGCCAAGGCGACAAGGTCGGCAACCACCTCGGTTGCGGTTGCGGCTGATCTGTCGTCGGCGGCCAGCCTGGACCAAGCCCTCGATCGCTGATCCCGGATGACGGTGACGACCGCCTCGACCCGCGCCTCGAGCGAGGGCCGCGAGGCGTCAGCCGCCAGGCCGGTCGTGTCGGAGAGCCAACCTGAAAGCTGCGCGACCGAGGCATCGGTGAGCGCGCTCAACGCGCGCCGCTTCGCCGCCGCCGTCAACGCCGATGCGTAGCCGAAGGTGGCTGCGTTGCCGGTGGCCCACACACGGTCGAAGCGATTGGCGGCGGGCGCGCCGAACAGGTCGGTGAACAGCGCGTGGAGTGCGGTTGCGTTGTCAGCCAGGGCGCCGGCCGCTGCGGCTTGCTCCTTCGCACGGCCGCCGATGGCGGCGCTGCTTCTCATCGTGCCGAGGTACGACTGCTCCTGCAGCTTCACGTTGAGAGAGGCGCGAAGATCCGCCGCGGGACTCGACGCGTTGCCGGGAAACTTGTCGGGGAACCTCTGCGCAATCTTTGGTGCGACCGCATCGCCGACCTGCATGGCATGCGCGTATGACGTTCGCAAGTCGGCATAGAGCGCCGGATAGCTCTTATGAAATTGATCGTCGAGAAGGGCCCTGATTTCGAGCATGTTCTGCGTTAAGAGCGGGAGGATCAGCTCCAACGGGATGTTCGCAACGTCGCTCAGGAACTGAGAGAACTGAGGCACGAAGGTGACGGTGAGGCTCTGAAGGGAAGATGAGGCCTTGGCCTGGTTGTGGGTGACGAGCCCGATGGTGTAGCTCACGATGAAATCGTTTTGCGACCTCCAGATTGGCTCGAAGCGTGCCGCTGCGCTATTCCCCATGGCTGATCGCACCAGCTCGGTCAGGTCGGCGCCATTGGCGATGAGCAAACGCAGGTAGCCGGCGTACTCAGCCTGTCTGGTGGGAGCCGAAGACTCTCTCGCAATGATGATCACGTGCTCGCCGAGCAGCAGGTCGAGCCGGATACGAAAGTCCGCAGCCTTGGACTCCGCGGAATTCGACACGGTGGGGGTCGGCGATGCAACGGCCTGGGGTGTGGCCGGCGCCGGCGACGTACCTGTGCAGCCGACGAGCGCGATCACGGCGAGCGCGACCAGGGTCCTCAAAGCACCGACATCCTAAGCGGCTAGGATCAGACCACCTTGCCCGAATGGTTGCTGATCGACGGGTCGAGCTTGATCTTTCGAGCCTTCTACGGCGTGCCGCAAACGACGCGGGCGCCGGACGGCACGCTCACGAATGCGATCCGGGGAACCCTGGAAACACTCGCCCGCTTGATCACCGAGCGGCGGCCGAAACGCCTGGCGCTGGCCACCGATGAGGACTGGCGTCCCGATTGGCGGGTCGAGCTGCTTCCAAGCTATAAGGAGCACAGGACGGCGGAGCCGGTGCCACCGCTGCTCGAGCCCCAGATGCCTGTGGTCATGGAGTGCCTCGAAGCGGTCGGGATCGACGCGCTCGGCGTGCCGGACTACGAGGCTGAGGACGTCATTGCCTCGCTGGTCGCGCGAGTGGAGGCGCCAATCGAGATCTATAGCGGCGACCGCGACCTGTTCAGCCTCATTCGGGATCGCGAGGTGATCGTTCTGTACCCCGAGAAGACGGGCCTGGCCGAGGTCGATGAGGCGGAGGTGGCCCGCCGGTATTCGATACCTGGCGGCGGCTATGCCGACTTCGCCATCCTCCGCGGCGATCCTTCGGACGGGCTGCCTGGGGTGGCCGGCGTCGGCGCCAAGAAAGCCGCGGACCTCGTTCGGCGTTATGGCTCGGTGAGCGCGATGCTCGAGGCAGGGATCTTCCGCGACGCTGATGCGGAGTACCTGAGGAAGGCGAGTCGCATCGTGCAGCCGGTCACCGATCTGAAGATCGAGGTGCCTCGCGGCAGACGGGATCGGTATCCGGACGACCCGGCCCCCGTGGAGGAGCTCGGCAAGCGATATGGCATCACGAGCTCTTTCGAGAGGCTGGTCAAAGCCCTGGCCTTGATGTAGGGATGGAGCCTGGCATGTGCGCATCCTGCAAGCATTCGCGAACCGTCGCCGCGGCACGCAGCACCTTCTGGATGTGCGAGCGCTCTAAGACCGACGCCTCGTTTCCGCGGTACCCACAGCTGCCGGTTTTGAAGTGTCGCGGCTACGAGCTGATCGATGTCAGGAGCGTTGAGCCGCCTGCACCCTGAGCACAGCCATCGGCTGACCGAGACCTCCGGAGAATGTGGTCGATGCGTGCGAGCCGGTCATCGATACCTCGGCGATCACTCCTCCGTCGCTGACCGCGTAAAGATTGTCGCCGTTCGGGCTCAACGCGATGCTCCATACCGTCCAGTCAATGAGCTGACGATCGGTAGCCTGAAGGCTGGCAGTATCGATCCAGGTGACACCGTGAACGCCTAAGGCCACCAGCGTTTTTCCGTCCG
>JBDUAO010000164.1:0-4718 GCA_040004595.1 Candidatus Dormiibacterota bacterium | reverse complement strand
GCGCCTTGCTCGCGGCGACCAGATTGTCGGCTGGGTGTCCAGCGCCAAATGTCGACAGCGCGGCATCGGCGAGCATGCGGATCGCCTTCAAGCGGTCGGTCGGTTCGATGGCTTCAGCCGCCTCGACCAGCCTCCGGTAACCCTCGACCACCAGGCCGCGTCGCATGTCGATGTGACCCGTCAGGTTGTCCATATCCACCCTTGGTTCGAGCGCAGACCCGAGCTTGCGGGCGGCAGCCAGCAGCTCCAGCGCTTCCTCGGTTCGACCGCCCAGCCAGGCGTTCTCGGCCGCTCCGATCAAACGGCTAACACGCAGTTCAACCGGCTCGGTGAGGCGCGCCGATTCGGTCAACGCGCGCGCCGCACCCGCGTAGTCGGTGCTTTCGTGAGCCCGCCGGGCGGCTCCCTCCATGGCGGTGGCGGCAGCCTCATCCCAGCCGGTCGTGGCCGCGGCGAGGTGCCAGGCACGGCGATCGACCTCATCTGCCCCCGACATCACAGCCGCGAGCGCTGCGTGAGCGGCGCGGCGATCGGCGGGCGATGCGGCGTGATAGATGGCCGCACGCGCCAGGGGATGAACGAACTCGACGCGATCTCCGCTCTGCCTGATCAATCCCCTGGCCGCCTCGGCCTCGTCGACATCTGCGGTGGTCAGAGCCTGCGTCGCGGTTGCCCTCCGGACCAACCTGAGCTCGGCGGTTCCCGATGCCGCCATCACCAGGAGCACTCGCCTCGCGTTCTCCGACAGGCCGTCGGCTCGCCGCAGGTAGGCGCGCTCGACGCTGGTGGCGATGGGCAGGTTGTCATGCGGCAGCGAAGATATGCGCCTGCCCTCGCGCCCAAACTCGAGCAGCGCAAGCGGATTGCCTCCGGTTGCCTCCAGCATCCGGCGCGCCACATCACGCGAAACGGGTTCGGTGCCTGACTGCTCGAGGATGGCGATGGCGGAGGGCTGGTCAAGTCCACTCAAGCTCATCTCTGGTAGGCCCGCAGACCGCAGGGGTGTTTCTTCCCCCTCGCGGACCGCGATAAGAATGGCGACCGGGTCGGCGACAAGCCGGCGAGCGGCGAACCCGATGGCTTCTGCCGACGCGCGATCGATCCAGGGCGCGTCGTCCACCGTGATCAAGAGGGGCTGGTCCTCGGCGTAGAGGGAGATCAGGCCGAGAACGGCGGCGCCGATGATCAGCCGGTCCGCCTCGATCCTCGGGCCCAGGCCGAGCGACGAGCGCAGTGCCGACGCATGGATCGGAGGCAGCCGGTCCAGCATGCCGAGGGCCGGGCGGAGCAGCTCGTGAAGGCCGGCGAAAGGCAGACCGGCTTCGAACTCCACGCCGCGCGCGGACAGAACGCGCATCGAGCCTGCGTTGCCCGCCGCGTATTCGAGCAGGACCGTCTTGCCGATCCCAGGCTCGCCGCGAATGACCAGGCAGGCACTCTTGCCGAGCCTTGCCGAGGCCATCGCCTGGTCGATCGCGAGTTGCTCCGGCTCACGGCCCACAAGCATCGCCCTAGCTTGTCACGCCAACAACTAGGTGGGCCCCCTGATGCGACCCCCGGCCACCCGCTCTTACGGTCAGGTCATCTCATTCAGGAGGAGCATCAAATGGCAGTACAGACAGCGGCGATCAACGAGGACAAGCTCAACGCCTTCATGGGCCAGGTGGTCGGCGAGCTTGGGGCGACAGTCAACGCGGGCTTGATCGTGATCGGCGACAAGCTCGGCCTATACAAGGCGATGGCGCACGCCGGCCCGATCACCCCGGCCGAGCTGGCCGAGAAGACGGGCACCGCCGAGCGATACGTGCGCGAGTGGCTCAACGCGCAGGCGGCAGGCGGTTTCGTCGAGTACGAGCCGCAGACCAAGAGCTATGTGTTGCCGGCGGAGCAGGCGCTAGCGCTGGCCAACGAGGACAGCCCGGCTTTCGTGTGCGGCGCCTTCGAGCTGGCGACGGCGTCCTTGAAGTCCCGCGAGCACATCGAGGCCGCGTTCCGGACTGGCGCCGGCTTTGGCTGGCACGAGCACGATCTCGGCGTCTCCACCGGCTGCGAGCGGTTCTTCCGGCCGGGATACAACGCGAACCTGGTTTCGTCATGGCTGCCCGCATTGGACGGCGTCGCAGGAAAGCTCGGAGTGGGAGCCAAGGTGGCTGATGTCGGCTGTGGCCTCGGCGCCTCCACCAGGCTCATGGCCGAGGCCTACCCGCGCTCGAAGTTCACTGGCTTCGACTATCACCGCGAGTCGATCGACCTGGCCCGCAAGGAGACCAAGGAAGCCGGGCTGCAGGACCGCGCGCACTTCGAAGTCGTACCTGCGGCCGGATTCCCAGGGACCGGCTACGACCTGGTCACCATGTTCGACTGCCTGCACGACATGGGAGACCCTGTCGGCGCCGCCCGCCATGTGCGCCAGGCGCTGGCTCCTGACGGAACGTGGATGATCGTCGAGCCGGCCGCCGGCGACAAGGTCGAGCAGAACCTCAACCCAGTAGGTCGCGCTTACTACGCGTTTTCAACCTTCCTCTGCACGCCGAGCTCGTTGTCTCAGGAAGTCGGGCTGGCGCTTGGCGCCCAGGCGGGCGAGGCGCGGATCCGAGACGTCGCCACCGCCGCCGGTTTCACACGGTTCCGCAGGGTCGCAGAGACGCCTTTCAACATCGTCTACGAAGCCCGGCCGTAAACAATCCAGAAGGCGGGCGGTTCGTGCCGCCCGCCTTCACCTAAATTGAGAGGTCCCGATGCCAGTTACAGAGACGGGCACCCGCGCGAGGCAGCCTGACACCACCGGCTACGCGCTTACCGGCGACGGCCTGCGGCTGTATTACGAGGTCTTCGGAAGCGGGGACCGGACAATCGTCTTACTTCCAGCCAATCCCATCTCCCACTCGCGCCTTTGGAAGGGCCAGGTGCACCACCTCGCCAGGCACTTCCGGGTGGTTGCCTACGACGGTCGCGGCAATGGCCTGTCCGACCATCCCGACCCCGCCGCCAAATGGCTGGGCGAGTGGTGGGCTGATGACTGCCGCGCAGTCATGGATGCGACCGGCACTGAGGCAGCGGTGCTGGTTGGCATATGCCACGACGGTGTGTTTCCCTCGATCCAGCTGGCGGTGTCCCATCCGCATCGCGTCCTCGGCATCGTCGCGATAGGACCGGGCATCCCTCTCGTCACCCCGCCTCACGAATTCCGCCTCGCGTCCGTCGAGACCTTCAGTCAGGTCCTTGAAACCAATGAAGGGTGGTTTAAATACAACAAGCACTACATCCAGCAGAACTATCGAGACTTCCTGGAGTTCTTCTTTGGGGAGATGTTCCCCGAGCCGCATTCGACCAAGCAGGTCGAAGACGCTGTTGCGTACGGGCTCGATGGCCGGGCCGAGACGCTTCTGATTGACGACGAACCGGTTGCGGCGACCAAAGAGGAGGTGGAAGCGCTCTGCCGGCAGGTTCGCTGCCCCGTGCTGGTCATCCAGGGCGACCTGGACAACTGCCAGCCGTATTCTCGCGGCCTTGCATTGGCCGAGCTGACCGGAGCCCGCCACGTCAAGTTCGAAGGCTCCGGACACATCCCGCAGGCGCGGCAGCCTGTACGTGTCAACAGGCTGATCAGCGAGTTCGCCGGCAACGGGTCATCGCCGTCGCCGCGGAGGCGGACCAGCAAGAGGCCTCGCGCGCTGCTGGTCAGCTCTCCCATCGGGTTGGGCCACGCGTGGCGCGACGTCGCCATTGCGCGGGAGCTGCGCCGCCAGGTCCCGGGGCTCGAGGTGGAATGGCTCGCCCAACCCCCGCTGGTCACCCTGCTCGAGGCGTGCGGCGAGACAGTTCACCCCGCGAGCCACGAGCTGGCTCCCGAAGCCATGCACGTCGACGCGGAGTCCGGCGAGCACGAGCTGCACGCGTTCGAAATGATCCGCCGGATGGACGAGATCCTGTGCGCCAACTTCATGGTGTTCCACGACGTGGTGAGCCAGGAGACGTTCGATGTGTGGATCGCCGACGAGGCGTGGGAGGTTGACCATTTCCTGCACGAAAATCGAGAGCTCAAGACTTCGCCGTATGTGTGGATGAGCGATTTCGTGGGCTTCATGCCGATGGCCGAGGGCGGTGAGCGCGAGGCTCAGCTGGTTGCCGATTACAACGCGGAGATGGTCGAGCACGTTGAGCTTCATCCGGAGATACGCGATGTCTCGATCTTCATCGGCGATCCCGCGGACGTGGTGCCCGAGCGGTTCGGCCCCGGCTTGCCGCTGATCAAGGAGTGGACTGAACGCCATTTCCAGTTCTCCGGTTACGTCCTGCCCTTCGATCCCGCGGAACGTGGTGGCCCTCGAGCGCTTCGGAGATCCCTTGGCCTCAATGCTGACGAGCGGCTGATCGTCGGAAGCGTCGGGGGATCGGCAGTCGGCATCCATCTGCTGCGGCGCATCGCCGAAGCGTTTCGCCTCCTGCGGGCGCAGGACCCGCGGGCTCACATGCTGCTCGTCTGCGGCCCGCGCATTGATCCCAAGGCGATCGAACCAGTCGATGGGATGGAGGTGGTGGGGTATGTGCACGATCTGTCGCGAACGTTGGCGACGTGCGACCTGGCGGTGGTCCAGGCGGGGTTGTCCACGACGATGGAGCTGGTGGCCGCGCGCCGGCCGTTCATCCACATTCCGCTGAGGAAGCACTTCGAGCAGAACTGGCACGTCGCGCACCGGTTGAGGCGATACGGAGCG
>JBDUAO010000163.1:0-4725 GCA_040004595.1 Candidatus Dormiibacterota bacterium | reverse complement strand
TCAAGCGCGTGCTCGCCTACTCGACCATGAGCCAGATCGGCTACATGTTCCTGGCGGTGGGCATCGGCGCCTACTCCGCCGGCTTCTTCCACCTCATGTCGCACGCGTTCTTCAAGGCCCTGCTGTTCATGGCCGCGGGCAACGTCATTCACGCCATGCACGACGAGCAGGACATGCGCAAGTACGGCGGGCTCTTCCGCCAGATTCCCCGCACGTCCTGGGCCTTTCTCATCGGCTGCCTATCGCTCGTCGGCGTCATCCCGTTCGTCGGCTTCTTCTCGAAGGAACAGATCCTTGGCGCGGCCTTCTCCAAACCTGACGACACGCTCGCTCTAATCGTCTGGGGCGTCGGCTTCGTCACCGCCCTGATCACCGGCTTCTACACGGGCCGCATGTGGTGGATGTCCTTCTGGGGCAAGCCGTCACCCGAGCGGCCGGTCGAGCACCCGCATGAGGCGCCCTCGGTGATGCTGATCCCGGTCATGGTGCTGGCGGTTCTCGCCACCATCGGCGGGCTCATCCAGACCCGCGCGCTCGGCTTTGGCCCGCAGGCGGTGTCCGACTTCCTGGCCGGCGCGGTGGGAACGCAACCTTGGGAGGGGGGCGTCGCCGACGTGGTCGTGAGTCTCATCACCATGATCCTGGCCGGGCTGCTGTTCCTCGCCGCCTACCGCTTCTACGTCGAACGCACCTGGAAGCCCTGGAGCTCCCGTCTTCCGTGGCTCCAGACCCTGCTCGAGCGCAAGTACTACTTCGATGAGGCCTACAACTACGCATTCGTGCGCCCGATGGACGCGGTTGCCGAAGGCGGGCTGGACCACGTTGAACGGCCGTTGATCGATGGCGTCGTGGTGGGTACGGGTCGGGCTACTGAGGGCGGCGCCGGGAGCCTCAGCCTCACGCAGAGCGGCTACTTCCGCAACTACGTCCTCGTGTTCATGGCGGGCGTCTGCATCGCGGCGATCCTGATCCTCGTGAGGGCCAACTCATGACGCTCACGATCCTGTGGCTGCTTCCGCTGATCGGCGGAGTGCTGGTGGCCTTCATGCCCGCTCGTTTGAGCAAGCTGATGAGCGCGATCACTGCGATCGTCACACTTGGAATCGCGGCGAGCGTGGCGCTGGTCTTCGACCCTTCGGCGCAGCACTACCAGTTCACGGAGGTTGCTCCGTGGGTCCCCCAGCTCTCGGTCTTCTACCGGCTCGGCGTCGACGGCATCAGCATCTGGCTCGTCGTCCTGAACGCGCTTCTGACTGTGATCGCTGTGCTCGCGACCCCGGTCACCATGAAGAACGCCAACCGCTTTCTCGGGCTGATCCTCGCGATGAGCTCCGGCCTGGCCGGAGTTTTCCTGGCTGTCGACCTCGTGCTCTTCTACGTGTTCTGGGAGGCGATGCTGATTCCCGCCTACTTTCTGCTGTGGCTCTTCGGCGAGGAAGAGGAACGGCCAGGCAGGGCAGCCATCAAGTTCGTGCTGTACACGCTGGCCGGCTCGCTTCTGATGCTGGTGGGTGTCATCGGCGAGTACGTGGCCACCGGCAAGCAGACCTTCGACCTCGCCACGCTTGCGACCATCTCACCCACTCCCGCGATTCAGTTCGGCCTCTTCTTCGTCTTCGCGCTTGCCTTCGCCATCAAGACGCCGCTGTTTCCCTTCCACAGCTGGCTGCCTGACGCTTACCTCGCGGCGCCAACACCGATGCTGATCACCTTTGCCGGCGTGATGGGCAAGGCCGGCGCTTACGGCTTCCTTCGCATCGTGATCCCGCTGTTTCCCCACCCGGTGCTCTGGTGGGACTGGCGCTGGGTGATCCCGGTGCTTGCGGTCGCGGCGATCATCTGGGGCGCGCTCATGGCCATCGCGCAGCGTGACATGAAGCTGCTGGTCGCCTACTCGAGCGTCAGCCACATGGGCTTCATCGTGCTGGGCATCTTCGCCCTCAACGTCCAGGGCCAGCAGGGCGCCGTCCTGCAGATGGTCAACCACGGGCTCATCGTTCCCGCCCTCTTCCTGCTCGTGGCCTGGATCGCCGATCGCACCGGCACGCGGGACCGCTCCGCACTCGCCGGCCTGGCGGCGCGCATGCCGGTGATGGCGGGCGTGTCCATCGTGGTGGTCCTTGCCGCGCTCGGCCTGCCCGGTCTGAACAGCTTTGTCGGTGAGTTCATGACGCTTCTCGGCGCCTGGGAGCGCGCCCCGGTGCTGGCCGTGCTGGGTGCCATCGGCCTCGTGCTGGCGCCGGTGTACATGCTCCGGTTCTTCCAGGGCACGTTTCAGGGTGAGGCAATCGACAAAAGGCCGATGCGCGACATCTACACCGGGCAGCTGGTGCTTCTGTCGCCGCTGGTGCTGCTGATGTTCGTGCTGGGCATCTACCCCTACCTGCTCACCCAGCTGATGTCGGCTCTCGGCCAGGCGGGTCTGGCGCGATGATGATGGCGGCGATCGACGTCACATACACCTGGAGCCAGGCACTGGCTGACCTCAGCCAGATCGCGCCGATCGTCGCGCTCACGGTGTTCCTGCTCTTCGCCATAGTGGTGGACCTCGCACTGCCCAAGAGCCGTCGCGGCGACGCCGTGGCGATGGTCGCGGCGGTCGGCTACGTATCGGCGCTGGCCACCGCCTTCTATCGCTGGAGCTACGGCGCCAATGGGCCCGCGTACCAGGGCTTCGCGACCGGCGACAAGTTCTCGCTCTTCTTCGAGATGCTTTTTGCGGTCCTAGGCATCCTGACGCTGGCTGTCTCCCACTCGTATCTCAAACGACGCCGGTTCGTCGCCGGGGAGTTCCACGTTCTCATCCTTGCCGCAGTCATCGGCATGATGGTGCTTGCGTCCGCCACCTCTCTCGTCACCGCATTCCTCGGCCTCGAGCTGCTGTCGATCGCGCTCTACATCGTGTGCGGGTACGCGCGAGGCGAGACCAAGTCTCAGGAGGCCGCGGCGAAGTACCTGCTGGTCGGCGGCTTCGCCAGCGCGTTCGTGCTGTACGGCATGGCGCTGGTTTACGGCGGCACGGGAACGACGCTCATCCCGGAGATCGCCAAGACGCTGGGGCCCTCCTCGTCAGGGAACCCTCTGATCCTCCTCGGGATCGTGCTGATGGGAGTCGGCTTCGCCTTCAAGATCTCAGCCGCGCCCTTCCACATGTGGACGCCTGATGTCTATCAGGGCGCCCCGATCCCCGTCACTGCGTTCATGTCGGTCGGCACGAAAGCGGCAGGGTTCGCGATGATCATCCGCATCTTCGCCGGGGGTCTCCCCCACCTCGCGCCTGAGTGGCAGGTCCTGCTCGCATTCGTCGCGGCGACCAGCATGATCGTCGGCAACCTGATGGCCATCGCGCAGTCGAGCCTCAAGCGGCTCCTCGCGTACTCGGGAATCGCCCAGGCCGGCTATGTGCTCATCGGCGTCATCGCCGGCGGCCAGAGCGGGCTGGCGGCAGTCCTCTTTTACCTGTTCGTCTACATGTTCATGAACTTCGGCGCCTTCGCGGTGGTGACGATGCTGGCCGGCCCCGAAGGGGATCGCGACAGGCTCTCGGACCTCGACGGCCTGGCGAAACGCAACTGGCCGTTGGCGGTTGCCATGACGGTCTTCATGCTGTCCCTCGCGGGATTTCCACCTTTCGTGGGCTTCTTCGGCAAGCTGTTCCTGTTCACCGCCGGCGTCAGCGCCGGGTACACCTGGCTCGTGGTGCTGGCCGTGTTGATGAGCGTGGTGTCGGTTTATTACTACGTGAGGGTGCTGATCCCTGTGTGGTCCCCGCCGACCCGGGCCGACAGGATCGAAGGGTCTGCCAGCAGTGGGTTTGCGATCGCGATCAGCGGCGTCGCCTCACTTGCGCTCGGGCTCTACCCCACGACAGTCCTGATCGCCAGCCAGCTGGGAGTCCCTATCTCCTTCTTCGGCCGCTGACCGCTCAGCGCGGCTTGCGCAGCGTCTCGAGAGCTTGGGCCAGCCTCCGTTCGCGTGTTTCCCTGCGCTTGGCACCGTAAAGCGAGCCGGCCATCTCCTTCTTTTCGGTGTAGGACAGCGCCTCCCACGCGGCGCCGGCGGTTTGGTCGCCCTCCATCGCCTGGGCCAGGTCGATCGGAATGCCGACGGTTCGCGGCGCCATATCGAGCTCGATGTCGATCGTGATCGAGTCTCCCAGGCCGACGCCGGCCGCCTCCTGGATCGACTTGAGCACGCCAAGGCAGTAGGTGCCATCGCCCATCGGCATCAGCGAGCCGCGATAAGGCGTGCCCGCGATCACCGCATTGATCTTCGGCATTCCCTTGAGGCCGAGCTCGGCGGCGACGTGATTGGGAATGCGAACCAGGGTGCCGCCTCCGCCGCGCGGGGTTGGTGTGAGAGTTCCCTTGAACGTGACCATCAGATGTTCGACCGCGACTGCCCGCCGTCGACGGCAATCGCCGCCCCGTTGAGGAGGCTCGCCTGATTCGAGCACACGAAGGCAACCACGCCCGCCACCTCCTCGACCGAGCCGAAGCGTCCGAGGGGCATCTCGCGACGGATGAGGTCGGCGGTGGCGGCGGGATCGGCCTGCTGGCGCCGGTGCCAGCCGCCACCCTCCCAGAGGATGGAGCCGGGCGCGATGGCGTTGACGGTGACGCCTTTGCCCGCGACCTCGCGGGCCAGCGAGGTGACGAAGCTGATCTCAGCCGCCTTGGCGGCGTTGTAGGCCGGCGCGCCTCCAGACTCTCGTCCGTATATCGA
>JBDUAO010000162.1:0-4756 GCA_040004595.1 Candidatus Dormiibacterota bacterium | reverse complement strand
CTGACTTCGTGGGGATCCTCATTGGAGAAGGTGGAACACGGTCACGTAGAGGTAAACGAGGATGGGGGGAAAAAGGATGGAGTCGAGGCGATCGAGCACGCCGCCGTGCCCTGGGATGAGGCTCGAAGAATCCTTGACCTCCGCGATTCGCTTCATCTGAGACTCGACCAGGTCGCCGATCTGGGCACCCACTCCGACCAGGATGCCGATGGCGATCGCGTGAACCGGCCGCAGGCCGATGATCAAGGAGACGCCAACGACCATGACGATCACCGCACCCACGACCCCCGCGATGGCTCCCTCCAGGGTCTTGCGCGGGCTGATCTGGGGGAAGAACGGGTGCCGCCCGATCCTGCTGCCGACCAGCAGGGCCGCGGCGTCATTCGCCACCACCGCGAAGATGATGAAGAGCGCCCAGACCATGCCGTGGGGCTGGGACGAGTAGAGCACCAGGTAGTAGTTGAACGGCATGCCGATGTACAGGGCGCCGGCGAGGCCCATCGCCCACCGGCCGAGACCCTGGCGCCTGCCGGGTACGAACAGGAAGGCGGCGAGCCCGCCGACCAGCGCGAGGGATAGCACCAGGTTGACGTCGACCTGCTTGAGCACGGTGCCGCTGAAGGCAAAGAAAGCGCCCAGGGGAAACAGGAGCCAGCTGGGTGCGCGAGAGCCCATGCCGTCTGACAGGTTTCGAAATTCCCAGAGAGCCAGACCGGCCAGCAGCACGACCAGCGCGTAGGCGCCGTAGATGCCGATGTAGACCGCGGCGACGACAACCGCCAGGATCACGAAGGCGCTGAGGATCCTGACCAGCAGCGGGCTCGGTTTCCAGCCGGTCGGCAAGAGGCGGGTCTCCGTCTTCATCGGGCGACGTTTTGCGCCTGGCCGTCCTCCGGACGCCCTCCGAAGTTGCGGACGCGCGAACCGTAGTCGGCGATTGCGGCCTTGAGGTCAGGGATGTCGAAGTCGGGCCAGAGCGTTTCGCTGACCAGCATCTCGGAGTAGGCGGACTGCCACAGAAGGAAGTTGCTCACGCGGCGCTCCCCCGCCGTCCGGATGATGAGGTCGGGCTCGGGCAGGTCCGGAACATAGAGGCGTGAGGTGATGGCGTCCTCGTCCACGTCGCTCGCCCTCACGCCATCTTCGATGAGCCGGCGCACTGCATCGACGATCTCGGCGCGCCCGCCGTAGTTGAGGCAAACGTTAAGCACGCCACCCTGGTTGTGCGCCGTGCGCACCATCGCCTCGTCGATGCGCTCGCGCATCTTTGAGGAGAGCTCGTCGCGCCGGCCGCTGACCACGATCCGCACGCCGCGCCTGTGCATCTCGTCGATCTCGCGCTGCATCGTCTCGTGGAACAGCCGCATCAGCGCCCTAACCTCCGCGCGGGGGCGCGACCAGTTCTCGGTTGAGAACGCGTAAACGGAGAGCACCTTGACCCCAAGGTCTTCGCACCCCTGAAGAACCCTCTTGATAGCCCGGACACCGGCCCGGTGGCCAAAGCTCGCGGGATGGCCGCGGCGCCGGGCCCAACGCCCGTTCCCATCCATGATGATCCCGATATGAGTAGGAACTGCTGGGTCCAAGGGCCTAAAGCGTACCGGCGTGTACGGCGGGGGTCCTAGACCTCCATCACCTCAGCTTCTTTTCTGGCTGCGATTGCATCGACCTTCTCGATCTGGCCTTCCGTCACCTTCTGCAGGCGCGCGTTCCCTCGCTTCACCTCGTCCTCCGCCACCCCGCCGTCTTTTGACAGCTGATCGATGCGGTGGATCTCGTCTCGGCGGATGTTGCGGATGGCGACTCGCGCCTCCTCCGCCTTCTGTTTCACGAGCTTCACGAACTCCTTGCGGCGCTCCTCTGTGAGCGGAGGAATCGGCACCCTGATGACCTGGCCGTCGCTCGCAGGGTTGAGGCCCTGGTCGCCGGTGCGCAGCGCCTTCTCGATCGCGCCGATCTGGCTCTTGTCATACACCTGCACGATCAGCAAGCGCGGCTCGGGCGCGCTGATCTGTGCCAGCTGGTTGAGAGGCGTCGGTGTGCCGTAGTACGGCACCATGATCTTGTCGATCAGCGCAGGGTTCGCACGCCCCGTCCGGATCGTCGCCAGGTCGGACCCGAAGTGATCGACCGACTTGCTCATCTTGGACTCGGCGTCACGCAGGATTGGGTCGATCATGCTATCGCCGGCCTCACTTGGGGGATGCTCCCACTAACGTTCCGATGTCCTCGCCGAGAATCACGCGCTCGATGTTGCCGGGAATCAGCAGGTTGAACACGAGGATCGGCACATCATTGTCCATGCACAGCGTTACCGCGGTGTTGTCCATCACCTCGATCCCGCGGTTCAGCACCTCCATGTAGTCGAGGTGGTCGAGCTTGGTGGCAGTGGGGTCGAGCTTGGGATCGGCGGTGTAAACGCCATCCACTTTGGTCGCCTTCAGGATGATGTCCGCCTCGATCTCGACAGCGCGGAGAGCCGCGGTAGTGTCGGTAGTGAAGTACGGGTTGCCGGTACCGGCGGCCAGGATCACCACCCTCCCCTTCTCCAGGTGACGCACAGCGCGGCGGCGGATATATGGCTCAGCCACCTGCGGCATCTGGATCGCGGTCATCGTGCGAGCGGGTACGCCGATGCGTTCGAGGGCATCCTGCAGGGCCAGCGCGTTGATCACCGTGGCCAGCATGCCCATGTAGTCGCCGGTGGCACGGTCAAACCCCAGCTCGCTTGCGGCCATGCCGCGGAAGATGTTGCCTCCGCCGACGACGAGCGCGACCTGCACGCCCATCTCGTGCACCCGCTTCACCTGCCCAGCGATGGTCTGGACGACCGAGAGATCGATGCCGTAATCGCGGGCGCCCCCAAGTGCCTCGCCGCTCAGCTTGAGCAGGACGCGGTTGTACTTTGGCGAACGGTCTCCCAATTCCGGGTCGGTCATGCCTCCCTGACGTTGTAACGCGCGAACCTGCGCACGACGATGTTCTCCTGCAGCTTGGAGATGTTCTCCGCGATGAGATCCTGGACCGTGGTCTTCGCGTCGCGCCAGTGCGGCTGCTCGAGCAGGCAGTTCTCCTTGATGAAGTTCTCGATCTGGTTCTCCACGATCTTTGGAATCACGTGCTCGGGCTTGCCTTCCTGTTGCGCCTTCGCCTCGAAGACCTGGCGCTCGGCGACAAGCACCTCGTCGGGTACCTCATCGCGTGAGACCCATCGAGGGTTGGTGGCAGCGACCTGGAGGGCGAGCTCCTTCGCAAGCTTCCGGAAGTCTTCGCCTTTCGCGACAAAGTCCGTCTCGCAGTCGACCTCGATCAGCACGCCGACCTGGGGCGGAAAGTCATTACCGAGCTTGTGCAGGTAAGCCTCGACCACGCCCTGACCGGTCGCGCGACCGGCCTTCTTCACCGCTTTCGCGATGCCCTTCTCACGCAGGATGGTGAAGGCTTTGTCGAGCTCGCCGTCGGCCTCCTCGAGAGCGTTCTTGCAATCGAGCATGCCCGCGCCGGACATCTCACGGAGCTTCTTGACGAGCTCCATCGAAACCTTGGCCACTAGCGAGCCTCCTCGTCGTCGACCGTCCGTCCGCTGAACTCCTCCTCGGAGACAGTCGGCAGGAAATCGTCTTCGTCCTCGAGGTACTCCTCGATCTCCTCGTAACGAGGCGTCTCGAGGAACTCCCGCTCCTCGACCTCGGGCAGGATCTCGCCACGGGCCTGGGCTTCCTGGCGACCTTCCTGGCAAGCGTCCGCGATCTTGGCAGTCAAGAGCTTGACGGCGCGGATCGCGTCATCGTTGCCTGGGATCACATAAGTGATCAGGTCGGGGTCGCAGTTGGAGTCCGTGATCGCGACCACCGGGATCTTGAGCCGGTTGGCCTCCGTCACCGCGATGTGCTCCTTGCGGGGGTCGACCACGTACATGGCGCCGGGCAGCCGCTTCATATCGGCGATGCCGTCGAAGTGGAACATCAGGCGGTCGAGCTCGTCCGTGAGGCGCTTCGCCTCTTTCTTGGACATCGTCTCGAAGGCGCCTTCCTGCTGCATCTTCCGCAACTCCTGCAGCCGCTCGATCCTCTTCTTCACAGTGCTGAAGTTGGTGAGCATCCCGCCCATCCAGCGCCGGTTGACGAAGTACATGCCGCAGCGCGCGGCCTCGGTCTGAATGGTCTCCTGGGCCTGTTTCTTGGTGCCTACGAAAAGGACCGGCCGGCCGCTGGCGGCCACGCTTCTGGTGAAGTCCCAGGCTTCGTCCAGGAGCCGGACGGTCTTCTGCAGGTCGATGATGTGGATGCCGTTACGGGCCGTGAAGATATAGGCGCGCATCTTGGGGTTCCAGCGGCTGGTCTGATGTCCGAAGTGGACACCTGCCTCCAGCAGCTGTTTCAGCGTCACTTGAGCCACGTTCGATTGCCTCCCTGTTGAACTTCCGCCCGGTTCCGGCCTTCTCGCGAAGGACAGGGGTGTTGCCCCGGGCGTGCTAACTCAGTCGATCGCCGGACGCGCAGGGCGTCCCTTGCTTGGACTGGCTAAGACATCATACCCGCTAAAGTCCGCCGGGAAACCGGCCGGCGCACTGGCCGCTGGCGGGAAGAATGGTGACCGTGGAGGCGACCGTCGCGGTCGTGGCCGTGGCCGAGGGGAACGCGATCACTGCGTCGGGTGCAAGTAGGTGATCCTCATCGATCCAGAGGCAAGCGTTGTGTCCTGTCACGGATGACCCTCCGCCGGTGCCCAGGACAACGATCCTGGTCGCGGGCGG
>JBDUAO010000004.1:0-46424 GCA_040004595.1 Candidatus Dormiibacterota bacterium | reverse complement strand
CACGACCCGGATCTCGAGCCCGGGCTCGCCGCCCAGTACTCAAAGGTCAACGACTACTACTGGTGGCTGCCATTGAGCGCGATCCCAAATCTCACACCCGGTTCCCCGGGCGGCTTCTTCGCAGACTGGTTGGCTCATGAGACCAAAGACGACTACTGGACGCGCTGGGATCTGACGGCCAAGCTGCCCGAGGTCGACGTTCCAACCCTGGCCGTGGGCGGCCTTTACGACGTGTTCCTCGAGGGCACCGTGGCGAATTACAACGGGATCCGTCGTGGGCCTCGCTCTGCCGACACGCGGATGGTCATCGGCCCCTGGTACCACATGCCCTGGATGCCCGCATTCGGCGACGTCGACTTCGGCCCGGAGGCACGCAACCACGTCGACGAGCTCCAGCTCGCGTTCTTCGACCAGTGGCTGCGCGATGGGGACCCCGCAAAGGGAGCGCGCGCGCGCGTTTTCGTGTCCGGGGCCAACCGGTGGGACGGCTTCGAGGACTGGCCGCCGCCCTCGAAAGCCTGGGCCCTGCACCTGCGGGCTCACTCTCGCGCCAACTCGATCAGCGGCGACGGCTACCTGACGGAAGAGACACCGGGCGTCTCCGAAGCCCCGGATACCTACTCATACGATCCCGGCGCTCCGGTGCTGAGCCGCGGCGGCAGATCCTGTTGCCTCGACTTCGTGGCGCCGATGGGTCCGTACGACCAACGCCCTGTCGAATCCTGGAATGGCGTTCTCGTCTACAGCACCGAACCATTGCGCAACGAGCGACTGGTCGCCGGGATGATCCGCGCCAACCTCTTCGCCGCCACCAACCAGGCCGACACGGACTGGGTGGTCAAGGTGTGCGACGTCGACCCGTCGGGCCGATCCATCAACATTCAGGAGACCATTCAGCGGGCGCGATTCGCGGGCGGCACGGATCGCTCGAGGCCGATTCCGGCCGGCCAGGTGACCGAGTTCGTGCTCGACGTCGGGACCTGTGCCCACCTGTTCAAGGCTGGCCACCGGGTGCGAGTCCAGGTGGCTTCGAGTCACTTTCCGCACTGGGACCGCAACCTCAACACGGGCAACCCGGTCGGGGTGGACAGGCTAAGCGATCGCAAGGTCGCCATCCAGACGGTGCTGCACGACGCGGCCCACCCAAGCCGGGTGGTGCTGCCGGTGATCTCATGACTGAGCGCATCCCGTTTCGCGCCGGGGAAGCGCCGCCGCCCGCGGGACCGTACTCGCAGGCGATCCGTAGCGGCGGGTTTCTTTTTCTCTCGGGCCAGGGACCTTTCCGGCCCGACGGGTCCAAGGTCGAGAGTTCCTTCGAGGACCAGGCGCGGCAGACGTTTCGCAACCTCGACGCGGTAGCCACGGCGGCCGGTGCCTCGCTCGCCGATGCCGTGCGCGTTGGAGTCTACCTGCGGGACATGGCGAACTTCGGCGTCATGAACAAGGTGTATGCGGAGTTCCTTCGCGAGCCGATGCCGGCGCGCACCACCATCCAGTCCGACCTTCCAGGATTCGACATCGAGGTCGACGCGATCATCGCTTTGGAGGGCTGACCGGGTTGCGATTCAAAGACAAGGTCGTCGTCGTGACCGGGGCAGGATCGGGGATCGGGCGCGTCATGGCCCAGCGGTTCGCCGCGGAGGGGGCGAAAGTCGCTGTGGTGGATTGGGTGAACGAGCTCGCGGACGCCGTCACCGCCGAGATCTCACGGGCGGGAGGGCAGGCCGTCTCGATCCGCGCCGACGTCAGCGCTGCGGGTGACGTGGACGCGATGGTCGCCGAGGTCGGGTCACGGCTGGGTCCGGTCGACGTGCTCGTAAACAACGCCGCGATTGCAGACGGCGACGACGTGCTTCGGATCGATGAGGCGACCTGGGACCGCGATGTGACGGTCGTGCTGAGGAGCGTGTTCTTGTGCTCCAAAGCCGTGCTCGCGCCGATGATCGATCGCGGCGGAGGCGCCATTGTGAACATCACTTCGGTGAACGGCCTGACGGCGCTCGGCAACGAGGCATACAGCGCGGCCAAGGCAGGCGTGATCAATCTCACCCAGGGGATTGCGGTGCGCTACGGAAGTCACGGGATCAGGTGCAACGCGATCGCGCCGGGGACGATCCGAACGCCGATCTGGCAGGAGCGGATCGACCGTGACCCGGTCGTCTTCCAGCGCCTCGTCAAGTGGTACCCGCTCGGCCGGGTTGGGGAGCCGGACGACGTCGCCAATGCCGCACTCTTCCTTGCCTCGGATGAAGCATCCTGGATCACCGGGACGGTGCTTCGGGTGGATGGCGGCTTGCTGGCGGGCAACTGGCCGATGACGCGGGAGCTGCTGGCCGAAGCGGGAAGCGAAGACCTGGACTCGTAGGTGGATTTCGACGTCCTGATCAAGGGTGGCGTGGTGGTCGATGGCACCGGCACCCCACGCAGGCGCCTCGATGTCGGCATTGCCAACGGCCGAGTCGCCGCTCTCGATCGTATTGACGGAGCCGGTGCGGCGCACATCATCGATGCGGCAGACATGGCCGTGGCCCCTGGCTTCATCGACGTGCACGTTCATTCCGAGCTCGCGCGGCTTGGCGGGGTCGATCAGTTTGCGGGCGTCCTCGATGGCGTTACCACCGAGCTCATGTCCCCTGACGGGTTCAGCTGGGCGCCCCTGCAGCCGGATCGGTTGAAGGAGGTCAAGGACTACCTGCAGGTCTTCTACGGCGATCCCGACATCGGCTGGGATTGGACGTCGGTGGCCGACTACATGTCGCGGTTCACGGGCCGGATTCCCAACAACCTGGTTCCCCAAGCGCCGCATCTCGCGATCAAGGCGGCAGCGATGGGGTGGGTGGATGGTCCGCCGTCTCCAGAGCAGATGGGCGCTATGAAGGCTCACCTTCGCGAATGGCTGGACGTGGGCGCCGTTGGCATGGCCGCCGGGCTCGAGTACCAACCAGGGGCGCTTTCATCAGTCTCGGAATTGGTCGATCTGTGCAGCGTCGTCGCTGCGGCCGGCGGCGTGTATGCGCCGCATCAGCGAGGCTACTGGAGCCGCCTGCCTCAAGGGTGTCGAGAGAGCTTCGAGGTCGGCCGGCTGTCCCGCGTAAAAGTTCATATCTCCCACCTCGCGGTCGATGAGACGGCAGCCGGGCTCCTCGACGGGGCGCAGGCTTCCGGCGTCGATGTGACCTTCGACATGTACCCCTACTCTGCCGCGTGCACGCACCTTTTGATGATGTTGCCGGAATGGGCCCAGGCCGGCGGCTACGAGGCCACCATGCGCCGGCTCACGAGCAGCGCGGAGCGCGCGCGACTGCGCCCTGAGGCAGCGGCGCGCATCCGCGAGCGAGGCGAGATAACGCTCAGCTGTGTCGAGGGAGGCGCCGAGCTGGAGGGAAGCAGCCTCAGCGCGCTTGCGCGAGATGCAGGACAGGACGATGTCGATTACTTATTCGACATGCTCGCGGCTCACGCCGGACGGGCCCTCGCCATTTATCACTGGCCAGATTCCATCGATGGCGATGCGATCCTCCGGCGCACCATCGCTCACCCCCTGTACATCGGGTCCACCGACGGCATCTACATGGGCTCGCGTCCGCACCGGCGCGGCTTTGGCACGTTCGCGCGGATCGTTGGCGAGCACGTGCGCGGCGGGACCTTGACGCTCGAGCAGGCCGTGCACAAGGTCACCGGTCTTCCCGCGGAACGCTTCTCGCTTGGGGACCGTGGCCGGATCGAGGTCGGCAGGGCCGCAGATATCACCGTGTTCGACCCGGCCACGCTTGCGGACCGCAGCACGTGGGAGGGCGGTCGGGTGTCCCCGTCAGGGATCGTCCACGTCCTGGTCAACGGCGAGGCGGTGGTGACCGATGGAGTGCCGACGGGCCGTTTGCCCGGCCGCATCGTTGGCCGCTCTTAAGGGAGCGGGGCCTCTCCGTTGGGACGTCCGGCAGGACCCAGGGCTGTGCGGATCAGATCGAGCGACTCCAGGCGCATGAAGCCGTAGTGATAGAAGCCGGCTTCGACGACGTCTGAATCGCCGGCCACGGCGAGCTTCGCAATGAGGTTCTCAGCCGAGTCGCAGTCGGGTGCCATCGGCCGCATGATCACCGACAGCTTTCGGTCCGGGCCGATGATCGATCGGTAGGCGGAGAGGTCGAGGCGGAGACGCTCAGGGTCGGCAGCATATCCGATGGCTTCGACCTGGCCGCAGGCCTCCGCCACGCCGGCGACGTCGATCCCGAACTGCCACGCCGTCGAGGGAGCCGGGTCTCCCTGCGGGCGCCCGGTGGCGTAGCCCTTGACCGCACCCGACAGGTCGATAAAGGCCAGGCCGGCGCCCTCGGTCGCTGCGGCCTGCGCGGCCTCGGCCACCAGGGAGGTCACGGCCTCCGACCTGGTGTCGAGGTACCCCTGCAGCTCACCGCCGGCGAACGCACCGACCTTCTCGCGCACCAGCTCAGGGTCCTCGGCCTCGGGCTGCGCGTTGAAGCGGCGCTCGAGCTCGCGGCGCGCCTCGATCCTGAGGCCATCGGCTTGCACTCCACGCCGCTGCGCGGCGGCCATGCAGTGCTGGCAGAAGCAGAGCCCGAGCAGGTAGCGGCCGAAAGCGCCGAGCTCGATGAAGTACCGCTCGTGGTGGAATCCGTGCTCGAGACTGTGGTAATGAAGGGATTCCGCCACCACCGTGGCAACACCCTTCGATGCGATGTCAGCGGTCAGAGCGCGGACGTAGGCGCGGACATCCGGGTTGGCCGGGCACAGGTCGGTCAGGTGAGCATCGCCGAAAGCGTTGCGGCACGCGCATTCGGGATGCGCCTCGCCAAGCGTGTAGTTGTGAAGGTAAACGGTCCATGCGCGTGCGCGCATCGATCGCGCTGAGGTTTCACGGCACAGGTCAGCCAGGACGTCTGACTCGTCTGCGAGCCGGCTCACCCGTGGCTGCAGGGTCAGACCTCGATACCGAGCTCGATTCGGCCGAAAGAAGACTGAGCCTCCTTCCAGGAAGTGGACCTTGCGAGCGGGGTTGTGAGGGAAGACGTCGCGCCCGTGGTGATACGCGGCGGCCATGGTGACGCCCCCGACCCCAGCTCGCTCGCCAACGTTGTCGAGCACGGACGCCATGCCCTCGTCCATGAGGTCGCTGGCGAACGCGAACAACGACGTCTCGATGACCGTGATGTTAGCTCGCCTTGACGTTCTCGATGGCGATGGGTGATGCTGTCTGGGTCGTGTTCAACCTGAACCCAAGTACCTCTGCGCTGATAGTGGTGGACATGCAGAACGACTTCGTCAGGGTGGGCGCGCCGCTTGAGGTGCCCGATGCGCGCCAAACCATCGACGTCCATTGCGAGTTGCTGGATTGGTTCCGGGCCAAGCGGATGCCGGTCGTCTTCACACGCTTTATCGCCGGGCCCTCCCGGACATTGATGTGGAACTGGTCGCCACAGATCGCTCCGCCAGTTTGCTGTTGCTGGCCCGGCTTCCAGCGGGCTTACGGCGACATCGAAGGGGAACGCGACTGTGTTGCCATCATCGACGAGCTGGCGCCCCGGCCAGGGGAGCACGAGGTGGACAAGTACGGATACAACGGATTCCATCGCACCAGGCTCACCGACCTGCTGGTCGCGCACAACGTTGATACGGTTCTGATTACGGGAACTGTCACGCAGATCTGCGTCGAGGACACTGCGCGAGGTGCCTTCCATGAAGGTTTCCAGGTCGCGGTCGTCGCCGACGCCGTCTCCTCTTATGAACCCGACCTCCATCGCGCGAGCTTGCAGACCCTGGCGATGAAATACGGTCGCGTCTTGACTGCGGATGAGGCGCTGCGCGAGATGAACGCATAGCCATGTCATCGACTTCGCAAACCCGATCCATCAACCTCGATCGAGTCCTGGACGAACAGGTCGACTGGCGTTACAAATCGTTCCCGCCCGGACCTCCGACCACGATCCGCGCCGTTCGCTCCCGGGGCTGGAACGTACTGGGCGGCGAGTTCATGCTGCCCGTGATGGTCCTGAAGGATTCAGCTTTGCGCCACAACAGCAGGGTGATGGCCTCCTACTGTGTGCGCCACGACGTCATGCTCGCACCGCACGGCAAGACCGCCATGTCGCCACAGCTGCTCAAGATGCAGTTCGACGATGGCGCGTGGGGAGTAACGGCGGCGACGATGAGCCAGGTCCGCGTCTGGCGGGCTTTCGGGGTCAACCGCGTGATCCTGGCCAACGAGCTGGTCGAACCGGCCTCCGTGCGCTGGGTCGCGAGCGAGATGGATGCCGATCCTGAATTTGCTTTCTATTGCCTGGTCGATTCCGTCGCCGGCGTGCGCCTGCTCGAGTCCGCCCTCGTCGACACCGCCCCCGATCGTCGCCTTCAGGTCCTGGTCGAGGTCGGTCCGGCCGGCGGTCGGACTGGCAGCCGCACGCGCGACCAGGCATTCGAGGTGGCGCGTGCGGTGGCCGGGTCACGCCGCTTGGCGCTTGCCGGCGTTGAGGCGTTCGAGGGTGTCCTCGACGTTGGGACCATGGCCGGCACCCTCGAGGCGGTCGACGGGTTCTTGCGCGACATGCGTGCCCTGGTCGTCGAGCTGGACGGCGCAGGCCTCTTTGCCGAGGCCCCTGAAGTGTTGGTGACTGCCGGGGGCAGCGCCTTTCCCGACCGCGTGGTGGCCGCGCTCGGGTCGCCTTGGGAGCTGGGCCGCCCCGTGCGGATAATCCTGCGAAGCGGCTGTTACGTGACGCACGACGCGGTTCATTACAACCATCTGTCCCCTTTCGGCGGCCGGATCCCGGAAACGGCGCCGCTCGACGAGGCCCTGGAGGTCTGGGGCGCGGTGCTTTCATTGCCGGAACCGGGCCTTGCCATTGTCGGTTTCGGCAAAAGGGATGTCTCACACGACCTCGAGCTCCCGGTGCCGCGATTCGTCAAGTCGTCCGGCCCGCATCCTCCCCGTCGTCTCGTCGGAGAGGCCTCAATTTTCGCGCTGAACGACCAGCACGCTTTCATGAGGGTGGGTCCTGACGCGAGCCTGAATGTCGGCGACCTCATCGGTTGCGGCATCTCGCATCCGTGCACTGCTTTCGATAAATGGCGACTCATTCCGGTCGTTGACGACGCCTACAACGTCATCGACGCAATGCTGACCTACTTCTAGGCGAACCACGTTGCAAGGCCGGCTCGACCTTTCCTAGCTGGCGGCGACCCCGGCGAGAGCCATAACGTTTCGGACTCGATCAACTGCAAGCTCTGAATCGCGCAGCAAACCTGCTTTGTCCGCCATGACGAACAGCGTCGCGAGGTGGACCGCGGACCGACCGCTTTCGAGGCCGGCCACCATTCGGAAGTGGTTCTGATGGCCGTTGAGGTAGGCCATGAAGACGATCCCGGTCTTGTAGTAGAAGGTGGGAGCGCAGAACACGTGACGAGATAGCGGCAATGTCGGCTCGAGGATGGCGCCGAATCGCGTCACATCGCCGGCGTCGAGCGCAAGCAGGGCGGCCGAGGCAGCAGGTGCGATCATGTCGAAGGCTCCCAGCAGCGCATCGCTGTGACGTTCGCCGTCGCCCCCAATGGTCGTCGGGTAGTCGAAGTCATCACCCGTGAACATGCGCACGCCGTCCGGCAGCAGCGCACGCATCGCAATCTCGCGCCTCTGGTCGAGAAGCGACAGCTTGAGCCCTTCAATCTGCTCCCTGTGCGCCCTGATGATCTCGAGGCACGCTGTCATGGCGCTGTCCAGGTCCGAGTGACCCCAGTACCCGGACAGGGACGGGTCGAAGTCCTCTCCCAGCCAGTGAATGAGGGCCGGCCGCCGAAGCTGCGAAAGCACGTGATCGTAGACCCGCACGTAGTCCTCAGGACCCTCGGCGATCCGCGCGAGCTCGCGGCTTGCCATGAGGACGACCTGGCCGCCCTGCGCCTCGACGAACTCGCACTGCTCCTCGTAGGCCGCCTCAATGTCCCGCAGATCTCGCGCCGAGCCCGGCGCGAGCTGATCGGTCTGAGCGCCGCACACGATTCGGCCACCCACCGCCTTGGCCTCGGCCACGGAACGCCGGATCAGCTCCTTGCTGGCTGCCCAGTCGAGGCCCATCCCGCGCTGGGCGGTATCCATCGCTTCGGCGACCCCCAACCCGTAACTCCATATGTAGCGGCGGAAGGCCAGGGTCTGCTCCCAGTCGATAGCGGCGCGTGAGTTGGGGCTGACGTCGGCCAACGAATCCGCCACCACATGGACCGCGGCGTAGGGCAGCCGCGCGCGCGGTGCCGGTCCGCTTTCAGCGTAGAGGAAGCGACCGGTCGGCTCGTAGTCGTAAAGCACGCCGCCCACGCCCGGGAGCCGGACTCTCTCATGCATGCGCGCCGCCAGAGATCGTTTTGAACTCCGCGTCGGTCAGCTCGATCTCCAGCGCCGCCAGGTTCTCCTGCACATGGTCGAGCGATAGCGTGCCGGGAATTGGCAGCATCGCCGGCGATCGCCTCAGCAGCCAGGCGAGCGTGATCTGTCTCGTTGTTGCTCCATGTCGCTGGGCGATCTCGGTGAGCCTGGCGCCCCCCTCGCCCCGCAGGGGGAAGAACGGCACGAACACGATGCCCTCGGCCTCGCAGTAGTCGACCACTCCCTCGTATTTGCGCTCTGAAAGGTTGTAGTGGTTCTGGACTGCGGCAATGGGCACCACTGTCCGCGCGCGCTCGATCTGGTCGATGTCAACCTCGGAGATGCCGACCTGGCGTACCTTCCCGTGGTCCCGGTACTCCTTGATCAGGGCGAGGCTTTCCTCGATGGGAACCAGCGGGTCGACGCGATGCAGGTAGTAAAGGGAGATGCTGTCAGTCTTCAGCCGGCGAAGGCTCTCCTCGATCTCGGCGCGCAGCACCTCTGGACGGCCGCCGCTGATACCACCCTTGGAGGCGACGACGCACCCCTCGGGGAACGGTGATAGCGCATCACCGATCGTCTCCTCACTGTGCCCGCCCTGATACGAGTAGGCGGTGTCGATCATCTGAACGCCTGCGGCGACCGCCGCTTTGATGAGCGCCACGTGGTCCGGCGTCTTCGACAGCCGGTTGGTTCCCAGGCCGATCCGAGTCACGTCGATGTCGCCGAGCTTCACTGGCCTCACGACAATGATGATGCCGGATCGAGATGCGAGCACGAGTGCCGCCCACGCCTCAGATGATGAATTCGGCCTCCACCGCGAGGTGGTCGGACGCAAACGCGTGGCGACCGTCCGCGAGCACGACGGGGTCCTCGAGCCGCAGAACGGCACTCGCCCGAACAGCGCGGCCGGCAGGGGCTCGAAACAGAACGTGATCGATGGTCTGAGGCGGCTTGCCCGGCACGGCGTGGCGGATCGTAGCCGGAGCCGGCCCTGGACCGGAAGTGAACGAGTGTTGCAGTTCGCAAGCCGCCATGAGCTCTTTCAACATCGGGCTGATGATCGGCACGTTCAAGTCGCCGGCCACGATCACGAGCGCGTCCCGGTCGAGGCGGCTCACGGCATCCGCCAGTTGCGCCAGGTCGCTCCGTTGCTCGCGCGCGAACCTGTTGTCGGGCGCCCAATCTTCGTCGTAGTTGGCAAGCATGTGCGTGTTGACCACCACCACCGGCAGCTCATCCACATGCATATAGGAGATCAGGAAACCCTTGCGGAGCAGCCGGTCCGCCCAGCCCAGCGTCCAGTGCGGCCCTCGGCCGCGAAACACCTCGTATGTGCTGCGCTCAATCGGCCGGCGCGAGAAATTCACCAGGCCGCCCTTGACCGCGACCCCATAAGGTTCGAGCTCCGGCGGTTGATACGACCGGAGATGGCGCTGCAGGAGGCCCACGTTCCGCCGCTGGGTCACCTCCTGAAGGCAGAGGAAATCAACGTTGCTCCCGTCAAGAATCGGCGCGATTGCAGAGAGCCGCTGGCGCGCGGCGCCCTGCCAGAGGCAGTTGAAGGTGAGGAGGCGAAAAGTCACGCGCGGGCGAGGATGAAATACGACTCGAGCGGGACCTCACCCCTTCGCGCCGAGCCGATCAGCACATCACGAGCAAGCCATACGGTGTCGTCCAGCAATCCACCGTAGACCGGCCTGGCAAAACCCTGGTCGTTGCTGACGACACGCGGCCATCCCTTTGGCGCATCGCTGGGCACATGCCTGTAGTCGAAGAGCAATCCGGTCGGCCCGGCGGTCACTGTGAAATAGCCCGGCCCGGTGAGCCAACCGAGGCTGTGAAAGTTGCAGCCGATCACCGCCCCCTGGTGGCGAGCGAAGCGCTTTTCAAATCTCGTGAACAGTCGGAGAGTGTTTCGGCCTGCGAAGACCGCTGTGCCGGTATCACCAATAAGATCCTGTGCCTCCGCGGGGTCGGCGGAAGCAATTTTCCAAAGCCGCTGCTGCTGCTCCCTTGAAAGGGCAAGGCACTCGGCCACGCGGCTTTCAGTCTCCAATGCGTCGAGGTGGGCGCTGATGCTCGAGCGCGTCCCGGTGCCCGGCCCGAGCATCTCGGCGAGGGTCATGTGACAAGCCTCTCGGCTGCCAGGCGTGCAAGCGCCATGATCGCCAGCTGCGGATTGACCCCAAGGTTCGTCGGAAACACGGATGAGTCGACAACGTAAAGGTTTTCGGTGCCGTGGACGCGAAAATCGGGCCCGACAACTCCCGCCGCCGGGTCCACGCTCATGCGCGCCGTCCCAAACAGGTGAGACATCACCAGGGGATAGGCGGCTGCGTCGTCCGGCGCCGACTCGATGAGCGCTGCCTCCCCGGGCCCCAGCCGCGCCGGCAGGCCGTAAACGGGGCAGACGACGGCGGTGGCTCCCACCTCGAACATCAGCTCGGCCGCCCGGCGCAAGCCGCGCCTCAGGTTGGGGAGGTCTCGGGGATCGAGGCTGAAGCTGAGCGAGCCTGATCTGCCGACAGCACCCTCGCCGTATGCCCGAAGCGGCAGGACCCACACAGCGGCCCGCGGGAACTCCGCCATCAGCTCAACCCACTCCCGGCCGGTGCCAGGTAGACCGCTGAAAAATGTCTCTGGCGGCGTGGCCAGCGTCTCGAGCTTCACACGCGAGTCGGCCTGCAGGCCATCGATCTCAAAGCCCTGGGTGGCTCCTTCACCAAGACCCACCGCGTGATCGAACAGGCCGACAACCGCCATCCCAGGATGCCCCTGGAAGTGCCGTCCAAGATGCCGACCACGAAGCCCGCTGCGCCAGAGCAGCCCGGGCGTCTGGACGGCAGACGCCGCAATCAAGACCGCCTTGCTGGCGGTCAGCGTCCTCCGCGCGGTCTGCACGCCAATCGCCCGCCGGCCTCGCCACAGCACCCGCTCCACGCGCTCGTCAGTAAATAGATGGGCGCCCCTGTTGCGCGCATAGGGGAGGTAGCTCACCTGCATGCTCTGCTTGGCCCCGTGCGGGCAGCCAAGGTTGCACCGCCCGCTGCCCCGGCAGCCCGGCGCGTTGCGGCGAGTCGGGCCGCCACTCAAGCCGGCCTGGGCGGCTGCGGCACTCAGCAGCTGGTTGTTGCCGCCCCAGATCGGCGCCGGGGTCGAGTCCACGTGCAGCTCTTTTTCGATCTCATCAGACACCCGCTCGACTTCCGCGAACGGCAGGGCGGCCCCGATGCCGTGCACATCCACCCACTCCTTCCAGACGCTCTCCGGCAGCCTCCGGATGATGGCCGAGTTGATCACGGTGCTCCCGCCCAGACAGCGGCCCTGGACGATGAGCATGGGCGCCCTTCCGCGGGTTACCTGCGCGCCCATGTTCCGATACAGCCGCGCCAATGTCGGGAAGCTTCGATCGACGAACTCCTCGGTGGCGACGGCAGGGCCTTCCTCGACGACCGCGAGGCTGGATGACCCATCGGCGAGCACTCGCGCAGCGCTGGCGCCGGCGGCGCCCGAGCCGACGATCACGTAGTCGAACGCCTCACTCACCGTGGTAGCCGATCGCCTTGCGCACTTCCGGCAGCGCGCCATAGTGGAGGCTCGCCACTGTCTTCAGCACGGTGATCAGCTGCCGCAGCTCAGGCACGCGCGATCGAGCCATCGCCGCGAGCGCCTTCTCGCGGTCATCCTGATTCAGTCCCGTGATCGGAGGCGGGCGGCCGATCAAGACCGGCGCCATCCAGCCGCCCGCGAACAGGGCAAGGCGGAACACGCGGCGGAACGCGTCAGGCGCCTCCCTTTCGAAATCCAGCAGGAAGTCGTCGAACCCTGTGTCCATGAGACCCATCGGCAGAACCGTGCTCGATCGCTCAGGCAGGAGAGCGTCAAGCACGGCTCGGTCGATCGACCCGAGCCTCATCGCGGCCAGGTGCCGGCGACCACGGCCCCGAGGGCGGGGAGGTTGCCGTGAATGTCCGAAACGACCCCGATCCGCATTCGCCGGAAACGCTACCGCAGCCCGGCACACGACGCTGCGAGTCCATCTGCAACCTCCAGCCGTCAACCTGCCTTTCGTGCCAACATCGACCTCGTCGATGGTGCCCAGCTCCGGCCGGTACGCGTGAGGCTTCTGATCCTTCTCACGTTCCCGGAGCCTATCCGCAACGTCTACCGCGACGGCATCGTCAAGGCATTTGGGGAGCTCGACGTCGATGTCGTCGACCACCACAGCAAGGTCGGTCCCTACATCGGCAGCGCGGACATCCTGGTGACGTTTGGCGCCCAGATGGCCGACCACGTCCTGGAGAAGGCGGCCAACCTCAAGTGGATCCAGGCACTGGGGACGGGGGTCGACGGGATCGTCGACAGCCCTGCGCTGCGCGACGGCGTGATCGTCACGAATTTGCGCGGCCTGCATGGGGCCTCGGTGTCGGAGGCGGTGCTGGGATCGATGCTGGCCCTTTCGCGCAACCTCCCACGGGCGGTTCGTAGCCAGGATGCCGGACGGTGGGATCGCTTTCCCGTCGAGCTCGTGAAGGGCAAGACCGTGGGGATACTTGGCGTCGGTGTCATCGCCACCGAGCTGGCGCCGCGTTGCCAGGCGCTGGGGATGACTGTGATCGGCATCACGTCCGGTCCTCGAACCGTCGCCGGCTTCGACGAGATGGTGGCCCGAGACGACCTGCTGGAAGTGGTCGGCCGCCTCGATCACCTCGTGCTTCTGACGCCGCACAGTCCCCAGACGCACGGCATCGTCGGCCGGGCTGTTTTGGAGCGCATGAAGAGGTCGGCCTTCCTTATCAATGTGGCTCGGGGCGGCGTCGTCGACCAGCCGGCCATGGTCGAGGCCCTCGAGGCGGGCGGGATCGCCGGCGCCGCGCTCGACGTCTTCGCCGAGGAGCCACTTCCCGAAGGGCACCCATTGTGGAAGCTGCCCAACGTGCTCATCACGCCCCACATGGCGGGATTCCATGCCGGCTATCCGCGCGAGGCGCTTCCGGTCGTCATCGAAAACATCCGCCACTTCCTGGCGGGAGATGTTGCGGGCATGACCAACGTGGTTCGCCATTGAGCGACCCGTCGGAACGCCTCAACCATCCGCTGCCGAGCCGCGAGCTGGAGCGCCGCTGGGCGCTGATCCGCGTCGCCATGCACGAGGCAGGCATCGATGTCCTGCTGGCCCAGGCCAACAACGATTTCATGGGCGGCTACGTCAAATATCTGACTGACCTGCCCGCAACCAACGGCTACGCGGTGACCGTGATCTTCCCGCGTGACGAACCGATGACCGTCATCGGGCAGGGCGCTTTTGGCCTCGACCAGCGACTTCCGCCCGCCGGCGATGGTGTTCGCCGCGGGGTCGGCCGGCTGTTGGGCACCCCGAGCTACGCGTCCGCCCACTACAGCGCCGGCTATGACGCCGAGCTTGCGGCCAGGGCGCTCGCCGGTTACCGCGGCGCGACGGTCGGCATGCTGGGCACCGCCGCGATCTCCTTTGCCCTCATCGATTCGCTCAAGCACGGCGCGCTCTCCGATGCCAGGTTCATCGATGCCTCAGACATCGTCGATCAGATCAAGGCGGTGAAGAGCGATGACGAGCTGGCTCTGGTCCGCCTCGCCGCGGCGGCGCAGGACAGGGCCCTGGAGGCGGTGATCGCCGCCATCAAGCCGGGCATGCGCGAGCTCGAGGTCGCCGCGGTCGCCGAACACGCCGGGCACGACATGGGGAGCGAGCAGGGCCTGTTCCTCGCCTATTCCAGTCCCGCCGGATCGCCGGGCCAGATCGTCAACCGGCACCTGCAGGGCCGCGTGCTCAGGAAGGGCGATCAGTTCAGCCTGCTGATTGAGAACAACGGGCCAGGAGGCTTCTACTGCGAGCTCGGGCGAACCTTGGTGCTTGGACGAGCGACCGACGAGATGCAGGATCAGCAGGCTTTTGTCCTCGAGGCGCAGCGGTTCTGCCTGGGGCTGCTCAAGGCCGGCGCGGAACCCGCGGCTGTGTGGCACGACTACAACCAGTTCATGCGGGACAACGGCAGGCCCGAGGAAAAGCGCGTGCATTTTCACGGCCAGGGTTATGACATGGTCGAGCGCCCCTTGATCCGCTTCGACGAAACGATGCCGATTGGCGCGAACATGTACTTCGCGCTGCATCCGGCATTTTCGACCGAGCGGACCTACAGCTGGGCCTGCGACAACTTCCTTCTCAACTCAGACGGCACTGTCGAGCGGCTGCACCAGACGCCACAGATCATCTTCGAGGTCGACTAGGGCACCACCGGTACCAGCAGGTGCGAGTCGTACTGTCCGCCGGTGTGAATCACGTGTGCGCCGGCGTTTCGTGTCACCGAATGCGCCATCGACACGACCCCGGCCGGGTACTGCTGGATGTCGGTGGCCTGCACTAGCAGCCGAAGCTGCTGTCCCGCGCCGAACCGGGTCCCCGACGGCCAGATCTCGATCTCGACCGGAACGATCTGTGAAGGCGCGAGCCGCTCTTCACGGCGGTGCGGATGCCACGGCTGCTCCGCCGTCGACAGTTCCTCGTCGAGCTCGCGATGAGACACGCGCAGCCATCCGAGGGCCACCGGGCCATCCTCGAGGGCGTTCAGGAATGAGAACGGAACCAGCTGGCCTGCGGCGTCGAGCTTTTGCACGCCGACGAACAGGTCCATGTCGTCAGCGCCGTCCGCTTCCACCCAGAGCTTCAGCTTCATCGGCCCGGTCAGCTCGGTGGTTTGAGGAAATCGATAAACGAACTCTGCTCGGCCGTCGGTTTCGTAGCGGATCTCAGACTCCTGTCCGAAAGCAGCGGAACCCAGCGTTTTCGAGGCAGCATCGAGGTACAGCTTTTCGTGCCGGGTCCGCGCCAACGGCCACTCAGCCTCGTCTCTGATCTCGCCTTCGTAGAACCTGTCTCGTACCTCGAGGCGCACCCTCGGCCACGATTCGACCTCATTTTCGACACCCTTTAGAAACCGATCGAAGAAGAGCCTGAGCCGCTCGACGCTTTCCGGTTGGTGGTAGTACTGCCACTTCTTGCGGCCGTGCACCGTAAGCCATTTGTGCTTGCTTCGGATGCGCTTGTAACCTTCGAGCGTGCCTCGCGTGTGCAGGCCCTGGTCCGACCAGCTGGCGACGACGTAAGCGGGCACCTCAACCCTGGTCAGGTCCGCCGTCTTGCCCTCCCAGTACTCGTCCCATAGCGGGTGCTCGGCGTACATCGTGACCGTGTCCTCGACTCGCTGATTCGAGTACGGCACGCGCCTCGACCGCCACATTGGGCCGAAACGATTTTCTGGAATGCCGCCGTGGTACGCCATCTCGCGGTAGCGATCGCTCACGCCCTCCCACGGATTGATGGCGGCGAGGTGGGGGGGTTGCTCAGCTGCGGCCCGCCACTGCACGATGGCCAGGTAAGACACTCCGGACATGCCGACCTTGCCGTTGCTCCAGGGCTGGGTGCCGGCCCACTCGATGAGGTCGTAGATGTCCAGCGCCTCCTGGGCGCTGTAGAACGTCGCGTCGCCCTGTGAGTTCCACGTGCCTCTCGGGTCGACGTTGATGACGGCATAACCGTGGCGAGTCCAGTACACGGGGTCCGGGGCCTCGAATCCCGCGTACTTCGACACCCATGCCGGGTCAACGCCGTGGTTGGGAAAGATCGCGTACTTCACGGGGCCATGCTTGCCATACGGTCCCCAGGCAACGATGACCGGTGCCGGCTCATCCCCCTCCGGGCGAAAGATGTCGCAGTAAATCTCGACCCCGTCGCGCATCCGGACCGGCGCGTCGTATTCGATCAGCATCCCGTCGGCGTGGCTGATGCGGTGATTCACGGGCGGGCATCCCCCCTCGGCCGGGGGCAGTCCTGGGAGGTATTTGGTCTCGAAGTGTTCAGGTGTCATGGCCGCTCCGTGAAGGCTTCGGCAGGCGTCGCGGCGGGCTCCCCTTGCGCTCGGGCCGCGTGGCCACTATGGTACTCATCACGGCGGTAGGGTGGACGATCAGCCCACCCCCGGACGGGCCTGAATTGTGCAGCCGGCCGCGCGATTGGAGGATTCACATGGCGAGACGGAGAAGCCGGTTCGGAACGCTGCTGGCCCTGGGCATCGCGCTCGTCGTCGCAGCTTGCGGCGGCGGCGGCGGGTCCACCACCCCCACCCAGACGGGTCCCCTGAGCCTCGGCGTCATCGCCCCATTCACGGGGCCGGCGGCCCAGTTTGGCAAACTCCTCTCCGCGCCCTGTGTCGCGGCGACAGATCTGATCAATCAGGCCGGCGGCGTGATGGGTCACCAGATCAGCTGCGTCTCGATCGACGACACAGGTGACGCTGCCGACGCAGTGCCCAACGTCACCAGGGCGATCGCCACCACCTCCAACTTCGACATGGCGATCGGGCTCGAGAGCAACACCGCCGCCACGACGGTACCGCTCGTCAACGGCGCCAAGATTCCATTCTTTACGACCAACGGCCTGACCCAGTTCAACAAGAACACCCTCGAGTACTACTACCGGATGACACCGGGTGACGACGCCAACGGCGCCGCTTTCGCGGACTGGGCGGTCAAGCAGGGCTTCAAGAACGTCGCAGTCGTCTTCCAGAACAACATCGGGTCGGAGGGCAACCTGCCCGGGATCACGTCAGCCATGCCCAAGCTGGGCGGGAAGATCGCGATCCAGCTCACCATCCCTGCGGATTCGGCCTCGTACTCGTCAGAGGTGGCCCGTGTCATCGCGACCAAACCAGACGTGTTGATCTGGTCCGCCGACCCACAGACGACGGCGACGTTCATGTCCAACTACAAGCAGCTCAACAACGGCGTCCTGCCGACGATGGTGACCGCCACCGACTCGCTGACGCCCGACTTTTTCAAGGCGGTGACCAAGGTGGTCGGCATCAACTACGTGACGAACAACATCTGGCTCGTCGGCTCGTATTTCGACCAGACAACCCCCGCCTTCAACACGTACAAGGCGGCGCTGCTCGCAAACGCGAAGACGCACGACATCGCCCCCGTCTTGAGCACCGTCGGGCCGCCGGCGGGCGCTTATGACGGCATCAACATCATGGCCCTCGCGATGATCATGGCCAAGACCACAGTCGGCTCGGTCTATAACGCCGACATCCTCAAAGTCGTTCAGCCGAGCGCCGGAGCAACCGTCGTCGGCAACTACGCCGATGGCATGAAAGCCCTGGCCGCGGGCAAGACGATCCAGTACGTCGGGGTTCTGGGCCAGCCTACTTTCGATGCCTCGCATAACTCGGGTGGTCAGTTCTCTGCCAACAAGTTCAGTGCCGATGGCAGCGCCACCCAGGTCGGGACCATGCCTGGCGCCGAAGTCCTCGCGCTGCTTGGGTAGGGTCACTGGCCACGACCTAGGGTCGTCGGGCGTGAGTGGGCCGGCGTTGGCGTGGCGCGCGATTGCGGCCCGGGCGATCACATGCAGCTGCTGATCGAGGCGATCGGCTTCGGCATCGCAGCCGGTGCTGTGATCGCACTCGGCGCCGTGGGCTTCTCGCTGCAGTTCGGCATCAGCAACATCCTCAACATCACGTATGGCTCGTTGATGACCCTTGCCGCGTACATCGGGCTGTTTCTTATCGACCGTGGCGTGAACCCTTGGGCCACGCTCGCGATCGCCGGCCTCGTCGTGGGCGTGGTGTCGGTCGTCTTTCAGCGCTGGCTGCTGGCCCCGCTGGCGCGGCGAGGCACTCGGCCCTTCGCAATCGTCATCGTCACGGTCTCGGCCGGGGTGATTCTCCAGTACGTCATCCTCGCGGTCGCCGGACCCGAGACCCAGAGCTACGGCGAGCAGGGCGGGCAGACCTTCCACCTCTTCGGCATCACGCTGGCCGCGAGCCAGGTCGCGATTGTCGGGCTCGCCGTGGTTTTGATGCTCGCGCTGCATCTTCTTCTCACACAGACGACGCTTGGTCGCGCGATGCGAGCGACTTCCTCGAACCGGATCCTTGCTCAGAGCTGCGGCATCGACACGGACCGGATGAGCGATGTCGCCTGGCTGCTTTCAGGCTGGCTGTGCGGCGCCACCGGAGTCGCGCTCGCGATCACAACCGCCGGCTTCGACTTCAGCATCGGGCAGGTCTTTCTCATCCCGATGATCGCGGCGGCGGTGCTGGGAGGCGTCGGCCAGCCTTACGGCGCGATGGTCGGAGGCCTCGTGGTCGGGGTCGCAAGCGAGCTGGCGGCGGCCTATACGAACCCCGCATACCGCGAGGTCGTGGCGTTCGGCATCCTCATTGCGATCCTCCTCATTCGGCCCAGGGGACTGTTCGGTGCAGCGTGGGCGACCCGAAGGCTGATGGCGTGAGAGCTCGACCAGGGAGGACCTAGCCATCGGCGCCTGGGAGTTCTACCTCGTCGTCCTTCTTGTCTACCTCGGGACGGATCTCCTCGCGGCGTGGGGCCTCAATCTGGAGTTTGGTGTCGCCGGCGTTGCCAACCTCGCTTTCATCGTCACCATCGCCGCCGGCGCCTACGCATACACCGTCTTCACCATCGGCTCGCCCAGCTCCAACGGGGGCTTCCAGCAATATGTCGGGGGCTTCAGCTTTCCCTTTCCAGTCGCTCTGGCCGCGGGTGTCGTGGCGGGCGCCGTGGTCGGCGTGCTCATCGCCATCACCGGCCTCAAGCGACTTCGGCAGGACTACCAGGCGATGGCCATGCTCGTCGTCTCGCTCATGGCCGCCACCGTCGTGAGCGCCGACACGCCGTTCCTGAATGGAAACGCCGGCCTGGTCATCTTTCCGTCACTCGCGCCGTTCTCGGACCAGGACCCAGAGGTCCAGCGCTGGGCTTACGTGGGCATCGTCCTGTTGGCCTGCGCGGGCGCCTACTTCATCCTTCGTCGCTTCACCGCCGGCCCATTCGGCCGCACCCTGAGGGCGATGCGCGATGACGACCTTGCGGCGCAGGCGATCGGCAAGGACGTCGTCGGCCTGCGCCTGGCGGTCCAGGCTGTCGGCGGCGCGTTCGGCGGCCTCAGCGGTGTGCTTCTGGTCGCCTTCATCAGCGGATGGTCTCCCAGCGCCTGGGCGTACATAGAAACCCTGGCCCTGTTGACGGCGGTGATCGTCGGCGGCATGGGCAACGATCGCGGGGTGACCGTCGGCATGTTCCTCATCGGCATCCTGATCCTCCAGGGAGTCCAGTTCCTGAACGATGTCCCAGCGCTGAGGGCACTCGAGTCGGACCTTAACCGCACGGCCCTGACCCATGACATCGGCTGGATCGTCCTGGGCACCCTGACCATCGTGTTCATCTGGCTTCGCCCACAGGGAATCTTTCCGGAAAGGCGTCCACAGTACGGCGGTAACACCAGTTGAGCGTTGCTCTGCAGCCCATCCTCGAGGTCAGGAACCTGTCGAAGAATTACGGCGGCGTCCAGGCGGTGGATGGCGTGTCCTTCACCGTCGAGCGTGGCTCGATCACGGGCTTGATCGGCCCCAACGGCGCCGGCAAGTCGACCGCCCTCAATGTGATCGGCGGGCTTCTCGCGCCGGCCGGTGGCAGCGTCCTGTTCGATGGCGCGGATGTCACCGGCCAGCCAATGCACAGGCTCGCCCGACGCGGTTTGGCGCGCACATTCCAGTTGGCCAGAGTCTTTGGCAACCTGACGACCATCGAGAACCTGCTCGTCGCCGCGCCGTCGCACCGCGGCGACAGCGCGGTCGGCATCCTCGCGGGCAAGCGCTACTGGGGTGGGCAGGAGCGGCAGCTGGTCGCGCAGGCGCGTGAGCTTCTCGCCTCGTTCGGCATGACGGGCAAGGAGGATGAATACGCCCGGAATCTCAGCGGTGGTCAGAAACGTGCCGTCGAGACGATGCGCGCGCTGATGATGAGACCGAAGCTCCTTCTGCTGGATGAGCCGATGGCAGGGCTGAGCCCAAGCCTCTCGAGGCAGCTGGAAGACATGTTTCTCAAGCTCAGCGCGGAAGGCCTGTCCCTCCTGCTGGTCGAGCACGGTCTCGACACGGTGGAGCGAATCTGCGGCAAGGTGGTCGTGATGGCGCAGGGCAAGGTTCTGTCGGAGGGCCGCATGGCTGAGCTTCGCACCCGGCGGGAGGTCCAGGACGCTTATGTCATCGGCTGAACCGGCCAGAGCACCTCACCCGAACGGTGTCGCGCTTGCCACCCTGGGCGTGACCGCCGGCTACAGCGAGATCCCGGTCGTGCAAGACGTCGACCTCGAGGTCGGTCATGGCCAGATCGTGGCCGTCGTCGGTCCCAACGGCGCCGGCAAGAGCACGCTCCTGAAAGCGATCCTCGGGATCGCGCGGTTGCTGGCCGGTCGCATCGAGCTTGACGGGAAGGATGTGACGGGTCTGCCTTTGCCCCGCCTTGCGAGGCAGGGCATCGGATACGTGCCGCAGGTTGAGGACGTCTTCGAAGGCCTGCGCGTACGGGAGAACCTGGACATGGGCGGCTATCTCGCCGATCGAGGCGAGCGGGCGGCAAGAATGGACAGAGCGCTGGAGGTGTTTCCCCAGCTGCGATCCAAGCTCAATCGCTACGTGGAGACGCTGAGCGGCGGCGAGCGAAAGATGACGGCGATCGCCCGTGTCCTGATGCTCGATCCGAAGGTGCTCCTGCTCGATGAGCCGACGGCGGGCCTCTCGCCGGACCTCTCACGGGTGGTGCTCGAAGAACAGGTGCGGACCCTCGGGCGCCATGGCAAGGCGGTGCTGCTGGTGGAGCAGAAGGCGGTGGCTGCGCTCGGCATCGCCGACTGGGCCTACATGATGGTCAGAGGCCGCGTTGTCATGTCCGCTCGCGCTGTCGAGGTATTGGACAACCCCGAGATGAGAGAGATCTTCCTCGGCGCCAAAGGGCCCGAGGTTGAAGCCACGGACGTGAACGCCGCGCGCCGACCTCTCCGCTAGTCGGAGGTTGCCGGCGCCATGCCGGCCTCGAGCGGCAGCTTCAGCAGGCGCGCCGCGTTGCCGTAAAGGATCTTGGCCCGGTCGGACTCGGTCAGTGGCATCGACCTGATGGCGCGGAGCTCATCGAGCGGCCAGCGCTCGCCGTTGTCTGGCCCGAAAGGAAAATCCGTGCCGAACAGGATGTGATCGCTCCCGAAGAAGTCGAGCGCCACCCGCACCGCCTCCGCCGAACCATTGCTGATGCAGTCGTTGTAGAAGTGCTTGAAATGATCGAGTGCAGATCCGGTCAACTTGGGACCGCTCTCACCGAGGCCGAGCTTGGCATACTCCTCTGAGCTGGTCTCGGCAAATGCTGCGATTCGGGCTGAGAAATACGGAATCATTCCACCCATGTGGTGCGTGACAAATTTGATGTTCGGGTAGCGCTCGAACACACCTCCGTATACAAGCCTGGCCATCGCGAGCGAGGTATCGAAAGGCCACGCAAGGACTCTGTCGAGCACGTCCTTTCTGATCCATGAGTAGTAGTTCGCATGCTGGGGGTGGATCCAGATCGGAAAATCGAGAGCGGCGGCACGTTCGTACAGCGGCCACATCGATTCGTCGTCCAGGGGCTTGCCTTCGATGTTCGAGAAGATGAGCACGCCCTTGAGCCCGAGGTCCGTATGGATGCGCTCGAACTCCTCCATCATCACGCCGTCGACGACGGGCAACACCCCAACGCCGACAAATCGATCAGGACGCCTGGCTGCGAACTCTGCGATCGAATCATTCGCGACTCGTGACAGTCGGTGGATGTCGGTGCGCTCCATGCCGAGCCACACTGGCGGCCTTGCCAGGATGAGCACCTGCATGTCGAAGCCGTGCTGGTCCATGTAAGCGATCCGCGCCTCGTGCTCGAAGTTGTGCGGGCTCTGCGCGCGGAGCGCGACGAGCTCTTGGCTTGGCTTGACCTCGGCGAGGGCTTCGATCAGACGTCGCGGGAAGACGTGGGCGTAGGCGTCGATGACCATCCCGGGTTCGATAATACCTGCGAAGGTAGTGAGCAGAACCGACGGCTTCATCGGGAAGCCCATGAAGCGGCGGGAAGATCCACCCCTGATCCAGGGGCGGGGCCGCTACGCGGGCGACAACCAGCAAACCGGCATGGCGCACATGGCCGTCCGGCGCGCAGGCATTCCCCGTGGAGATGGCCTCGAGGTGGACGTCTCAAACGCCCTTCGAATGCCCGGCGTGCTCGGAGCGTGGGTGGCAGGACAGCTGGAGCTGGCCGACGAGTTCATGCCGGACCCGAATCCGCAGCAGCCCCTGCCGGTTCGCCGGCCGATCCTGGCCAGGCAGGAGGTGCGATTCGAAGGCGACGCCGTCGCGGTCGTCCTGGCGGAGTCGGAGTACCAGGCCCAGGACGCCGTCGATGCGATCGATCTCCAGCTGAGCCCGCTCTCGGCGGCCCCGGCCGCACTTCCCAGCCAGCGTTTTCGCATCGGCGATGCTGATTCAGCCTTCCTCGCCGCACCTGTGCGGGAGCGCCAGCACCTCACGATGGCGCGGATCTGCGGCGCCGCGATGGAACCTCGGGCCGCATTCGCCGACTGGAACGAGGTCGAGAAAAAGCTGTACATCCGTGCCAGCGTCGGTGGCGTGCACGTGCTGCGCGACACCCTGGTTCGGTGCCTTGGGCTCGAACGCGACCAGGTCGTGGCGCTTTCCGAAGATGTCGGCGGCAGCTTCGGAGCGAAGAATCATCCCTACCCCGAGTACGTCATGGCCGCCGCGATCAGCCGCATGATGAAGCGCCCGGTGCGATGGGTGGCGAGCCGTTCCGAGGACGGACACACGACCGGCCAGGCACACGCTGCCGAGCTCGACCTGGAGATCGCCTCCGATGGCGATGGGCGACTCATGGCATTGCGCGGGCAAATTACGTGGACAGTTGGTGCCTACCTGGGTCGCGGCGCTTTTCAGGAAAACAGCATGGCCGCACACGCAATGTCCGCATACCGGCTGCCCGCTTTCGACATGCAGGTGGTGCCGCGGCAGTCGGACACTCCACCGGCGGCGTTCATCCGCGGAGGAGGGCGCCCTGTGGGCAACTTTGGAGTGGAGCGGATGATGGACAGGCTCGCTCGTCGCCTGGGTCTCGACCCGATCGAGGTGCGCCGTCGCAACCTGGTCGGTCCGCAAGAGATGCCGTACGACACGGGACTCAACGCGATCGTCTACGACGGCGGCGACTATCCACGCCTTTTGGCTCTCGCGGTCGAGCGCATCGCCGCAGCATCCGTTCGCGAGCGGCAGCGCGCGGGCGAACCGGTCGGGCTGGGGGTCGCGATGTGCGTGGAGTCGACAGGTATCGGGATGCCGGAGCCTTCGCGTGTTGCCTTGCTCAGAGATGGCTCGGTCACGGTGTTCGTCGGGAGCACGCCTCAAGGTCAGGGCCACCAGACCTTCGTCGCGCAGGTCGTCGCTGACCGGCTGGGCTGGCCGATTGACAGAGTCGAGGTGCGAGCCGGCGACAGCCGCGACGTCGCCTTCTCATTTGTCACGGCGGGGAGCCGCAGCGCGCTCGAGGTCGGCAATTCGGTGGCGCTGTCCGCAGCTGCAGTGCGGCGCATGCTCCTCGAACGCGCCTCGCAAAGGCTCGAGGCCGCGCCAGAGGATCTCGTCCTCGATGTCCAGGGGGCGGGTGTTCGCGGCGTGCCTGATCGCCGCATCGACCTGGGCGACCTCGTGGGCGATGGCCTCGAGGCAGCGGAAATCTGGGATTCCAAAGGCAAAGGCGCGTGGGCCTCGAGCTGCCACGCCGCGGTCGTACGCGTGGATACCGAAACGGGCGGCGTCGACATCGAGCGCTACGTGATCTCGCACGATTCAGGCCGTGCGATCAATCCGATGACGCTCGATGGCCAGCTGCATGGCGGATATGCCCACGGCCTCGGCTACGCCCTCTTCGAGGAGGCGTTGTTCTCACCGGACGGAAACTTCCAGTCGCCGAGCTTTCTCGACTACACCATCGTCAGCGCGCCAGAGCTTCGGTCGGAGCCGGAGCTGATCCACATCGAGACCGCCAGCTCGCAGAACCCGGAGGGCTTTCGGGGCGCGGGTGAGGCGGGGACGATCGCAGTCCCGGCCGCGATCGCCAATGCGATCGAGGACGCTATCTACGCGATGGGCTTCGAAATCGCCGTGGACTCGGTGCCAGTCACGCCGATGAAGCTTTGGACCCTGTTGCAGCAAGGCCCTCGCTCAAAGCCTTCTTCGAAACCTTTCCAAACGTAGAGAGCGGAAACTCGTCCATCAGCTCCAGGCGTTCGGGCAACTTGAACTTCGCCATGCCCGCATCCAGCAGAAATCTGGTCAAACCTTCGAGCGTGAGCGTCTGACCTTGGCGCGGGATCACGCACGCGCACATGCGCTCACCGAGCACTGCATCCGGAAACGGAACGCAGGCGACGTTCCGAACGGCGGGGTGGGTGAGGATCACGCTCTCGACCTCTTCCGCGCTGATCTTCTCGCCTCCTCGGTTGACCAGATCCTTGATCCGTCCCTCCACCAGGTACGACCCCGACGAGTGCCGCCGCATCAGGTCGCCCGAGCGGTAGAAACCATCCGCTGTGAACTGCCGCGCGTTGTATTCGGGCACTCGGTAATAGCCTCGCAATGTGTAGGGGCCGCGCACTGTCAGCTCGCCGACCTCGCCCTCGGGCACCTCCCGTCCGTCCTCATCGGTGAGCCTCACCTCGTCGTCAGGGCTGACCGGGCGGCCGACGGACTCCAGCCTGACGTCCTCGGGATCGTCGCGGCGCACGAAGAACAGCGTTCCTTCGCTCATCCCGAAGTTCTCCTGGACAAAGGCGTTGGGAAACGTCTCGGCCATCTGCCGCCTGACCTCTGGCTGGAGTCGCTGGCCACCGGACTGCAGCAGCTTCACGGAGCTCAGGTCGTGGCGGCCGGAGGAGGGATCGGCCAACCAGCGGATGTACAGGGCAGGCACTCCGCCGACGTGGGAGACCTGGTGCTTCTCGATGAGCTCAAACACGTCGGGCGCCTTGGTGCTGGTACCAATCACGATCCGCGCGCCGGCCATGAGAAAGCCCTGCACGCCGGGACACGCCAGCGGCATGTTGTGCGCCAGCGGAAGCACGCAGAGCTGGCGGCTTTCTGATGTGATGTCCTGCACCGCCGCCGCAGCGCGCGAGTTGTACAGGTAGTCGTTGTGTGTCCGCGGTATCAGCTTTGGAATGCCTGTGGTTCCACCTGAAAGGAGAAGCACGCAGGGGTCGGTCGGATCGACGTCGATGGGAGGTGGGGGAGCGCTCGCTTTGGTTCCCTGCAGCTCGCCGAGCATGAACGTGTCGCGCAACACCGGGTTGGCCTCACGGACCTCAGCGGCGAGCGCAGGGTCGCTGCCGAAATAGGCGACAGCATCGGCCAGCTTGACGAAATGATCGATCTCCAGCCGGCGATGCGGGGCGAGAGCCAGGATGGGAACCACGCCGAGCTTCTGCAGTGCGAAGTAGAGGTACAGGAACTCGGGCCCGTTGGGAAGGTGGACGACGACACGATCGAGCGGCCGCAGGCCGCGCCCGTACAGAAAGCCGGCCAGGGAAGCCGATCTCTGCCCGAGCTCGGCATAGGTGATCGCTTGATCCCCACTCTGTAACGCCACTCGGTCGTGGTGCCTCGCGAACAATTCACCGAATACGGCGTCCAGGGTCTCGTCACGCCAGTAATCCAATCGCCGGTACCGGGCGGCCAGCTCCGGAGGATAGGGGACGACCCCGTCAAGAGCCATCAGGTGGTGGCCGAAAACCCGCCGTCGATGACAACGATCTCGCCGGTCACCATTGGGTTGCTGGCAATCAGGTTGACGATGGTGATGGCGACCTCGTCCGGGGTCACACAGCGCTTGAGTGGCGTCAGGCTCGCGCGCCTCTCCATCAGGCGTTCGTAGTTATCGCCGAGCACGTGCTCCATCCATTCGCCCGACATCCACCCAGGAGCCACCGCGTTGACCCGGATCTTGGGTCCGAGCGCGCCGGCCAGCGTTCGGGTGAGGTTCGCCACGGCCGCTTTGCTGGCCGCATAAGGAAACGGCTGCGCGCCAGGCCGGAGCCCCGCGATGCTGCAGAGGTTGACCACTGCACCTGATCCGGATTGATTGAGCATCGGCACGCACGCCCGCGTCACCTGGAACATGCCACGCACGTTGACGGCGAACACACGATCCCAATCGGCCATGTCAAGTCCCGAAATGTCAGTGGGCGGCGTCGGCACGGTCATGCCCGCGTTGTTGACCAGCGCGTCCAGGCGCCCAAACTCCAATTCGACGCGCCGCACCATGTCGGCGACCTGCGATTCGTCCGCGACGTCGGCTTTGACCACCAATGACCTGACGCCCAGCGTGGCGACCTCGTCCGCAACGGATTGGGCGGCTTCCGCGCTTCGGCTGTAATTGACGGCCACGTCGTAACCACGCCTTGCCAGCTCGAGCGCGGCGCTGCGGCCGATACCGCGTCCGGCGCCGGTGACCAGGGCGGCGGGGCTGCTCTTGGACCGGCTCATCGAACCGTGCGCCGCGATTCGGCGGTCGCCTTACGCGTGAATCCAAGGACGCGCTCGGCGTTGCCGTGAAATACGTCCTCCATGACCTCGTCTGCGTAGCCGATCTCGTCCCACTCGCGGAAGATGCGCTCGTAAGCCAGGCTCGGATAGTCGCTCCCGAACATCACCTTGTCGCGCAAGCGTCCTCTGACATCTTTCTTCAAGCTCTCGGGGAAATACTTGGGGGCCCAGCCCGACAGCTCCCAAAAGACGTTGCCCTTGTGCAGGGCAACGGCCGTCATCTCTTCGATCCACGGCCAACCCGGATGGGCGGCGATGATCGTCAGGTTGGGAAAGTTCGCCGCGAGGTCGTCGACGGCAAGTGGATGCGCGTGTCGCAGCTTCGAGCCCAAGCCTCCCGCCAATCCTGCTCCCATGCCGGTGGTGCCCACATCGATCATGACCGGCACCTTCAATCCATCGATGAGCTCGAACAGAGGATGCAGGCGCTCGTCGTCGACGGCGAAACGACCCATGATCGGATGGAAGTGGAAGCCTAGAAGGTGCAGATCTTCGATCGCGTGCCTGGCTTCTTCGAGTGCGCCATTGCCCTTCAAGGGATCCACGGCAGCCCAGCCCTGAAGAATCGTTCCTGGGTGCCTGTCGCGAAGCTCAGCCACGTAATCGTTCGAGCATGGCGGTGCGCCGGTGACTGATTCGATATCGAACGCAACCAGCACCGCCTCAACACCGGCGCCCTCGAACTCCTTGATGACCTGGTCTTCGCTTTTGGCGACCCAGTCACGCTTCCAGTACGCGCCCAACGCCTTCGCGAACGGCCCGTATGAATCGATCCATGGCTGCGTTCCTGGATAGCAGTGCAGGTCGATCTTGCGCATCAGGCTCTGAATGTCGCTACGACTCAGGACTCTGAAGCCGCAATCGATCCGGGAGCCGCTTCTCCGGCAGCCTCGCCGTCAGACAGATTCGTCAGCTGAAGAAGGCCGGGACCGTACAGGTTCTCGAGCTCATTGGGCAGGTCCGCGTACATCCTTTGAACGAACAGGTCGTGGCGGATGTAGGACTTGACCAGGCTTGCCGCCAACGGAAACTCTCCGAACATCACCTCCCATTCGCGGCCGTCTCGAGCGAGCGCCCACAGCGTCCACCTCGAGTCGACGACCAGGGCAAGGTGGCGCGCTTTCCGGGAGGCGTAGAGCGTGCCCTCGGTGCTTGCGTGCCGCATGATCTGCCCGCGAGGCGGCTGGAACGGCAGCCGGCCAAAATGCACGATCACGAACTGGACGCCCCGGCCGGCCGCCTCGTCCACGGCTCCCGCCAGTCCTTTGAGCTCTTCGGTCCGACCGCTCAGGTAGACACGGCTGCGGGCTCGAGAAAGTGCGTCGATAGCTCTATCGGTGGCGGTCGCGAAGCTGTCCAACCGTGAGAGCGCGACTCTGCCGTCGCTGACGGGGCGGTCGGGCAGGCTCTCGAGGCTGTCGCGTGCGGCCTTCACCTTGGCGCCGAACTCTTTCTCGAGAGCATTGAGCAGAACTTGCGGCGGCACCGCCGAGTAGCGCGCGGGCCGTTCGCTGGTCAAGACCGCGGCCCCCCGCTGGACCAGCCGGCGCAGCGTTTCGTAAACCTTCGGCTGCGGCACGCCCGTGTCATTGGCCACGCTGTAGCCAGTGGCGCCCTCCGACATCAGAAGACCCACGTAGGTGCGCGCTTCGTACTGTGAGAATCCGAGCTGGGTGAGCCGCTCGGCGATGGACGTGGCGGATTCAGTCATCAGTGTTCATGCCGCATCCAGGTAAGAGGGTACTGCGTCACTACGATGGTAGGGCGCAACGTCGGGATCGGATGCTAGCACATGGCTGACGGCCCGTTGAACGATGGGTCGCGAGGCCTAGTCCAGAGCCAGCGCCGAGCCGTTCAACGTCGCCTTCAAGGCCACCGGGACCGGCGCCCGAAAGGTTTGCGCCGCGTGGCATGCCCGCTCGGCGTGGGCGACGAGCTTGGCAACCTGAGAGTCAGACGCCGAGCTGTTGATGTGGAGATCGAACGTCACCTGCTGAAAGGCGCCTGGCGGGCCGCCAAGGTCGTACTTGTCGGCCACGCTGAAGGTCGCTCGCACGTCGACGTCAGCCTCTTCGATCGGGACCTCGTAAAGGGGCGAAAACTTCGCCAGCTGGGTCAGCAGTCAAAAGGCGGCGCCGGCGAGGAGGTACTGAAGGGGAGCAGGGGCGAGGTCGTCACCACCACGCTCGGGAGGCTCATCGGACTCGATCTGGAACCGGCCGACGCGACCGATCATGTGCATGTCCTTGTCGATGTGCGCCACTGCTCGCTGGGTCAGAACTGGAACCTTCAGGGTATTGGCGCGAGTGGCGTCGTATGCCTGCTGCATCCGGTTGAGATCAACGCGCGTGGGCTTGTCGTTCAAGGCTGAGTCCTCCAAAAGGGAGCGGGGATCTGGCGTCACCATAACAGTCCCGCAAATGAGTTTCGCTGCGCGGACCAGGGCCGCGTGCTTATAGTCCGCTGACATGCCGGCGGATGAGGCGGTGGCAACATCGAACCATGGGGCATCAGGATGGATCACCCTTCTCGTGCTCTTCGGGATCGTCTCGACCGTCGAGGCCTTCACCGTCTCGCACGTCTTCCGCTTCATGCCGCTCTATCTCGCCACCGTGCAGGTGCCGCCTGCAGATGTGCCGGCTTGGACGGGCTATCTCAACGCGGCATTCTTTCTGTTCGGCTTGCCCCTGGTCCCCTTCTGGGGTGTCTGGGCTGAGCGTTACGGCCGCATCCCGATCATCGCCCGAAGCGCTTTCGTCGAGATGGTCGTCTTCGCTGTGTTGTGGTTCGCGCAGAACCGCTGGGAGGCGGCCTTTGGGCTCCTCCTGGTCGGCTTTCAGCTCGGGAACACTGGCGTGATGCTGACCGCCCTTCGCGCCGCCACCCCGCAGCGGCGAGTCGGGTTGGCGATCTCGCTGTTCGGCGTCAGCCCGTCGCTCGGCTTTGCGCTCGGCCCCAGCGTCGGCGGCTGGCTGGTCGATCACAGCGTCCTCAACCTGCACACGCTGTTTGCCTTCGACGCAGCGCTGTCTTTGGCTGCCGGCGTGATTCTGCTGACATTCGCGCGCGAGGGACGCCGCCCGCCGGCGCCGTCGGGGTCGGCGGTCAGCCTGGCGCTCGCAGCCCTGCGGATGGCCTTGACCGGACGCGTGACGCTGATCGTCTTCGGCGTTTTCGGCCTGGCCTACTTCGCGCTGCAGATCGCCAACCCGTTCCTGCCCCTGCTGGTCATCAGGCTCATCGGCGGCACCGCTGGGGCCGCGGGCCAGATCGGCATCGTTTTCGGTGCATCAGCTCTGCTTGGCGCGCTGCTGTCGCCGCTTGCCGGCGCCGCCGGCGACCGCTTCGGATTCCGGCCGCTGCTGGCGGGGGCGTGCGTGCTTGCCGCGGCCAGCCTGGCCGAGCTTGCGCTGGCGCCCAACCTTGTATGGCTCACGGTCGGGGCCGTGGCGCTTGGGGCGGCGGCCGCAACTGCCATCTCCATGGTATTCGCGCTTCTGGCCACCGCGGTGCCGGTGGAGCGGCGCGCCACAACGCTGAACCTGGTCCTGCTGCCCATCTATCTCTCATCCGTCGCGGGCGCCGTGGTCGGTGCGCTTCTCGTGCGGCAGGGACTCAACACCTTGCTGTTCACTGGGGCGGCCATCTCGTTGGTCGCGGCATTGCTGACGACGAGGCTGCCTTCGACTGCTAAGCCGGCCGGCTGATTTTCAGGAATGCTCTGAGGATCTCGTCAAACAGGTCGGCTGCAGTGTTCACGCCGAAACCCAGGACCGCGTCGAGGTTGAAGCTCTCGTCCGCGGCATCGGACGTGATGCGCACTGCGGCCCATGGAATGCCGTTCTGGTGAGCAACCTGCGCGATCGCGGCGGTCTCCATATCGAAGCACAATCCATCCGGGAAATCACGCAATCGGCCGTCCCTGACCTCGCGCGAGGTGACGATCTGGTCCCCGGTGAGGACCAGGCCGGTGGTGACGATCGCAGGGTTTTCGACGACGAGCTCCGTGGCGCGGCGCAGATACTCCGACATCGTCGGATCGGCGTCGAACATCGCCGTCCCAAGCCCTGGAATCACTCCACGCGCGTCGGTCAGCGGCCGAGCATCCATGTCGTGCTGAACGGCGCCGGAAGCAACGATCAATCGTCCGGTCTGGCTGTCGCTGTCGCTTGCTCCGGCCAGCCCGAACGTGATCAGGCCTCGTGGTCGGTACGAATCGCACACGAATTGGGTGGCCAGAGCTGCCGCCACCTTGCCGACCCCGCTTACGGCCAGAACCACTGGCATGGCTTCAATCACACCCGCCCACATGAAGAGATGCGGGGCCGGAATCGCGGCGGGAGCCAGGCGCTGCGATAAAACGTGGGCCTCCACCTCGAGGGCGGCGACCAGCGCCATTGGGCGATCCGTTCGATCCATGCACTGATAAGTAGACGCGAGGGCATCCTGAGCGCGCAATTCGGCCCTCCCGTGGCTACGACTTGTAGCCGAAGTCAACGGGCACTGGGGGTTGGGCGGGCGTACAGTCGGGAGTTGGAGCGCCGAAAGGCTGCCCCAGTTCCGCCAAACGTTTAGCCCCGCAAGGGTCGCCCCATGGGCGAGGAGATTTTGCCGTGTATGGAACCGTAGCCAGGATGCAGCTGAAGCCCGGCGCCGAGGACAAGATGATGCAGGCGATGGAGGGCACCGCGAACGCGCAGGAGGGCCACGTCGCGACCTATGTGTTCAAGTCGGACGCCGACCCGAACGTGCATTTCGTGACCACGATCTTCGAGAGCAAGGCCGCGTACAAGAAGTTCTCCGACTCGCCCGAGCAGGACAAGCGCTTCCATCAGATGCGCGAGCTGCTTGCCGCCGAGCCCGACTGGCACGACGGAGAGGTCATCCACCACGAGACCAAGGTCGAAGCACACCGGCACTAACCGAATTTCGTCGCCCACCCTGGCCGGCCGGTCGCAATGCGCGGTCGGCGGGCCGGGGCAGTCACCGGAAGCACGAGGACCCATCAATGCCGAGAAATGAGCAGATGAGCCAGTTGCGCCGGGTTTCTCCCGAGGAGGCAACCGCGGACACCGCGCAGACCCACGGCATGGTGCGCCGTGCGGGGGTCTGCGAGTCCACCGTGGGCGCCAGCAGAATCTGGATGGGGGAGACCCACATGGCTCCCGGCGTGGTGTCGGGTGCTCACCACCACGGCGACAACGAGACGAGCATCTACGTGCTCTCGGGCAACCCGGTGTTCATATTCATGGCCGACGGTGTTGAAGAGCGGCTCGAAACCAAACCCGGCGACTACGTCTATGTGCCTCCATTCGTTCCGCACATCGAGTCGAACGAGAGGAGTGCCGAAGAGGCGGTGGTGATCATCGCCCGCACGTCGCAAGAGGCGATCGTCGAGAACCTCGACTCCCTCGCGCCGTAGCGCCAACCCACCGTTACTGCTTGCCCAGGACCTCTTCGGTGTGCTCGCCGAGGGTCGGCGGAGCGCCCTGATGGGCCACGGGCGTCCGGCTCATGTGGATTGGCGAACCGACGAGATTGATCTCGCCGAGGGTTGTGTGATCGAACGGGGCGACCTGGCCCGAGGCGACGACCTGCGGATCTGAGAACACCTCCTTGATCGAGTTGACCGGCGCCACAGCGACGCCGGCGGCGCTGATCCTGTCAACCCACTCAGCCACCGGCGCCTGCACCAGCCGATCGCCGATCAGCGCCTCGAGCTCCTGTCGATTCGCTACTCGGTCCGCGTTGGTCGTGAAGCGGCGGTCGTGCGCCAGCTCAGGCAGGCCCAGCACATCGCACAGGCGTGTGAACATCGAGTCGTTGGCGGCGCCGACGATGACATAGCCGTCGGCGGCGCGAAATGCCTGGTACGGGACTATCGCCACGTGCGCATTGCCCTGCGGCCCCATCACCTCCCCGCTGACCAGGAAGACAGACGCTGCATTGATGAGGGTCGCAAGCTGAACGCCGAGCAGCGAAAGCTCGATGCGCTGACCCTTCCCGGACCGCTCTCGCTCGTACAGCGCGGAGCTGATCGCGGCGGCAGCGTGAACGCCCGTGGCCACGTCCAGCAGCGCCACGCCTGTCTTGACCGGCGGGCTTCCAGGCATGCCGGTGATGCCCATCATGCCGCCCAGGGCTGACACCATCACGTCGTATCCGGCGCGGTCCTTGTAAGGCCCCGTCTCGCCGAAGCCGGTCATCGAGCAGTACACAAGACGCTGGTGGTCCGCGGCAAGACTTTCGTAGTCGAGCCCGACGCTGGCCATGTAGCCGGTCCTGAAGTTCTCGACCACCACGTCCACCTCGGCGGCGAGCCGCCGTGCCGCCTCGCGCCCAGGCTCCGAGGCCAGGTCGATCACGACGCTCTTCTTGCCTCGGTTGAGCGACAGGAAGTACACGCTCTCGCCCTTGATGAACGGCGGTCCGAACGCCCGCGAGTCGTCGCCGGTGCCAGGTCGCTCGATCTTGACTACCTCCGCGCCGAGGTCCGACAGGAGCTGGGTGCAGTACGGTCCGGAAACCACCCGGGTGAAGTCGAGCACGCGGATTCCAGATAGCGGCCCCACGCCAAGAGGGTAGCGTTGTCGGTGGCGACGACCAGCCACCTGGCAGATGCCAGGAACAAGGTCAAGAGCATCCCCTCGAACGGCTATTACGCCTGAATTCCTTGCATTTGCTATGGTTTGTGGGGTGGCTGGCGGGATAAGGATCGGGCAGGCGGCGGAGCTGCTGCGCGTGAGCCCGGATACGGTGAGGCGCCTGGTCGACGGCGGCCAGATCAAGACGGTCCGATCGGCGGGCGGCCAGCGCCAGATCGACGGAGCCGCTCTTGCCGCCTACATGGCGGCCCAGCCGCGCGCCGACGTGCCGTCCGTGGTGACCGAATCGGCGCGCAACAAGTTCTCAGGCATCGTCACGCGGGTGATCAAGGACACGGTCGCGGCCCAGGTCGAGATCCAGGCCGGTCCATACCGGATCGTGTCGCTGATCACGCGAGAGTCGGTTGACGAGCTGGGGTTGAAGCCCGGGGTGATGGCCGTCGCATCGGTGAAGGCAACAAACGTTGTGATCGAGCTGCCACGCGGCTAGGGGCGGGATGAGCAATCGAATTTCGGCGTTGATATGTGTCGCCGTGTTGGTCTGCGCATGTGGCGGCAATGGAGGCCCGCCGGAAACAACCGGCCTCAGTGGATCCATCTCTGTCTTTGCCGCCGCCTCGTTGACGGAGTCCGCAAAAGCGCTCGGCACATCCTTCCAGGCCGCCCACCCAGGCGCGACTGTACAGCTCAACTTCGCCGGCTCGCCCACGCTGGTGACGCAGATCGAGCAGGGGGCGTCCGCCGATCTCTTCGCATCCGCCGACACAACGAACATGAACAAGCTGCAAGCGGACGGCTTTACGGTCGGCACCCCGCGGGTTTTCGCCCACAACACGCTCGAGATCGTCGTGGCCGCCGGGAATCCCAAAGGCATAAGCGGGCTGGCCGACCTCGCGAAACCTGGTGTCATCTACATAACTGCGGCGGCGACGGTGCCTGCCGGAAAGTACGCGCTTCAGATCCTGGCCTCGGCGGGCGTGAAGGCGACCCCCAGGAGCCTCGAGACCGACGTGAAGTCAGTGGTCAGCAAGATCGAGCTGGGCGAGGCGGACGCGGGCATCGTGTACGTGACCGACGTCAAGGCTGCCGGCAGCAAGGTCACTGGAGTGCCGATCCCAGACTCCGTCAACGTGATCGCCACGTATCCGATGGTCGCGGTCAAACGGACCAAGAACTCAAGCCTGGGCAACGCCTTCATCTCCTATGTTCTGTCGCCGGACGGTCAGGCCATACTGCAGTCCTTCGGCTTCCTGCCGGCCTCGTAACCGAGCGTGCGCCGAGAACGTGTCCCGGTCGCCGTCGCGGTCCTGGCGGCGATCGGGGCGGCCTTTTTCATCCTGCCCCTGCTGGGCCTGATCGTCAGGTCTCCGTGGGGAGACGCAGTCAAGGCGCTCACTGCGCCGGAGACGGTGGAGGCCCTCAAGCTGTCGCTCGCCGCCTCGTTGTCCGCGACGGCGATCGCGCTGATCCTCGGCGTCCCATTGGCGTGGGTCTTCGCCCGGGTCGAGTTCCGCGGCCGCAACCTCCTGCGCGCTCTGACCACGCTTCCAATGGTCCTGCCTCCAGTCGTCGGAGGGATCGCGCTCCTGCTCGCCTTCGGCCGGCGCGGCCTCGTGGGATCGTGGCTGGACAGCACCTTCGGCATCACGCTCCCATTCACCACGGTCGGCGTGGTCATGGCCGAGACCTTCGTCGCCATGCCGTTCCTGATCATCACCGTCGAGGCCGGCCTTAGGTCCATGGACCGCCGTTATGAAGAGGCGGCACGCACGCTGGGCGCGAGGCGCTGGACCGTGTTCACGCGGGTCACGCTGCCCCTGATCGGACCTTCACTCTTCGCGGGCGCCGTGCTGTGCTGGGCTCGCGCGCTCGGAGAGTTCGGCGCGACGATCACCTTCGCCGGCAACTTCCCCGGCGTTACCCAGACGATGCCCCTCGCGGTTTACCTGCTTCTTGAGTCCAACCAGGAAGCCTCGTACATCCTCAGCCTCGTGCTCCTGGTCATCTCGCTGGGAGTCCTGGTTACGCTGAGGCATCGCTGGCTAGGCTCAGCGTGAGCCTCGAAGCCCGGCTGGAGCTGACGCTCGGCACTCTCACCCTGGACATGGAGCTGACCGTGGACGAGGGCGAGGTCGTCGCCCTGCTTGGACCGAACGGCGCGGGGAAAACCACCGTACTCCGGGCCGTCGCCGGCCTCGTGCCGCTGACCTCCGGATACGTGAAGCTGGACGGAAGGACGCTCGAGGATGCCGCCAGGGGCTGGTACGTCCCGACCGAGGATCGTTCGATCGGCGTCGTCTTTCAGGACTACCTCCTCTTCCCGCACCTGAGCGTCCTGGACAACGTCGCATTCGGCCTGCGGTCGCGGGGCGCGCGGCCAACCGAGGCGTCGTCGAAGGCAGCCCAGTGGGTGGATCGGGTGGGGCTCAGCGCCTATGTTCAAGACAGGCCGGATGCGCTGTCGGGAGGGCAGCGCCAGCGCGTGGCCCTCGCCCGCGCGCTGGCCCCCGACCCACGGCTCCTGCTGCTGGACGAACCACTGGCCGCGCTCGACGTGACCACCCGAGCCGAGGTTCGCCGCGACCTCAAGCGTCACCTCTCCTCCTTCCCCGGCCTGCGTCTTGTGGTAACCCACGACCCGCTCGATGCCGCCACACTCGCCGATCGGATGGTCGTGATGGAGGACGGGCGGCTCGTGCAAACGGGCACGCCGGCCGAGGTCACCGAGCGGCCGAGATCGCAGTATGTGGCGGACCTCGTGGGTGTCAATCTTCTGAGGGGAAAGGCGGACCATGGCTCGGTGCGCATCACTGATGAATCGGTGATAGCTGCCGCCGCTGCCGAATCGGGTGAGGTGTTTGCTGTAATTCACCCGCGCGCCGTGGCGCTCCATCAGCGGCGGCCGGAAGGCAGCCCACGCAACGCGTGGCCTGGGCGCGTCAGCGTGATCGAGCTGTTGGGAGGCAGGGTTCGCGTGCGCGTCGAGGGAGAGATCCCGCTCGTGGCGGAGGTGACACCGGCCGCGATCAGCGAACTCAAGGTGGTGGAGGGAGGAGAGGTTTGGGTGTCTTTCAAATCGACCGACGTCGGGGTGTACCCCGCTTGACGACCGCATGGGTTTCTGTAGAGTTCGTTTGCCGATGGCTGACAACTGGAGCCGATTCAAGCTTCAACGCAAGCTGTTCTCGATTGGCGAAGACTTCTGGATCGAGAATGAGCAGGGCGAGCAGATATATAAGGTGGACGGCAAGGCGTTCAGCCTCCGCGAGACCTTCCTGCTCGAGGACGCGAACGGCGCGGAGCTCCTGACTATCGAATCCAAGCTGCTCGCAGTACGTCCGACGATGAAGATCCTGCGCGAGGGAAAGCTCTACGCGACGGTGACCAAGAAGCTCCTGACCTTCCTCCACCAGCACTACACGGTTCAGGTCGAGGGCGGAGTTACATACGAGGCGGAGGGCAACATCACCAGCCACGAGTACGAGGTGACGAGCAACGGCGCCGCGGTTGCCCACATCTCAAAGGATTGGTTCTCGGTCGCGGACTCTTACGGCGTGGCCATCGGCCCGGGACAGGACCCGGCGCTTCTGCTGGCAGCTGCCATTTGCATCGACGAGATCGCCGAGGAGCAGCGCGAACACCACTAGGTCTCGCTCACTCTCGCTCGAGAGTCCGCAGGCCGCTTGCGGGGCTCCACGACTCGACCACCAGGCGGTCGCCGGCGTCATTGAGACGCGTGATCACCGCCTCCTGGATGTCGATGACGAAGCGGTGTCCCGGACCGTCTGACCCGACCTCAGCGGCGGTGCCGGCGATCTTCGCCTCGCCATTCCACCCTGCGGGACTGGCCGCCGGTGGATCCTCGGTTGGACCGTGAATGGCAACGCGCGGATTGCGCTGCAAATCCTGGGCTTTCACCGCACGGGGCATCGACCCGATTTGCAGCCTTCCGTCTGCGAACTCGATCTCGGTGCCGCTGATTCGAGGTGAGCCATCGCGCCGCAGCGTGGCCATCGTCAGGTGCTTGCGCGCCGACATCAACGACCGCACGCGCGCAGCGAACTCCGGCGCGGCTGCCTCGAACTCGGACCAGCTGGCCACGTGATCACCATACGGCGGCGGCCCGCAGCCAGGCGCGACGGATAATGGGTGCATTCCGTATCCGCGTTGGGTGAATCGAGGGGGAATCAAATGGCTGGTCAGATCGAGCTGGGCGGAATTCATCACATCCGGCTGACCGTCACGAATATCGAGCGCAGTCGCGAGTTCTACACGGACCTCCTCGGATTTCAGATCGCGGCTGAGGCGCCTGCCTCCCACGACCCGAAGTCAGATCCGAGCTACCCGGTGCTCTGGGGCGGCGTTGTCATGGCCAGGGGCAACTACCTGCTAGGCCTGCGGCCGGTGGCAGAGCAGGGCGACAGCTTCGACGAGAACCGGGTCGGGCTGGATCACCTGAGCTTCAACGTGGAAAGCCGAGCCGCGATGGACGCCGCGATCAGGGTGCTCGATGAGCGAGGCGTGGCTCACGGAGAGGTTCGCGAGTTGACCTCGTTCGGCATTTGCGTGATGCCGTTCCGCGACCCCGACAACATCCAGCTGGAGTTGACGTCCCCGCTCTGAGGGTCAGGTCGGCGGGGTGCCGAATCGCCCCGCCGACGCGACGTCCGCCAGCGGCTTGCGTTTCTTCTTTCCCTTCCCGAGCTTGCGCTTCGGATAGCCGAATGGGATGACCGCGAGGACCTCATACGAGTCGGGCAGGCCGATCTGCTCGGCTACGCCGTCGAGATCCCCGAATCCCGTCCAGTTCGAACCCACGCCCTCAGCCCAGGCCACCAGAATCATCGACTGGATGGCGCGGCTCGCATCCGACACGCCGTACTCGCTGTCCCGTTGATACGCGACAACGATCGCTGCGCCTGAAGTTGCGATATAGCGCCCCGTACTGACTCGCGCGCCAAGCTCGCGTAGCTCGTCGCGACTCGTGACCAGCACGAAATGCCACGGCTGGAGATTCATGGAGCTCGCTGTGAGGCGACCTGTTTCGACGATGCGCAGCATGAGGTCTTCGGGTAATGGTCTGTCCTCGAACTCACGAACGGCGAGGACCGTCCGGACCGCCTCGTAGACAGGATTCTCCATGCCCTGATTCTGGCAGGTGTATCTGTCACCACCCACGCGGCAATCTGAAGCTCGCGGATTGATTCTTGACACGTTTTCGGGCCGCCCCTATAGTCCGACCGATCTATGGGCAGGGCCAGCCGGACGGGTAGCCCGCCCACTTTCATCGCGCTGGCGCCGCTGATGGTCCTGGCGGTCGTTCTCACCACCTCCTGTGGCACCACGACTCAGAGCGCAACCCCGAAGACCTACACCGGAACCCTCACATTTGTGAGCTTCAACCCGTTCACCGGTCCCGATGCCAGCTTCGGCCCCGAGATGGCTGCCGGCTGCGCCCCCGCCGCGCGTCTTATCAACGAGGCGGGCGGGGTCCTCGGCCACCAGGTGCAATGCACAACGGTCGATACGAAAGGGAATCCGACCGACGCGGTGCCGGCGGCGCAGACAATGCTGGCCTCAACACAGAATCTGGTCGGTATCAACGGTCCGAGCTCCGACGAAGCGCTCGCGACGGTCCCGATCATCAACCGCGCACGCATCCCGATGTTCTCGGACGCAGGCGTGCAGGCTTTCGACCACAACCCCTACGAGTATTTCTGGCGGCTGACCCCATCCGATGATGCGGCAGCCGCGGCGATGGCTGTTTACGCGTACCGAAAGGGCTACCGCAGAGGCGCGGCAATTTTCGGAAATGACCTCAGCTCACAGGGCAACGTACCCACGCTGCTGTCGGCCTTCAGGACTCTGGGGGGCCAGATCGTCATAAATCAGTCGCTCGCTCTCGATCGGAGCTCGTACCGGACCGAAGTCCAGGCTTTGATCGCTGCCAATCCGGATGTGATATTCACCGAGGCCGACCCACAAACAGATGCTGCCTATCTCAATCAGCTGCGCCACCTGCACGCGCTGATCCCTGTGATCGGCACGCAGGCGACGGTGCAACCACCGTGGGGTAAGGCTGTAGGCGCCGCGATTGGCAACGCCAACCTGGCGAGGATCTACGCAGGAGCTCAGCCCTTTGCACCTTCGCAAGGACCAGCCTGGCAGGTCTTCAATGACGCGCTTCTGGCTTCAGGAGCCGACGTGTCTCAGCCCGAGCAGTGGAGCAAGGATCCCTATACGGAGACGGACTACGACGCCATCGTGATGATGGGGCTCGCAATGATTATGGCCAAGACCCCTGACCCGGCCTTTTACAACAAGTACATCCCGCAGGTCGTCGCCGACTCAGCCGGCGCGATCGAGGTGCGCTCCTACAAGGAGGGCAGGGATGCCCTGGCGGCAGGCAAGACGATTCACTACGTGGGTGCGGGCGGCCCGATAGTTCTCGACCAGTATCACAATGCTTCGGGTGCGTTCGAGCTGGTTGGCTTTGGGGCCAATGGCGCCACACCGCAGCTCGATACGGTAAGCGCGGCCGATATCGCCAAGCTCCACGTTTAGCCTGAAGAGCCCATCCCCGATCTGCAAGGAGCGCCTTACCGGCCTGATGCTCCCTGGCGATCAGCGCCTCTCGAGCGCGAGCCGCACGCCAAGCCCGATCATCACGGTACCGGTGAGCCTCTCGATTCCCTTGCTCACGCGCGCGCCTACGCTCGTGTGCCGCGCCCTGCTGATCACCAGCGCGTACGCGCACAGCCAGGCGATGACGATCGCGTCGTAGCAGGCCACCATCAGGACCAGACGGACCATCGAGTCGCCCGGCTCTATGAACTGGGGCATGACCGTGGCGAAGATCGCGCCGGCCTTCGGGTTCAAAAGATTGTTGAGGACGCCTTGCAGCAAAGCGCTCCGGGTGCCCATGCTCGTCGGTGGCGCAAGAACTGATTGCGCAGCGCGCGTGGCAGAGGCGCCAAACGTGCCGGCAATGGTGCGAAGGCCCAGGTAAACCAGGAATGCCGCGCCACCAAGCTTGAAGAAGGTGAAAGCGGCATCAGAGCTTGCCAGCAAGGCCGCGACTCCAACCACGGACGCCACCGCCCAGGCGGCGCTTCCAAGTCCCACGCCAACCGCGGACAAAGATGCCGATCTTGCCCCAGCGCGAAGCGCGTTGCGGATGATCAGCGCCGTGTCCGGTCCTGGCGTCACGATCAGGACGACAGCGACTGCGATCCAGGCGCCAAAACGACCATCGAATGGAAGAGTCATCGACGGCTAGGAGAGCTGGAACTCGTCGTTTCGCAGGATTGGCACTCGCGCTCCGCCCTTTTCGATTCCATCGACCTCGACCTCGGGGCCGCCGACCATGAAGTCGGTGTGGACTGCCGACGGGTTCAGCCCTTCGGCGCGATCCGCTTCGCCGACGGCGAACGGGAAGCCGTGGCCGAAAGCCATGTGGCACGTGGCGTTCTCATCGAAGAGCGTGTTGAAGAACGTGATCCCCAGCTTGCCGACCTCGGACGACCCGTCGACCAGCGCGAGCTCGCCGAGATGCGCAGCACCTTCATCGGTGGCGACCTGGGCGCGAACGACATCTGCGCCCTCGCTCGCGTCCACCTCGGTGATCCTTCCGTCCTTGAACACGAGCTCAAGGTCGCGAACAACAGTCCCGCCGACCTCGAGCGGCCGCGTGGAACGCAGCCGGCCCTCGGCGCGTCGCCGGTCCGGAGAGGTGAAGACCTCCTCGGTGGGGAGGTTCGGCACGTGCCGAATGCCGAAGGCGGTGTGGAAATTCGCGCACATCCATCTCGAGCTCGGAAGCAGGCCGACAGTCAAATCGGTACCGGGCCCCCGGTAATGGAGCGCATCGAAATGCCGTTCGTCCAGGGCTTTGGCGATGCCATCCAGGTGCTGGATGTGCGCGCGCCATCGTGCAACCGGATCGTCGGCGTCCAGCCGCACCGCTTTCTCCACCGCCTGCCACAGCCGTTCGACGTCGGGCTCGCCGAATATCTGCTCGGCCCAGGCTGGATTGGGCAGGGCGACGATCGTCCAGTTGACGAGCTGCCTCCCAACGAGCTCTGAGTATTGCTTTTGCACTGCAAGGGGACGCAGCTTCCCGACACGTGTCTGATCAAGGTCGCGAAGCAGGGTCGGGTCGGGCTCGCCGCTGATCGCGATCATCGCGCCGTTTCGTGAACCGAGCTCCTCGATCGTCGCCAGGTCGCCGGCCGGAGAGAACGTCAGCGACTCCTCCGGCCCGAGCTCGATCAGGGCTCGGTCGACGTGCCTGTCGCTGTAGCCCGCCTGGACATAAGTAGCCCCGGCGCGATATGCGGCGCGGGCGATCTCTCGGGCCAGCGGCGCGTGCTCGACGCGCCCCCTGATGAGCACGTATTGGCCGGCCTGGACGTTGGCGCCCACCTCCACTGCCAGGCGAGCGAGCCGCTGGAGTCGATCCGACTCATGGTCTATGGTCTGGTTTCCAGTTGGTACGTTCCCGGGCTCGATGGCCATCCTTCAACCATTCTCGATCAGACCGCACGGCGAGCGCAATCGTTGTTGCGATTCTGCTGGCGGCCTGCGGCAATTCGCCGCCGACTGTGATTTCGAATTCCTCCGGCTCGCCGCCTGCCGGAGCGCCGTCATCGAGCCCGCTGTTCACGCTGAACCCGACGCAGTTCGGTCATCTGCCGGCGGCCAGCCCCGCGACCCTCAAATCAACTCTGGCCATCAGCTGCACGGGCGACGTCGGCAACACCGATCCCGTCGCCATGGTGACGATCAACGGAAAGACAGGCGCCTTCCTGCGCGACTATGCCGACGAGGCCAGCCCCCAAAACTTCTGCTCATTCGGGCAGGGCGTGGTGGTCACCGAGATCCTCGATCCGCACCATGTCGTCATCTCGAGCCCTGTGGCTGCCGTGGTGGAGCTTCCGACGGCCAGGGTGTTCGAGCTGGGCATTGGTGGCAGGCTGGTCGCGGTAGCACCCGACCTGTCGCAGGTCCTATGGGTATCCAGCACGAGCCCGCCAACCCTGCACGACTCATGGGATTCGGGGAACGTGCAGATCCAGGTGTACCCACCGGCGGCCACGACATGCGCGGATACCGATACCGTTTCGCGCTCTGGCGCCTTCTCGCGCGACGGGCACAACGCATATTCCTTGTGGAACCAGGGCCCCAGGGCCGCGACGTATGTCAACGTCATTGGAAGTCGGGCATCGGTGTTCGCGCTGACTCCGCCCGCCGGCGGTTGGGGCCGACTGGGAGGCCCGCGCATGGCCGTCTGGTCCCCGGTCTCGGCCCAGCTGTACTACGAGCAGCAGGGCAATGTCTGGCGCTGGACTCCGGCCTCAGGCGCCTCGCGACTTAAGGCGGGCGTGAGCTGGATCGACCCAGCGATATCTCCCGATGGCAAGCGGATCGCATATGCAGCCCGTGGGACGAATGGACGATCGATCGTCCACGTCATTGACGCGGCCACCGGGGCCGATCAGGGTACCGTCAGCACAGACGGACGGAGTCGCCCCTTCTTCCTCACCGACGACCTGGTCTGGGTGAAGGGCGATCAACGCGGATGCGCTACGGGCAACCGTTCTACATTCGTATATGACCTGCGCGATCAAACGGAGACCCAGTCGAGTCTCGACCAGGTGTCGGCCACATGGCCATCGACCAGTGCTCTTGGCGGCTGAACAAAAGGAGATGACGGAATGGCGGCAACGAGTCGGGCGGAAGCGGTATGGAACGGGGACCTCACCAGCGGCAGCGGTCGGGTCAAGCCGGGCAGCGAGGCGTTTCCCGAGCTCCCAGTGTCATGGGCAAGCCGGGCCGAGAGTCACCACGGAAAGACGAGCCCCGAGGAGCTGATCGCTGCGGCTCACGCGGCCTGCTACTGCATGGCTTTCTCCAATGGCCTTTCCAAGGCCGGCCACAAGGTGGAGGAGCTGAACACGACCGCTGAGGTGGAGTTCGTGCCCGGCACGGGCATCACGACATCGACGCTCACCGTGCGCGGGCGCGTCACCGGAATCGACGACGCGGAGTTTCAGCGCCTGGCCGAAGAAGCCAAGGAAGGTTGTCCCGTCTCCAAGGCCCTGCACGGCAACGTCAAGCTGAACCTGGAAGCGCGTCTGGAGCAGTAGCCGGTCGTCGCTAAGGCTTGGCGGCGGGACCCGTGACGGCGGGGAAATCGACGACGCCCTGCAGTCGCAGCTCATGCAGGTGCGCTGCCAGCCATTTGCGCGGGTCCTGGATCGCCTTGTTGCCATCGAGGTAGTCCCAGCACTTCCCGCTGAGGTCGCGGCCGACCAGGAGCAGGCACGCGGGGTGGTTCTTCCGCTGCCAGGCCTTCAAAACGGGATTGAGGTAGATCCGGCGCGGCGGCGCGTGCTCCGGCATGGTCAGCTCGCCGGCGTAAAGGTCCTCGCCCGCCTGCACGATCACAGCTCCGGCAGCAAGCGTGCCGCCAAGGTTCTCCACCTCCAGCTCGATCGGCTGGCCCGGCGCGGGCGGGGTCGTGAAGCTGAGGCGTGGCGCTGGCCTGACAGTGTCCTCCCAGCGCTTGGTCGCGAGCGCGCTCGCCCGCCTGGTCACCATATCCGCCCTCGTTGCGAACACAGCGGCCCAGAGCGCGAGCAGAGCCGTCACGACACCCAATCCAACGAGCAAGTTGTCCAGTTTCGCTACTCCCATCATCTGAACGGCGCCACGGCCACAATCCGGCGAACGCCGGTGATCGCAGATCGTACTCGGCTGCGCCGGGGTACCGAACTATTTCTGGGCGTCCCCCTGTGGCGATTCGACCGGCCTTGTCGGGTGCCGCTCGTCATAGTTGCGAAACGCCGGCAGCGCAATTGCGCAAAGGACGACGCCGACCACGCAAAAGACGCCACCCGACAGGATCGACGTCCGCACGCTGAACGCTGACGCGACGACACCCGCCTCGAAGTTGCCAAGCATCGGACCGACCGAGTAGCTCAGGAGCTCGATCGAGGCCAGCCGGCCGCGCAGCGAGTCGGGAATCGTCTGATTCCAGATCACCTGCCTGAACACGCCGCTGGCCATGTCGGCGGCTCCCGCGAGTGCCAGAAAAAGGAGGGCCGCGATCAGCCCAGGGATGAGGCCAAAGCCGATGATCGCGATGCCCCAAACGGTGGCCGCCACGATGACGCCCATCCCATGTCTGTGAACGCGGCGCGTCCACCCGCTGGTGGCGGCGAAACATAGCGCACCTGCCGCCGGTGCCGCATACAAAAGGCCGAGCACGCTCGGGCCGCCGAGGTTTTGCGCGATTGCGGGGAACAGGGCCATCGGCATGCCGAAGAGCATCGCGACGATGTCGACCACGTAGGTGCCCATCAGCTCGGGGCGGCTCCTCGCATAACGGAGCCCCTCGAGCACTCGGGCGATGCTGGGCCTCGCCGCATCCAAAGGTGGAGGCACGGCTCGCATGAGCAGCAGGGAGACAAGGCCCACCACGAAGGTGGCGACGTCGACCAGGTAGGTGATCGGGAGACCCGCCACGGCGATCATTACTCCAGCGAGGGCCGGCCCGGCAATCATGCCGACGGTGCCACGGAGGCTGCCGAGCGCGGCAGCGGCTTTCAGCTCGTCGCGGTCGACCAGGCGGGGCAGGAGCGCGTCGAGCGAAGGTCGCTGAAGAGCGTCGAACGCGCCCTGAAGCGCCGCCACCGCGAAGATCAGCCATACCAGGGGATGCGCCAGCAGGGAGTTCCCGGCGAGGACCAGGCTGCCGACCATCAGACCGGCTTCGCTCAGAAGCACCATCGTTCGCCGGTCGGCGGCGTCGGCCAGGGCCCCGCCCAGCATTGCGAAAACGATCAGTGCCGCGAGCTCTGTGAGGCCGAGAAAGCCAACCAGCAGCACGCTGTGCGACAGCTGATAGACCTGATAGGGGACCGCTACGAAGGTGATCATGCTGCCGAAGAACGAGACCAGCCGCCCGATGAACAACAGCCGAAAGTCGCGGTGGCGGCGCAGCGGCGTGATGTCGACGGTGGCGAGCTGGAGCCATCCGCGCTTGGGCGGGGCAGCGGGTGGCTCGCCTCCGGGATGGTGCGACATGGCGAGGGGCATCATAGGTGCGGCGTATGCTGAGGATCAGATGGAAAAAGCGACTTTTGCGGGTGGATGCTTCTGGGGCGTCGAGCACCTCTTCAACGAGATGCCTGGCGTGATCGACGCGGTTTCTGGATACACGGGCGGTAGTCGTGACAACCCGACGTACGAGCAGGTTTGCAGCGGCAGGACGGGTCATGCCGAGGCGGTTGAGGTGACCTTTGACCCAGCCAAGGTCACATACGACGAGCTGCTGAACGCCTTCTGGAACATGCACGACCCAACGACCATGAATCGTCAGGGTCCTGACCACGGGCCACAGTACCGCTCCGCGATCTACTTTCACAGCCCCGAGCAGGAGGCGGCAGCGCGCAGGTCGGCGGTGCAGGCGGAGCGATACTTCGACAAACCGATCGTGACCGAGATCGTCGCCGCTCCCCAATTCTGGCCGGCCGAGGGCTACCACCAGCGGTTTTTCGCCAAGCACCCCGGCCACGCCTCATGCCACTGGATACGAGGCTGGGTCCCAGCCGAAGCCGCCACCAAGACCTGACCCGATAGCCCACGGGAGCTTGGCGCGCGCGAAGCGCCCGCCGATGCATTCAGTAGGGCCCATCCTCAACGCCGCTTGCGCGCAGGACCATCCGGGTCCTCTGATCGCCTTTGCTAGCGTGGCAGGGTTGGCCGGGGTCCCCCCGGCCATGGCTTTGTATTGATGGTCTCCATGGGTCGCCGGGAGTACCCCATTAATAAATCCCATCGATATACCGGAGGAGGAGCAGGCGCGCGCGAAGCGCCCGCCGATGAGGGGGGACCATCCGGGTCCCCTCTCAT
>JBDUAO010000161.1:0-4801 GCA_040004595.1 Candidatus Dormiibacterota bacterium | reverse complement strand
GCATAACCAAATGACGAATTGTGAAGGCCGCAAGCTTGGTGTTCAACTCGGCGGCCTGGTCATCGCCGCCCTCGTGGTTTCATGCTCTCAACCGGCCCCGCCGGCGCCGACATGGAAGGTGGTCGCGAACATCAGCGTCGGCCAGACCCCTGGCCCGGTCACGCTCGGTGGCGGCTGGGCGTTCGTTCCAAACATGAGCGACGGGACGGTCACGCAGGTCGATCGGAAGACCGGCAAGATCGTCGCCACGATCAAAGTCGCTGATCCACACGTTCTTCGCGCCAAGGGGTGCGCACCTGACAGCGTCCACGCCTACTACTCGGGTTCGTGGGGGTGGCGCTTATGCGATACGCCCTACGCGATCGCCTGGGGCGCCTCGCACCTGTGGGCGATAGACAACGGCCGCCCACAGCTGGTCGAGATCGATCCGCTGACGCACGAACGGGTCGACGACTTCACCCTGCCTGGAACCGGCTGGGATGTCGTCGTCGCGGGCACCAAAGCATTTGTTTCGGGGTACGAGGCGGACCAATCGTTTTATATGGTCGATATCCCATCGCACCAGGTGACGACCGTGAGTGACCTGGATGAAGGTGCCGCGACCATGGCCGTCGACAGCAGCGGGGTGTGGATCGCATGCGCTCGGGCCAGGGTTGGACATCTGGACCTCGTCGATCCGGTCACAGGTCACGTGACCCATCGCTACGCGATGGAGGGATGGAGCACCGACGTGGCCGGCTACGGCGGCGGAGTCTATGTGCGGGGCTCGATGGGGGGAGATGTCTCACGGGTGAACGGCGCGACCGGCGCCATGGAATGGACGCACGACGGACCCGGCTTCATCGGCCGTCAGGGGATCGACGAGCTCGGCGTCGGGCCTGACGGCGTGTGGATCAGCGGGCCGACCACCGTGCGCATGAACGCTCAGACGGGAACGGTCGCCGAGAAAGTCGGAATCGCATCCACCTCTGCAGCGGCCGATGCAAACGAGCTGTGGCTCGTCCAGGTCGATGGGGTCGTAAGCGAGCTGGTCTGGAAGTAGGCGAGTTGCCCGACCTCGATTCCACACCATGACCAACAGGTACAAGCCGCCCTCTACCGGGACCCAATTGCGGGCAAGGCCAATTCCGCACACCGTTTTCGATCATGCGTGCCTCGACTTCGTAAACAGCGACCTCTTTGATCACAGGGGTGGCCCGGGCAGATTCGATCGCATGACAACGCCCGAGTGGCGCCGCTGGTTCACGGACCGATGGGGCGTTATCGCGCCGATCAACCCGTCCGCCGGCGCGATGGAACGGATGAAAGCGGTTCGATCGCTGATTCGCGAGCTCCTCGAGGCCGGCGCAATTCCGTCGGCCGTCCAGTTGCGTGGCCTCAACAGGGTGCTCGCAGCAACCTCTTATAAGTGGCGGCTGAGGGAGGTTGAGCCGAATGCAGGCCGCCGCGTGTTCGAAATCAAGCTGGAAGCAGTCGAGGCCGGTTGGGACTCGGTGCTGGCGGCGGTCGTCGCGTCGTTTGCGGAGCTCGTCGCGAATGACTCCCTGAACCGGACCAAGCGTTGTGGCAATCCGGACTGCCATTTCATATTTTTCGACGACAGCGGCAGTAGGACCCGTCGATGGTGCGACCCGCACATCTGCGGAAATCTGGTCAAGGTCAGGGCGTTCCGGGCGCGCAGCCGTCGCCCTTCCGGTCAGGCCGTCCAGGCCAGGCGCCAACCGTCGAGGCGAAATTAGTTGTATCGAACGCGCTGCCTGAGCTCCTCGCGCACATTTGCGCGCCGAAATGGCATGACCTGGCAATCGAGCTACTTAAAGCCTTCGGATTGCATCAACGACCCAGTCGACGTCATCGTAGCTGCGGCCCATTCCGATCCGCTGGCTGCGGAATGGCTGTTATCCCTGGCCCCCGACCTGGCCTTCTGCCGATCGAGCTGGGGTGAGACCGCACTGCAGGCAGCGAGTCATGTCGGACACACGATGCTGCTCCGTAGATTTCTCGCGATGGGCGCCGAAATGGATCTCTTCGCCACCTGCGCGGCGGGCGACCTGAGCGCGGCCATGGACCGCTTCGCGGTCAAGCACCGAGATGCGCGCGGCGTCCATGGCCTGCCTTTGCTCCATTTCGGCGTGGTGAGTCGCGAGATCAGCATGGTCCAGGAGCTCATCGATGCCGGGGTCGAGGTGAACCCACGGGACGCAGGCATCGCTCCTCTACATTCGGCAATCGCGGCAGGCGATGCTGAGATCACGCGTCAACTGCTGCTGGCCGGTGCCAATCCAGAGGCGCGCGACTCCCTCGGAGCAACCGCTCTTGACTGGGCGATCGAGCTTGATGGCGATGGCTCGAGGCTGGTCGCCATCCTGTTGGATCACGGCGCGCGGACCGGGTCGAAGGTCGCGGCCCTGGTCTAGTTCCCGCTACTTGTGGCTTGCGACCTGTCGTTTTGATCGACTCGGACGGTGCGCCGGGCGGGCCTTAGTCTTCGGGGACACCTCCGCCAGGAGCCAGCGACACCACGCGACGTATTCCCGCTCGGTGCCGATGGCGTGGCGCAGCGCGGCGTAGTCGCCGAATCGTGGCGAGTCGATGCCAAGGCCGCTCAGGTTCCTCGACTCCAGTGCGGCCCGTCTCTGTTCAAGGGCGGCGAGGCGGTGGTCGTGGGCTTCCAATTCCGTTTGGAGCAAGCCCATGGCGGCGATTGAAGAGATCCGCCGCAGGGCGTGCGCCTTGATCACCAGCTCATCGTTCCGGGGGCGCTCCTGGGGTGGCTTCGAAGCCCAACTGACCAGCTCCGCCTTTCCTGCGGGTGTTATCGCATGAACCTTGCGCGGGGGACGCGACTTCTGTGCGAGCTCGTTGAATTCGACAAGCCCAGCCTTCTCGAGGCGCGCCAGCTCGGGGTAGATCTGGCCGTGCTTGGCCTGCCAGAACTCACCGAGCGGCTGCTTCATCTGTCGAGCGAGGTCGTAACCGCTCTGAGGCTTCGATGCCACCAGGGCCAGGATCGCGTAGCCGAGGCTGGATGGCATGGGGCAACCCTACCAAAGCACCGCTGGTGCGCCCACAAGTCGACTCATGTCAGGTTGGACTGGTCAGGGGCCATCGAGGAGCTGCGCGGTCGAGCGGCGGTATATCAGTAGCACGGGCAGAAATGACATTGGAATGACAGCGACGAGCGCCACCGCGGCCGCCGCAGCGAGGGCGCCTAGAGCGACCGACGTGCTGGAGCCGACTAACGACGCGGCTGCCAGAATTGAAACCCCGATGAGCCCCCCAAGGACCGCGGAGACGCCGGCCTGAATGCCCAGCGCGGTGGCGATTGAACTTCGGGGCCAGCCCATCGCCCTCAAGGCGGCGTACTGAGGCTGCCGGTTGATGAAGGTCGTGGTCGAGACCGCGGATGCACCGAAGATTCCCAGCACTACGAGCGTCGTCGCTAGACCCACCAGCAACTGCTGCAGATGCTGGCGAGTGCTCATGTCCAGAAGGCTCGATCCAAGGGCGCCCGAGGCGCCACTGATGGAAAGTATCGCAAGTCCCAGAGCGGCTCCACTCACTCCGATGCTCAGCGCGGTGACCATGGTCTCGACCCGCCCGGTCATCCGCATATCCCACCAGGCCACGGCCCAGGAATGCCGGATGCCTACGCGGGGCGTTGACCTATTCATGCCGGCCATGCGCTCCGACACGCTGCCGGAACTAACGGCAAATGCCGGAATGGTTCCGGCGATGATCGAAACACCCAGCAGCAGCGCCGGCACTGCCGCGAGAGTCCTCCAATCCAGCGGCAAGCCCGACCACCGGTTCGCAACGGCGATTCCGGCGATCGCCACCGCGCTGGCCGCGAGGCCAAGCAGCACGATCTCAGACATCACGACTCCCACCACGTAGCTGAGCGGCCAGCCGAGGCCCCGCAGGGTGGCAAACTCGCGCTGTCGGCGGCGGAGTCCGACGTAGGCAGTCTCGCCAACGACCAGCCCCGAAGCCAGAACCGACAGCAGTATCAAGAAAGCCGAATCAACGTCCACGAGTCGGGTGACTCGCAGTGCCGCCCCCTTAACCGACCACATCTCGGTCGCAAGCAGCGCGGGTCGGCCGCCGCTGCCGGCCGGCAGGGCGATCGTGATGGGCCGGGCCGACGCCCCTTTGACGATGTCCACGTCCAGCCCGGTCGCAGACTGGATCGCGTACGCGATCGAAGCGAGGCGGTCCTGCGCCTGTTGCGTCGGTCGGTCCCCCACATCGGTCTTGAGCCTGATGGCGCTAATGAAGCGAGCCCCAGGCATCCTCGTAAACGAAGGTGGAGTCGAAAACCACTGAGCGCCAGATAGGTTCGTGAGCACGAGCGGAGGGCTGTTCACATAGCCGCCGAGAGAGCGGGTCGGGAGAAGAACATGGCCGTCCAACGCCGTAATGCTGGGAGCCGCGTAACCATCCAGCCCATTGCCGCCTCCGAGAGTGGTGAAACCGGGAAGGCACGCCGGGTTGTACTGGCCGATCGGGTTCCAGTAACGGTTGGCGGCTTCCGTTTGTGGAAGGTGCGCCGTCACCGTGCGAAACCACAGGTCTCTGGCGGCCGGGGGCACCAACCAGTCGCTCGGATAGCCGGCCAGTGTGAACGAATTGCGCCGGTAGGCCTCGAGCTTGGGCTGAACCGTGAGCGGCCGCAGCGCGTCGGGACCGGTCGAGACGAAGGTGACGTCACTCGAGGTCCACAGTGGCCAATCATCGACCTCGCTGCCGACGCGGTTGAGGTACCGCTGGTAGAGCTCGGCCACGGTGGCGGACGAGGCAC
>JBDUAO010000160.1:0-4856 GCA_040004595.1 Candidatus Dormiibacterota bacterium | reverse complement strand
GCCACCTTCGAATCGAGGAGAAGGCCGACCTCAGCGCCGCCGGCTTTGTGAAGATGGCCGGTGACGAGACGGACGCTCTCATCATCACGATTTTCATCCGAGATCTGAGCGCGGAGTATGGGATCAGGGTCGCGATGAGGGACGAGGACCATCCGCTGGCGAAGCTCCGTCACCTGGAGTTCAGGAGCGGTCGCCTGCCGAGTGGCCTTGCGCTCGAGGAAGTTCTGGCCAAGCGGCCGGTGATCAAAAAGGTGCAGGGCGAGAGGATATTTTTCTATCCGCCCACGTTTCGGCTTCACTCGCAGGGTCCCGAGAGTCCCGAGTGGGCCTACGCTCTATGCGGTATTCGCGCCTATGCGCCAACGCTGCTGGAGGCTGAGTCGGAGGCGCTCAAAATCCTGAGAGGCTTCGGGCACCTTGGCGGCTGAGGTCGCCATGTCCGAGGGGTTCGTCGACTCGGTCGACGGCACCAAAATCGCATATCGCGCGTGGCCTGTCGCCGACGCTCGGACAACGTTTGCCGTAGTCCACGGCCTCGGCGAGCATGCTGGACGCTACGAGCGTTTCGCGCAAGGAATTGCGAAGCACGGCTCTGGAACATTCGCCGTCGATCTGCGCGGTCATGGCAAAAGTCCCGGGCCGCGAGGCCACGTCGACTCCTGGTCGCAATGGATTGAAGATGTTTCTGCCTTCGTGGCGCGCGTGTCTTCCATCGCCGGCGGCGAGGTCATACCGCTCGGCCACTCGTTTGGCGGCGCCACGGTGTTGAGCGCTGTTCTCAGCGGCAAGTTGAGCAATAGTCGGCGGTTCATCGTGTCGAGCCCTGCGCTGAAGGTTAAGGTTGCGGTTCCGGCGTGGAAGATCAAGCTCGGAACAACCGCTTCCAAATTGCTGCCCAGGCTTGCGCTCGACAACGAGGTCGACCCCAAGCTGCTGTCGCGAATCCCCGAGGTGGTCGAGGCATACCGCGCAGATCCGCTGGTCCACAGCAAGATTTCGAGCCGCCTGTACACCGAATGGTTGTCCGCAACGCACGACATTCTCACTCGTGCGGGCGAGATCAAGGTCCCTTTCCTGATTCTGGCCGGCACAGACGACGGTCTTATCGATCCGGAAGGCAGCAAGGAGCTGCACGCCAAGGCACGGGCGATGAGCGAGCTGAGGTTGTTGGAAGGCCGCTACCATGAGCCGTTCAACGACCGCGACAACGAGGAGGTCTTCACCATGATCGCGAGCTGGCTGGCGAAGAATTGATTCACGCGCTCGCTGGACTGCCGAGCTGGAACCTACAGCCGGGATCCTGGCTGCTGTGGATCCTGGTCGGACTGATCTCCGGCGCTGTCGCTGCACGTGTCGTGGCCGGTCGCGGATTTGGCTGCATCGCCGACATCCTCGTTGGAGTCGCCGGTGCATTCATCGGGGGCTATATCCTGGCTGCCATCTTCGGTGCGAACACGACGGTTGGCTTCTGGGGCAGCATCGTCGTCGCCTTCGTCGGCGCTGCTGCGCTGCTGGCAGCGCTGAAGCTCCTATCCGGTGGTCGCCTCTGACATATCGCCGGCAGCCAGCGACGCAACGTGCTCGATCGCCAAAGCCACCTCTGCAGGCATGAAGAGCGGAATGTCATGCGGCGATTCGTACCACCTGAGCTCGACGTTTGGTGCCAGATCTGCCAGTCTCGCCGCGCCCGCCTCGCGAGAGGTCGCGATCCTGGCTGGGCCGTGCCTGGCCAGCAGGGCGGCCGCCGGCACCGCCACGCGCGGCCACAAGACATCGGGTTGGGCTTCGTACAGTCCCCGAAGCAGTTCCAGGCGTACCGGCGCGGTCAGCGTCAGGATCAGCGCGTCGCCATCGGGAATGACCCTTGCCTTCACGAATGACTCGAGATCCTGGTCCCACGCGCCTTCGAAATCGAGCCTCGACTGCGAGACTGCCTCCTCGAACGACGTAAATCGTGGCAGCGGCGGTTGCATGACCTTCTGCGCCTCTTCCCAGCTGAAGAGATTGGCAGCGCTTTGCACAGGACCGTCGATGAACACCAGTCCCCCCGCGATGCCCTGGCGCGTGCCCACCAGCTCCAGTGCAACGGTGGCGCCCCACGAGTGCCCGACAACGACCGGCTTATGAAGGCCCAGCTCCTCGATCACGAACTCGGCGTCGTTCAGCAACTCCTCCATTGCGTATCCGTGCGGGAAGGCCGGCATCCGCGGAGGTTGGCCGGTGAGACCGTGGCCGCGCTGATCCAGCGCTACCAGCCGGTGCTCAGGAAGCAGCCGCGCAAGCCGCTCCCAGTAGCGGGCGTTCGAGCTGAGCCCATGCAGCAATAGGAGGGGCGGTATGCCGCCCGCGCCGGATTCCGGCACCCATTCGAGATAGTGCAGGCCGACGCCATCGCGCTCGAGCCAGCCGTCAGAGGGGGCGCCCACTGACGCCAAAGCCTAGCTCGCTGCGGCTGTGACCTCGCCCGCCGCACGCTCGACCGACCGAGCGGCCTGCGTCGCGCGGCGCTTGAGCAGCAGCGCCGAGAATGCAGTCAGCGCGAGGACGGCGATCGGGAGGACGAGCGTCTGCTTGAGGGCATCGATGAAGCCACTGACGAACACCTCGTGAGCGAGCGCTGTGAGCTGCTGGGCAACCTGGGGCGGCAGACCTGATGGCAGCGTGGCGCCGTTCTCGCCCGTCCCGATCTGGAAGCCGCTGGTGGCGACTGAGCTGAATGCAGCGATGAACTTGTCTCTGAACGCAGGCGGCAGTGCCGATGCATGGCTGACGGCCTGGTCGTGCAGCGTGATCGCCAGCCGGTTTTGCAGCACGGCGCCCACCACGGCGCTGCCCACCGCCTGACCGACCTGTCGGGTCGTATTGAGCACGCCGGATGCGGCGCCCGCCATTCGCGGCTCGATGTTGCGCATGGCGACCGTGGTCAGAGGTGCGAATGTCATGCCCATCCCGGCGCCGGCGACTATGGCGGGCACCAGGAAGGTCAACCAGGTCGAGTCCGGACCGGCGACGATCGTCAACGATCCGAATCCGACGGCGAAGACGAAGACGCCGGTCATGAGGATGTACTTGCCGCCTATCCGATCAGCCATGCGTCCGGCGAACGGAGCCACCAGCATCGATGTCAACGACATTGGCGCCAGCGTGAGTCCCGCGGTCAGGGCGGAAAAGCCGCGTACTGACTGCAGGTAGATGACGATGGGCAGGAACAGGCTCATCATCCCGAAGGCGATCGATGCGCCGATCCAGTTGGCAACAGCGAAGTTGCGCTCTTCGAAAAGTGAGAGGGGGACCAGCGGCTCCGACTGGAAGCGCTCCCAGACCACGAATAGGACCAAGAGCACCACGCCGAGGCCGATCACCTCGGGGATCGTGACCACGTAGGAGCCGATTTCCCCCCAGTTGAAGCGCTCGCCCTCGATCAGCCCAAAGACAAGTCCGAAGAGGCCGGCGGTCGAGAGGAAGATGCCCACGACGTCCCAGCCGTGTCGGCGGCCGGGCCGCAGGTCCGGGACGATGATAAAGGTGGCGACCAGTGCGGCGATGCCGATCGGAACGTTGACGAAGAAGATCCACCGCCAGTCCACATACGTGACGATGGCCCCGCCGATGGTTGGCCCGGCAAGAGTCGCCAGTCCGGCGACGCCTGCCCAGACTCCGAAGGCTGCACCGCGGCGCTCTGGCGGAAACAGGCTTGTGAGTATCGCGAGGGTCTGAGGCACGAGAAGGGCGCCGCCAACTCCCTGAAGGACGCGGGCTGCGATCAGTTGATTTTCGTCCTGCGACAAACCGCAGAGGGCCGAGGCGACGGTGAAGATTGCCAGGCCGGCTGCGAACAGGTTCCGCTGTCCGTACAGGTCGCCGAGGCGGCCTGCGGTGATCAGCAGAACTGCGTACACAAGGATGTAGGCGTTGAGTACCCACAGGATCCCGTCGAGGCTGATCTTCAGCCCCGCGCTCATGGCTGGGATGGCCACGTTGACGATCGTGGTGTCCAGCATGATCATGAAAAAGCCGGTAACCAGGACCACCAGCACGACCCACGGGTTAGACGTCTTGCTGCGAGTTTCAGCCATACCTAGTTCTCAACCTTGGCAGCGCGAGTTCGATTCCGCCAATCTCAGCCGATCACCCGCGCCCGAGCGGCTTCTCGGACCACCCGACATTCCAGTGGCGGCCGCACGCACTGCCAGACTTGCCTGCCTCGTCACGAAAATAATCTCCGATGTCCCCACGACGGACAATTGGGTGAATGGACCGAATTTCGCTCGAAGGCATGGTGTTCAGCGGACGGCATGGAGTGCGTGCGGCTGAGCGTAAGGAGCCGCAGGAGTTCAAGGTGGACGTCAAGGTGGACGCTGACCTTGTGGCGCCAGGCCGGAGTGACAGGGTCGAGGAAACCGTCGACTATCGCCAGATCTACGCGATCGCCAAGGCGGTGATCGAGGGCGAATCGGCCAAGCTCATCGAGACCCTTGCTCAACGGATCGCCGAGCAGGTGATAGGTCTGGAGCGCGTGGCGGCGGTCTCGGTTCGGATCGCTAAGCGGCCGCAAAGCATGCGGCCGATCGGCGCGGCAGCCGTGAAGATCAAAAGGACGCGCGCGTGACGATCGCGTATTTCGACTGCTTTTCCGGCATCTCGGGCGACATGGCCCTCGGTGCGCTGGTCGATGCCGGGGGCGACGCCACGCTCGTCGACGCGTCGGTTGAGGCGATGCGGCTCGGCGACGAAGTCAAGATCGATGTACGCCGTGAAGCCCGTGGCCACGTGGGGGGCACTCGCGTCCGCGTCGAGGCCAGCGAACGCGTCGAGCGCACGGTCCCGGTGCTCCGCCAGGTGGTTGAGGACGCCGG